>DAOTVS010000166.1:0-27502 GCA_034436375.1 Anaerolineae bacterium | reverse complement strand
CGCAGCGGGCGATACCCGAACCCCTTCTTGATCCCTACATTATTTCCGTCTGCCACAGCCGGCGCATCTCCTCAGAGGAACTGAGCAACTCCTCGAGCTTCCCCTCCGCCTCCACCCGCCCATCCTTGAGCACGATGATGCAGTCCGCCCGCAGGAGCACCGGCCGCCGGTGCGAGACGGCCAGCACCGTCTGACCGCCCTGCCGGCGCAGCAGGCGCTCCCAGAGATGCACTTCCGTCTCCACATCGAGGGCGCTGGATAGGTCGTCGACCACCAGCAACTCGGCGCCGCGCACGAGCATGCGCGCCGCGGCGCAGCGCTGCACCTGCCCGCCCGAAAGGCGCACGCCGCGCGGGCCGATCAGCGTGTCCAACCCCTCCGGCATCTGCGCCAGGTCCTCCTCCAGCACCGCGGCGTGGAGCGCCCCCGCCAGGTCCACCCGCTCCTCCGGCAGGCCGAGCAGGATATTGTCGCGCAGACTCTCGCTGCAGAGGCGCGGCGCCTGCGGCACATAGGCGCAACGCGGCGGGACCATCCAGGCGCCCGGGTCATGCAGCGGCTGCCCGTTCCAGAGGACCCGGCCTGCCTGCACCGGCACGAGCCCCAGCAGGGCGCGCAGCAGTGTCGTCTTGCCCGAGCCGATGCGCCCGGTGATGACCGTCAGGCTGCCGCGCTCCAGCCGCAGGCTCGCCCCCTCGATGCCGCGCCCCGAGCCGGGGTAGCGGTAGGTCAGGCCCAGCAGCGCAAGGGACCGGAGCCCATCGCCTGCCCGCGCGGGAGCGGCCAGTACCTCGGGCAGCGGTCCGCAGAGGTACACCGGCCCGTGCCGCACCAGTGCGCCCGGCGGCGAGCCCGGCATCAGGGCCACCTGCCGCTCCAGCGAGACGGTCACCTGCCGGTAGCCGGCCATAAGCATGCCCATAGTGCTGGTGAACTGGGCCACAAAACCCAGGTAGTAGACGAAGAGGGCCAGATCTCCCACGGTGAAACGGCCGGCGCGCATGGCGGGTGCGGCCAGGACAAGGATGAGCCCGGCGCCCAGGCTGACAGCATTCCCGCAGAGCGAGCGCATAAACTCATTGAACGCCACATCGTGCACGGCCGCCTGCCGCCGCTGCTCGTTGAGCGCGCGCAGCCGGGCCACGAAACGATCCTCGGCACAGGCGACCTGCACCGTCTGGACCGCGCCGAACATCTCGCCGATGAACCCGCTCACGGCGCCGGCCGCCTGCCGGTTGGCGCTGCGGTACGCCTGCACGCGCTGCATGGCCAGGTTCGCCGCCGCCACCACGGCCAGCATGGGCGCAAAGACAGCCAGCGCCACACGCGGGTCGATCCTGAGCATGACGGCGGCGGCGGTAGCGGCAAAGGCGGCATAGCCGGCTGCAAAGACGGCCTGCGTCAGGAAGTTGAGCACCTCATCCACATCGCCGTGGAAGCGGCTGATCGCCTCGCCTGTAGAGCCGGGCAGAGACTCGGCGCCGGGCCGGTCGAGGATGTGTGCAAAGAGATTCTTGCGCAGCAGGGCCGCCACATCCTGGAACCAGCGATAGCCCACCGAGATGTCGGCAAAGATCAGCGCCGTGCGCGCCAGCGCCACGCCCACCAGCAGCGCGCACAGCGCCCAGGGCCCCCAGGCCACCGGCGCCCGGCCGCTCAGATCGTCGAGGATAGCCCGCGAGATCAGGCCCGGCGCCTGGTAGCCGGCCCCCCACACCAGGCTGCGCAAAAGCACGATGGCCGCGAAATGCAGCGGCCGGAAGCGGATCAGCGCCCAGAGATAGCACCAGGTGGGCAGGCGCTGCCCGGCCCGCTGCCCGGCAAGGGGAAGGACCCGCGCACGGCCGGCTGCCTGTGTCATACCGGCACCTCCTGCAGCCCCGCCTGCACAAGCTGGTGATAGCGCGAGTGCGGGTCAGCGGCCAGAGCGGCCCGTTCGCCCTGCTCGCGCACCCGGCCATCCTCCAGGATCAGGATCCGGTCGGCGCGCTGCACCGTGGCCAACCGGTGCGCCACGATGATGCCGGTGCGCCCGCGCAGCAACTCGCTCACTGCCCGCTCGACCGTCCGCGCCGTAACCGGATCGAGCCGCGCCGACGCCTCATCGAGGATCACCAGGCCCGGGTCGCGCAGGAAGATGCGCGCCAGGGCCAGGAGCTGCGCCTCACCACTAGAGAGACCTGCGCCGCCCGCCTGCAGCTCCGTATCCAGGCCCCGGGGCAGGCCGCGCAGCCAGGCGCCCAGCCCCAGGGCCTGGAGGGCGGCCAGGATACGCTCATCGGATACGGATGAGTCGAAGAGGGTCAGGTTATCACGCACGGTGGCCCCGAAAAGGTCCACCGTCTGCGTCACTACGCCCACGTGGCGGCGCAGGACGCTCACGGGCACAGCGCGCACATCCACCCCGCCGAGGCGGATGGAGCCCTCCTGCACATCGTAGAGGCGCACGAGCAGGCGCGAGATCGTCGTCTTGCCGCTGCCGGTGCGCCCCAACAGCCCCAGCACCTGTCCGGGGGCCAACTGCAGGCTCACGTGGTGCAGCACCTTTTCTTCCAGGCAATAGCCAAAGGAGACATCCGCCAGCTCGACGCCAAGCGCCCCCGGGGGCAGGGGCGCGCCCAGCCTATGGTCGGCCATGCGGCCCGGCGCCTGCAGCAGGTCCCGGATGCGCACGATCGCCGCCCCCGCTCGCTGCAGCTCCTGCAGTTGCTGGGTCAGCATCTGCACCGGCGCCAGCAGTTGCGTGCTATAGTTGAACACCAGGTAGACGGCGCCGAGGCTGATGCGCCCGCTGCGGAAAACATAGGCGGCCACAGCCAGGGCAGCCGCAGGTCCGATGGACCACAGCAGGCTCGATGTGTTGGTCATGATTGCGGTCATCAGCCCGGCCCGCAGCTCCAGCCGCCGGATCGCGCGCAAAAGCAGGAAGAAGCGCCGCAGGACGTATGCCTGGGCCCCACAGGCGCGGATATCCTCGGTGGCCGCCAGGCGTTCCTCTAGAAAGCCAAAGAGGTCCGCATAGCCCACGCGCGCCGCGGCAAAGGCCGGCACGGCGAGCGGGCGCAGGCGGGCCAGGATGAGCAGGCTCGCGAGGGCAAAAACGCTTAGCGCCAGCCCCACCCGCCAGTCTTCGCGCCAAAGGAGCGCCAGGATGCCGGTCGTCAGGAGCAGGCTGCCGCAGACCTGGACGGCGAACTGGGAGAAAAAGCCGGCGAGGGCCGTCACATCGCCGTCGAGGCGCTCGATCATCTCACCCGGCGTATGGGCCTGGTGAAAATGCATATCAAGGCGCAGGCAGCGCTCTGCCAGCCGGGCGCGCAGCTCATTGGTCGCCCGCCAGCCGACGCTTTCGCTCACATAGCTGGCCGACACGGCCACCATCTGTTGGGCAAGCGCCGCCCCCAGGAACAGTGCCCCCAGCCGGGCCAGATCCTCCGCGGCCCCCCCCGCTTGGATCGTATCGATAAAGGCACGCATGATCTGCGGCCCCACCAGCTGCAGGCCGATGCTGCAGCCGAGGAGCACCGCCAGCGTCACGACCCACGCCCACTGCGGCCGCACATAGTCGCCCAGCAGCGCCAGGTATTGGCGCAACGGCACTTTCACTGCCCGCCCTCCTTTGGCCCCAACCCGGAGATCGCTCATTTCTATCCTTAGGAGCCAGCAGGCGAGCAGAAAGTGACAGGGTGTCGCTCCCGCATGAGCTGCACCCTGTCACTGAGGATTCAAGACTTCCAAAGTCTTAAAGACCTCGAAAGTCTTATTCGGTTGCCGTCGCCGCCGGGACACGCAGCTTGACCTGCGTCAGCGACACAGTGGAAAGCAGAAAGCAGACGCCATAGATGCCGAACACGACCAGGTAGCCGAGCCCCGGGTGCGTGCGGTTGAAATAGTCAGCCAGGGGCCCGCCAATGCCCGCCCCCATGATCCCCGCGCCGGCGCCGGCCAGGTTAGAGACGCCCAGGAAGCGCCCCGCTTCCGCCGCGGGCACCAGGTCGGTGCCCAGCGCCCAGTTGGTGGCCATAAAGGCGCCGGTCGCGAGGCCGATCAGGCAACCACCTGCCAGCACCACCGGCACGCTCCCCGCCACCAGGATGAGCCCCGTCCCCGCCGCCGCCACGACGCCGGTGAGGGCCACGAGCCCCCGCCGGCCCAGCCGGTCCGACAGGTAGCCGCTGGGCAGCGCCGAGACCAGGGTGCAGATGCCCACCACCATCATCAGGTTGCCGGTAACCTTGGCCGGGTCGGGCACACGCATGACGTCCTGCAGAAAATAGAGCGCAAAGCCCTGGATCGAGCCTACCGCCGCCAGGTAGAGCAGGCGGTTCACCACCCACCAGGTAAAAGCCGGGTATTTGCGGGCATCGGCGCCGATCTGCACCGCCGCCCACACGCCGGCTACAATCGCCGTCACCACCGCCGCCAGCCCGCCGGCCCCCACGCCCACCAGCCAGGCCACCTCGCGGCCCGCCAGAGCAATGGTGACGAGGCCCGCCAGGCCGCCCACCAACACGCCCGCCACAGCGCCGACCAGGGCGCCCAGCGCCAGCCCAACGAGCAGCCCCAGGCTGCGCAGCAGGGGCTCGCGCACGCTGCCCGCCGGCTTGACCTGCAGCGGGGTCTCACGCATGCCCGCCACCTGGATCAGCATGGTCACCACATAGCTTGCCCCCACGGCGCTGATGGCCAGGGTAATCTGCCCGGCAGCGACCCAATGCCCTACCGTAAAGGCGACCAGCACCACCGGCAGCAGCTCCATGATGGCCTTGACCGCAGCGGCCCGGCCACGCTGGTCCTCGGGCACCAGGTCGGGGATGACGGCCTGCAGCGCACCCTGGGCAATGTTGGAGGCGAACTGGAGGAGGAGCATGGCCGCAAACAGCGGCCAGTAGCCGCCCGCCACGCCAATGCCCAGCACACACAACGCAGAGAGGAGCGCCCCCACGGCGATAAAGGGCCGCCGCCGGCCCCAGCGCGCCGTGGAGCGATCGCTCAGCAGCCCCGCTGCCGGCTGCACGACGACTGCCACCGCCAGCCCGCAGGCCCGCAGCAAGCCATACATGGTGTTTTTAAGATCGCCCCCAGCATACTGCTGCACCAGCACCGGCGTGATGATCGGCGTCAGGGCCGCCGCGCCGATGCTCAGCCCCAGAAAATAGATGTTGTGGGTGATCAGATCGTACCAACGCAGCCGTTTCATGGCGAGCCCACCACCTCTTTCTGAGAACAGCAGTAACGCATATCGCCGCCGAACCTGCCGCATCTATGGTACTCTGTCAGCATAAGAATGTCAATCAGCGCTCCAGACGATCCAAGATGCACAGCTTGCATTCGGCATGCAACCAGGGGAGGGGTGCCCCACGCATGGCAGGCGAAATTGGCTCGTTTGTGGTACCGTCGTATCATCGTTTCCAGTGTCGAACCGGGTCGATCCCTCGACTTGCGCTCTGTCTATAATAGAGGTGACAGCATGACCGCAGCAGATCTCATCCTTGCCAGCATCATCGAGTGGGCCAAAAACGAAGAGCCCATCCGCGCCCTGCTTCTCGAAGGCTCACGTGCCGCGAACGCCCCTTGCGATGAACTCGCGGACCTGGATATTGATGTGTTCACCCGCACATACGAGCCATATACTCAGGATGATCGTTGGCTCTCATCAATTGGCCAGGTCTGGGTATACAGTCCAGACCAGTATGAGTGGGGCAATGAGATTGTCCCAACACGCCTGGTCATCTTCAGGGATGGCGTCAAGGTCGATTTCTCCTTCGTCGGCGCGCACAGGCTCGCTGCGTTGGCCGACACCGACGACCTCGACGCGGGCTATCGCGTGCTGCTGGACAAGGATGGTGAGGCGAGCAAGCTACGCAGACCCACGTTCAGCAAGAAACCTGCCCCCCACCGACGGAAAAGGACTTTGTGTGCCTCGTCTCTGAGTACTGGTTCGAGGCGTACCACGTCGCCAAATATCTGAAACGAGGAGATCTCTGGCTGGCCAAATCTCGGGATTGGGAGACCAAGGCGTACCTTCTGACGATGATCGAATGGCATGCCCAGGCCAGACATCAGTGGAACTATGACACTCTGTATGCAGGTAAGCACATGCGGGCGTGGGCGGATGAGAAGGTGTGGCAGGCGCTCCATGGTGCTTTCGCACACTTTGATAGGGATGATAGCTGGAGCAGCTTGCTGGCCAGCAATGACCTGTTTCGGGAATTGGCCACAGAAGTAGCTGAAAGCCTCCGCTGTGCTTACCCCACGGACATTGATCGCAACATCACTGGATTCATACTCAAACTCAGGGGATAGCCGCCCGGAAAGCGTCTCGGCTGCAGATCGAGGAGATCGGTCGAGCAGCGCTGCAGCGCATACGGTATGGGGCTGTGGGGCGGCCGCTGTGCGGCCGCCCCACACAGCCCCATACCGTATGGAAAAAGGCCAGGCTTGGGCGGAGCGGGCCAGCCGGCAATTGCCCGGAAGGGCCCCGGGCACTATTCTCAGATCAGCCTGCAATCAGCCCGATCATCTGCCGCGCCCAGGCAATAGCAGAGTTAGGCACAATGCCCAGCACCAGCACGCCCGCCACGCACACCACAAGGGCCAGCGCCAGCGGAAAGCCCAGGCGTGCCGGCTTGGCTGCCGGGTCGGGATCGCGCATGTACATGATGACGATCAGGTTCAGGTAGTAAAAGGCCGAGATGACGCTGTTCAGGACAGCGACCACAGCCAGCCAGGTCCAGCCGGCCTGTACGGCGGCGCCGAAGAGGTAGAACTTGCCGGCAAACCCCGCCGTAAGGGGGATACCCGTCAACGAGAGCAGGAAAAGCGAGAGCGCCGCGCCCAGCCAGGGCTGCCGGAAGCCCAGGCCCGCCAGGCGCCCCACGGGTAGCTGCGATTCGCCCCTCTCCTGCGCCGCAGTGAGGACAGCAAAAGCGCCCAGGTTGGTAAAGACGTAACCCAGCAAGTAAAAGACCACCGCAGAGGCGCCGAGATGGCTGCCAGCGACCGCCGCCACCAGAATATACCCGGCCTGGGCGATGCTGGAATAGGCCAGCAGGCGCTTGGCCTCGGTCTGCACCAGGGCCAGGATATTGCCAACGGTCATAGTCAGCACGGCCAGGATCGCCAGCAGCGTCGCCGTAAAGGGCGCCGCTGGCGCCAGGGCGATGGTCAACAGGCGCACGAGCGCCGCAAAGGCAGCTGCCTTGGAGACAACCGACATAAAGGCCGTGACCGAGATCGGCGCCCCCTGATATACATCGGGCGCCCAATTGTGGAAGGGCACCAGGGCGAGCTTGAAACCCAAGCCGACTGCCGCCAGGGCAATGCCGGCCCACAGAAGCGGGTTGGCGCCCGCCGCGCCAGCGCGCACGGCCACTGCGATCTCCACCAGCCGCGTGCTGCCCGTTGCGCCATAGAGCAGGGCCATGCCGTAGAGCAGAAACGCCGAGGCGAACGCGCCCAGCAGCAGATACTTGAGGCCCGCCTCACGCGAGGCCGCGTCGCGCCGGCTGAAGCTCGCCAGCACATACAGCGAGATGGAGAGCAGCTCCAGCCCAATAAAGATAGCGATCAGGTCGGCCGCCGCCGCCATGGCCAGGGCGCCCGTGGTCGCGAAGAGGATCAGTGCATAGTAGGGGCCGGGCTCGAGATCCTCGCGCGCCACATGATCCATGGCCACCAGCACGCTGAGCATACCCGCGCCGATCAGGATGATCGAGAACGCCGCCGACAGGCCGTCGGCTGCCAGCATGCCGCCCATGGCATCCTCGGCCGACACGCTGCGCCCCGCAACCTGGATCAGCGCCGCCGCCAGGCCCACCAGGGCCAGCAGGCCAAGCCAACGCTTGGCGCCCCGCCGCCAGATCGCATCGATGAGCATCACCAGCACGCCCGTGCCGGCCACCAGCAATTGTGCACCCGCGCCGCCCAGGTTGAGGACCGGGACCGTAATGTCCATACAGGAACTCCTTACAGGCTAATGGAACAGGGCCATGATCTGCTGCACCGCCGGCTCCAGCCGCGCCAGGAAGGGCGCCGGGAACCAGCCGATGACCAGGATCATGATCACCAGCGGCGCCATCGTCACAATCTCACGCACGTTCAAGTCGAGCAGAGCGCGGTTCGCCGGCCGGTCAACCGTGCCAAAAAAGACGCGCTGCACCGTCCACAGCATATAGACTGCCGCCAGGATGATCCCGACCGTACCGAGCACGCCCCAGAGCACACGCCCCCGGAACGCGCCCAGCAGGATCAGGAACTCGCCCACAAAACCGTTGGTGCCGGGCAGGCCGATCGATGACAGGGTCACGATCAGAAAGAGGACCGAGAACACGGGCAACACCCGCCACAGGCCGCCAAACTCGGCGATCTGCCGCGTGCGCCGGCGCTCATAGATCATGCCCACCAGCAGGAACAGGGCAGCCGTGGACAGGCCCGTGTTGACCAGCTGCAGCATGCCGCCCGCCAATCCCTGCGGCGTCAGGGCAAAGACACCCAGCATCACAAAGCCAAGGTGAGCCACGCTGGAATAGGCCACGAGCCGCTTCAGGTCTGGCTGGGCCAGGGCCACCAACGCCCCATAGAGGATACCGATGATGGCGAGCACCGAGACATAGGGGGCCAGCCCCTGCACCACCAGCGGAAACATGGGCAGGGCAAAGCGCATCAGGCCATAGGCCCCCACCTTGAGCACCCCGGCCAGGAGCACCGTCACAGCCGTCGGCGCCTCGGTGTAAGCATCGGGGAGCCAGGTGTGCAGCGGGAAGAGCGGCACCTTGATGGCAAAGGCCACAAAAAAGGCCATGAACAGCCAGAACTGCGTCGCCCGCGGCAACAAACGCGCATACTGGGCCAGGGCGGCCAGGCTAAAGGTCGCCGTGCCGGTAGCCTGCGCATTCATAGAGTAGAGCGCCAGGATGGCCACCAGCATCAGCACACTGCCGGCCATGGCGTAAAGGAACAGCTTGACCGTGGCATAGATGCGCCGCTCGGTGCCCCAAACGCCGATCAGCACAAACACCGGGATGAGGGTGATCTCCCAAAAGACGTAAAAGAGCAACAGATCCAGTGAGCAAAAAACCCCGATGATCCCCGACTCGAGCACGAGCATGGCGATCAGGAACCCCTTGAGATGCTTGCCGACGGCATTCCACGAGCCCAGAATAGCCAGCGTGGTAAGCAACGTCGTCAGGAGCACCAACAGCAGGCTTAGCCCGTCGATGCCCAGGCTGTAGGAAGCGCCGAGCGCGGGGATCCAGGGCCGCTGCTCCACAAACTGGGGGCCGGCGCTCCCCGGCTGGAACAGGAAGAACAGGGGGATGGAAATCGCCAGGTTGACCCCCGCCGTCGCCAGCGCGACCCCTTTGAGCAGACCCTCCCGGCGTCCATTGATCAGGACGAGCAGCAGGGCGCCCATCAGGGGAACTGCCAGCAGTACAGACAGGATCGGGGCGTATGCACTAGTCATGCGGCGTGGCTCCTTATTCTGCTCTAGGCCACACGGATCATCACGATGGCCACTGTCGTGACGACCACGACACCAATCAATACCGTCAGGGCATACCGGCGCACATAGCCCGACTGCCACGAGCGCAGGCGCCGCCCCAGACCACCCAGAACGAGCGCTACCCCGTTCACGGCGCCGTCGATGACGCCACGGTCCACGCTCTCAGCCAGCCAGCCGGCCAGCGACACGAGGGGCCGCACAAAGACCGCACTGTAGAACCGGTCCACGTAGTAGCCGTTGTACAGCAGGCGGTTGAGCGGCGCCAGATCTTGCGCCACCTTCTCCGCCGAGACGACGCCCTTGATATAGGTCAGCCAGGCCACCACGATGCCGATCAGGCCCGCCAGCACCGAAAGGCTCACCAGCACCGCCTCGGGCAAGTGCGCAGCCGACGCCGTCTGCAGCGGCGTATCGGCAAAGACTGGCTGCAGGAACCTCTCAAAACCGCCCGTCCAGGATCCCAGGAGCGCCCCGGCAACGGCGGCCAGCACAGCCAGCGCCACCAGCGTCAGCGTCATGTTCAGGGGCGGCTTGTGCAGGTGGTGCTCCACCTCGGCGCTCACGTGAGAGCGGCCGAAGAAGGTCAGGAAGACGGCCCGCGACATGTAGAAAGCAGTCAGCGCGGCCGTGGCCAGGCCCAACAGCCACAGAATCGGGTGCCCTGCGTAGTAGGTCGCCGAGAGAATCTCATCCTTGCTGAAGAACCCACTCAGGGGCGGGATGCCGGCGATAGCCAGCCAGGCCACGATAAAGGTGCCCGCCACCCAGGGGAGCTTGCCCCCGAGGCCGCCCATGCGGCGCATATCCTGCTCGCCCCCCAACGCATGGATCACCGCGCCGGCGCCCAGGAAGAGCAAGGCCTTGAAAAAGGCATGAGTCGTCAGGTGGAAGATGCCCGCTCCATAGGCGCCTACACCCACCGCCATGAACATATAGCCGAGCTGGCTGATGGTGGAATAGGCGAGCACCTTTTTGATGTCGGTCTGCACCAGGGCAATGGTCGCGGCGAAAAAGGCCGTGCCGGCGCCGATCACGGCCACCACCGTCAGGGTCAGCGGCGCCGCCGCAAAGAGGGTGTGCGCGCGCGCAATCATATAGACGCCCGCCGTTACCATAGTCGCCGCATGGATCAGCGCGCTGACGGGCGTGGGGCCCTCCATGGCATCGGGCAGCCAGACGTGCAGCGGAAACTGGGCCGATTTGCCCACGGCGCCCATGAAGAGCAGCAGGGTGATGGCCGTGATGGCAGGAGCCCCGGCCGAGGCAGTCACCCCGATAGAGTGGGCCGCACTGAAAACGGCGTTGAAATCCAGCGTCTTGAAGGTGACAAAGATGAGCATGACGCCCAGGGCAAAGCCGAAATCACCCACGCGGTTGACAATGAAAGCCTTCTTGCCCGCATCCGCCGCCGACTTGCGCTGATACCAGAAGCCAATCAGCAGGTACGAGCAAAGGCCCACTGCCTCCCAGCCCAGGTAGAGCAGCAAAAAGTTGCCGGCCAGTACCAGGAAGAGCATGCCCACGATAAAGAGGTTCAGATAGGTGAAATAGCGGGCATAATCGCTGTCTTCCTGCATATAGCCGTTGGAGTAGAGGTGGATCAGAGCGCCTACCCCGGTAACGACCAGCATCATCACGGCCGAAAGCGGGTCCACCAGGAAACCGATCTCGACATGAAAATCGCCGGCAGCGATCCACTGCCACAGCGTCTGGGTCACCGAGCGCTGATCCGCCGGCAGGCCCAGGAGCGCCGCAAACACGGCGGCCGCCACGGCGAATGACAGTGTCACCGCCACCGTGGCCATCGCCCCGCTCAGGCGCCGGCCCAGGCGATAGCCAAAGAAAGCATTGATCAGCAGCCCCAACAGGGGAAAAAGGACAATCAACCACACGTAATCGAGCATGCGGACCTCCGCGCAAGAACCCGACGAGTCCGGCGTTGGCCGGCCGCGCCGCTGCTCGTGACGTCTCCGGACGTCACCCGCAGTTTAACATGGCCTGCGGGCCATGTCTCACTCAGCCCTTCAGCATGTTCACATCATCGACGTCGACCGACTTGGCCTCCGGCCGGCGGAAGATGGCCACGATCAGCGCCAGACCCACAGCCACTTCCGCAGCGGCCACCGCCATCACCAGAAGCGCCAACACCTGGCCATCCATTGACCGCTGCCCGGCGCCAAAGGCCACCAGCGCCAGGTTCGCCGCGTTCAGCATCAGCTCGATGCACATAAAGATGACCAGCACGTTGCGCCGCACCAGGACCCCGATCGCACCGATCAGGAAGAGGACAGCGCTCAGAAGGACGTAGTATAGGGTGGGTACCGCCATTTCTTGCCTTCCCCCTGTGGAAACCCGCCGCGGGATTTCCCTTATCGCTCCGCGCCTGCGCCAGGCCGGCCCTTGATCAGGTACACCACGCCCACCACGGCCACCAGCAGCAGCAGGCCTGTCGCCTCAAAAGCCCAGAGGTAACGAGTAAAGAGCACCTGCGCAACAGCCTGCACATTCCCGCCCAGCGCCACATCCAGGGGCGTGCCGGCCTGCGCGGCCGCCAGCGACCCGCGTGTGATGAGCAAAGCAAGCTCAGCCCCCAATACCAGCGCCAGGAGCACGGCAGCGCTCCGCTGCCCGGCCAAACCGCTGTCGCCCAGACTCGTGCGCTGCCCGGCCAGAAGCATCACGGCAAACAGAAACAGCACCATCAGCGCCCCGGCATAGACAATGATCTGCACCACGCCGACGAACTGGGCATTCATGAGAATGTACAGTGCCGCCAGGCAGAGGAAATTCCCCACCAGCAAGAGCCCACTATAGATCACATTGCGTTGGGCCACCACACCCACTGCCGCCGCCACAGCCACAAGGGCAATGAGGGCGAAAAAGATCCATTCAATCATGCGCCCCGGCCTCCTTCATCGCATTGCCGCTTGCCCTCCGGCGGATAGGGGACCAGGAGGCGCTCTTTGTCGAAGATCTCGTCCGCCCGGGTGTAGGCCGCCAATTCAAAATCGTGCCCCAGGGTCAGCGCCCCGGTAGGGCAGGCCTCCTGGCAGAAACCGCAGAAAATGCAGCGCACCATGTTCACCCGATACACGCGCGCATAGCGCTCACCCGGTGAATGCCGGTCCTCATCGGTATTCTCGGCGGCCTCGACGTAGATCGCCCCCGTAGGGCACGCCGCCGCGCAGAGTCCGCACCCCACGCACTTTTCCAGGCCGTCCTCATGCCGGCCCAACACATGCCGGGCGCGGAAGCGAGGCCGTAAGTCTGGGCGCTCCTCCGGGTATTGCACCGTCACCGGCTTGTCTAGAAACCGGCGAAACGTCACCCAGAGGCCATCGATCAAGTGGAATATTGCTTCCATCCGGACTCTCCTGGAGCGTAATCCGTAGCCCCTCTGCTCCCGAGCGCCAGCGCTCCTCAGAGCAGCGCCTCATCACTCGTAAGCACCTTTACGGATTACGAATCACGCATTACGCATCACCAGCACCGCCGCCGTCACGAGCAGGTTCACCACAGCCAACGGCGTGAGCACTCGCCAGCACAGCGCCATCAGACGGTCGTAACGCAGGCGCGGGAAGGTGCCCCGGATCCATACGAACACATAGAGCATCACAACAAGCTTACCAAAGAACCACCAGATGCCCGGCAGGAAGGGCCCCTCCCAGCCGCCCAGGAAAAGGGTCACGATCAGGGCGCTGGACACGATCATCGAGATATACTCGGCCATGAAATAGAGGGCGAACTTGATACTCGAGTACTCAGTGTTGTACCCTGCGACCAGCTCGTTCTCCGCCTCCGACAGGTCAAAGGGCGAGCGGTTGCTCTCGGCAAAGGCGGCGATGACGAAGACCAGCGCTCCCAGCGGCTGCAGCAGGGCCAACGGCACCCGTGCCTGGTACTGGACGATCTTTTGCAGGCTCAGCGAGCCGGCCAGCATGAACACGCCAACCAGCGAGAGCCCATAGGGCAGCTCGTAGCTGATGACCTGCGCCGCCGCGCGCATGGAGCCCAGAAGAGAATACTTGTTGTTCGATGCCCAGCCGCCCAGAATGATGCCGTACACTCCCAGGCCCAGCACCGCCATCACCACCAGCATGCCAGTGTTCACATCGGCCAGGTAGAGCGTGATCGTGCGCCCAAAGAGGGTGAAGGATGGCCCAACCGGCACGACAGCAAAGGAAACCAGCGCCGCTGACATGGCGATGCCCGGCGCCGCCAAAAAGAGCAGTTTGTCGCTCTGCGCCGGCACCACATCCTCTTTGAAGAACATCTTCAAGGCGTCGGCCACGGGCTGTAACAGGCCAAAAGGCCCCACCCGGTTCGGGCCCAGGCGCATCTGGAAGCGCCCGACCACGCGGCGCTCGAACCAGGTCATATAGGCAAAGCCGAACAGGAGCCCAAAGGCAATGATCAGCGCCTTGAGACAATCGATGAGCAGTTGTACCCAATCCACACTCATAGCTCTTCTCCAGCCTCAGCACAGCCCGGGGCTCACCCGGCCAGTTTGACGTCCACCATCGCCACCACACCCGGGCGTGAGCCCAGCAGGTTCACGTTCTCTGTATCGAGGCGTTCAGGCACAAAAACGCATCCTGCCGGGCAATCCGCGCTGATCTGCGCCCTGCGGCGCAGGGCGCCGCCCACGCCACACACCTCCACGAGGGCGCCGGCAACGATCCCCAGGCGCGCCGCGTCAGCCGGGTTGAGCGTCACAAAGGGCGCAGGCGCCCGCTCGGCAACCGCCTCCGCATGGCCTGTCAGAATGCCGCGGTCAAAGAGCACGGCCCCAGTCAAGAGCGTGAGCTCGCCCGAGCCCACGAGCTGCCTCTCGCCCGGCGCAGCCAGGTCGCCAGTCGCATAGTCAAAGCGCGCGTCGAAGCTTACGCCCTGCTGCACCACAGCCGCGCCCGCATAGGCCGGCGCTACCCGAGCGATCTCGGCCAGCACTTCGGAGGCAGAAGCGTACTGCCACTGCCCCACGGCCGGGCCCCCCAGCAATTGCGCCAGGGCGGCCAGGATCTGCCAGGCGGGGCGCGCCTCGCTCAGGGGCGCCATGACGGCCCGCTGCCAGCCCACAAAGCCGGCCAGGTTGGTGAAGGAGCCCTCCTCCTCGCCCCAGACGGCCGCCGGCAACACCACATCCGCCAGCTCTGCCGAGGGAGTGAGGAAGCTCTCGATAGCCACCACAAAATCCGCCGCCTCCAGCGCCTGCGCAGCGCCGCGCGGGTCGGGGCCTTCGCCCACCGGATCGCTCGCTGCCAACAGCCAGGCGCGGACCCCCTTTTCATCCCCCCCGTCGTGGGGATGGTGGGGAGCTGCGGTAGGAGCGGGCGGCTCCACACCCCAGGCTGCCCGACAACGCTCACGCGCCTCTGCGTCATCCAGGGGCGCATGGCCAGGCAACCGGTCGGGGCGCAAGCCCACATCAGCCACACCGCGCGCATTGGGCGATCTCGACCAGCCCAGGAGCTTTGCCCCCGTCGCCCGGGCCAGGGCCGCTAACCAGGCTACTGTCGCCTCGTCGCGCACGCCGGCGCCATACGCCAGCACCGCGCGCTGGGCGCCCAGCAGGGCCTTGGCCAGCTCATCCACCGCCTGCGGCTCAAGCCCTGCCAGCCCGGCGCCCCCCACCGTGCCCCCCGCAGGGGGGGTAAGAGGGAGGGAGGAGGCGGGGTTCACCGCCGCCAGCACGCCCGCCAGGAATGCCGTCTCGCTGCCCGGGCGCGGCTGCAGCACCATGGCTGCATACCGCTCAAGGCTGAGCCCACGCGGGTGTACGATGACGAGCTTGCCGCCCCGGCGCACGGCCTCCTTGATCCACAGCTCCAGAATGGGCGCCTCGGCGCTCGGATCGCCCAGGAAGAGCACGATCAGATCGGCCCGGCGCAGATCGGCGAAACTGGCCTGCGCCGGTGCCGGAACGGCCGAGCCCAGCCGGCTGTCGACGTTATGGGAGCCGAGCGCCGCGCGCGCCAGCTTACCGAGCAGATAGGCGGCCTCATTGGTCAGCCGCCCCGAGCCCAGCGCCGCCACCGCCTGCGGCCCGCCCGCCTGCACGGCGCGTTTGAGCCCACTTGCCGCCGCCTCGAGCGCCTCGGCCCAGGTGGTCGGCTCAAACTTGCCCGCGCGGCGCAGCAATGGCTGCCGCAGCCGGTCGGGATGATCCGTAAAGCCGTGGCCAGTGCGGCCAAGGTCGCAGAGCCAGCCGTCGTTCACCGCCGGGGCCTCGCGCCCCCGCAGGCGCTTGAGCCGGCCCTCGCGCACGTCAGCCGTCAGCGCGCAGCCGATGGGGCAGAGGGCACAGGTGCTGGGCGCGCTCTGATACTCCCAGTTGCGCCCCTGGAAACGGGCCGTGCGGCTGGTCATCGCGCCCACCGGGCACAGGTCTGCCACATTGCCAGAAAAGATCGAATCGAACTCACGCCCCGGGAAGGTGCTGATGCGCGACTGCGCGCCGCGCTGGAACACACCAAGCTGCCGGTCGTCCAGCACCTCTTCACAAAAGCGCACGCAGCGCTGGCAGAGCACGCAACGCTCCTGATCCAGCATCACCGCCGGGCCCAGGCGGATGGCCTTGCCCTTGTGCCGCTTTTCCTCCACAAAGCGAGACTCGCCCCGCCCATAGCGAAAGACGTAATCCTGCAGGCGGCAATCGCCCGCGGCGTCGCACACAGGGCAATCCAGAGGATGATTGGTGCAGAGAAGCTCCAGCACCATGCGCCGGTTGTGGATGGCCGCGGGCGTGTCGGTATACACCACCATCCCCTCGCGCACCACCGTCGCGCAAGCGGGCTGCAGCCCGCGCATCTTTTCGATCTCGACCAAACATAGGCGGCAGAGGCCGGCCGGCAACAGCTTTTCATGCTGGCAGAGGTGCGGAATCTCGATGCCTGCCAACTCAGCAGCTGCGAGGACAGTGCTGCCCGCGGGGGCCGTCACATCCTGCCCATTGATCTTCAAGGTTACGGATTGGTCCATAACGTCCTTCCCTGCCCAGACCTGCTCATGACGTCTGCGGGCGTCATCCACGGTCTGCATGGCCCGCGGGCCATGGCCCACTCAGCGGGCGATCGTCACAGCAAGCGGCTCGCTGCATCGTCCGGTCCGAATATGCGCCAGATACTCGGCGCGGAAATGCTTGATACTCGAGCGCACCGGCCCCACTGCGGCGTCGCCCAGCGGGCACAGGCTGCGCCCACTCAGGCCGGTGCAGATATCGAGCAGCAGGTCGATATCCTCCTCGTGGCCTCCGCCCGCCTCGATACGCTCCAGAATGCGCGCCATCCAGGCGATGCCCTCACGGCCAGGCACACACTGGCCGCAGTCCTCGTGGGCATAGAATTGCGTCAGCCGCCGCACGACCGAAACGATGCACGTTCCCTCGGTCATCACAATCACGGCGCCGGAACCGAGCATCGAGCCCGCCGCCGCCACCGCCTCATAATCCAGCGTCACATCGAGCTGCGCCGGGGTCAGCATCGGCGAGGAGGAACCGCCGGGGATGATCGCCTTGATCGGCCGGTCACCCAACGTGCCGCCGCCATACTCCTCGATCAGGGTACGCAAGGGCGTGCCCAGCGGCAGCTCATAGATGCCCGGCCGCTTGACCTGCCCGCTGAGGGCGAAGAGCTTGATGCCAGGGCTCTTTTCGGTGCCCATGCTGGTGTACCACTCCGGCCCCTTTTCGATGATCAGCGGCAGGTTGGCCAGCGTTTCCACATTGTTGATCACCGTCGGCTTGCGGTAGAGGCCCTCTACGGCCGGGAAAGGCGGCTTGAGTCGAGGGTTGCCGCGCTCACCCTGCAGCGAATTGAGCAACGCCGTCTCTTCGCCGCAGATATAGGCCCCCGCTCCCCGGTGCACGATGATCTCCAGGTCATAGCCGGAGCCCCGGATGTCCTTTCCCAGGTAGCCATGCGCCCGCGCCTCGGCGATGGCCGCCTCCAGCCGTTCGGCAGAGAGGCAGAACTCGCCGCGCACATAGATGAAAGCGTGATGGGCCTCGATAGCATAAGAGGCAATGGCCACGCCCTCCACCACCGCATGCGGGTCCTGCTCCATCAACACACGGTCCTTGCAGGTGCCCGGCTCACCCTCATCGGCGTTGCAGACCAGGTAACGCGGGTAGAGATCCTTGGGCACAAAGCTCCATTTCATGCCCGCCGGAAAGCCCGCGCCGCCGCGGCCGCGCAGTCCTGAACGCTTGACCAGGTCGATCAGCTCCGCCGGCTTTAGTTCGCGCAGCACGCGCTCCCACGATTGGTAGCCGCCGTTGGCCAGGTAGGTCTCGATGCGGTGCGAATCGGCCAGGCCGACATTGCGCAACAAAAAGTTGGTGCCCATGCGCCTCTACCGTCCCTCTCCACCGGCATTCGCCTCGCGCCGCAGCGCCGTCAGGATCTCATCGATGCGCTCGCGCGTCAGCCGCTCATAATAGCGATCGTTGACCTGCATCACGGGCGCCGTCGCGCAGGAACCCAGGCACTCGACCTTCATCAGCGTGAACAGACCGTCGGGGGTTGTCTCGCCCACCGCAATCCCCAGCCGCTCCTGCAAATAGTCGAGCAACGACTGCGCGCCCAGCAGCGAGCAGCTCAGGTTGCTGCACACCTGGATCAGGTATTTCCCCACCGGCGCCTTGTTCAGCATCGTGTAGAACGAGGCCACGCTGGCCACCCATGCCGGCGAAGTATCCAACGCCTCCGCCACCCATTGATACGCTTCCGGCGTCAGGTAGCCCTGCTCACGCTGCGCAATCGCCAATGCCGGCAGCAGCGCCGAATTCTTGTCGGGATAGCGGCTGATAATCTCCTGCAGCTCGCGTTGGGCGGCTTGAGAGAATGCCATAGTTCCTCCGGATTAGCTATCAGCTATCAGTTTTCAGCTATCAGCTTTCGTCCACAACTATCGCGCCTCGCCGCACTGCTCCACTGTTTGGGCTCAAGAGCCCTTCAGAGCCGACACAGGCTGATAGCTGATAGCTGATAGCTCAACGGTCAACTTCGCCCATCACCAGGTCCAGGCTGCCAATAATGGCGACGACATCGGCGAGCATGTGGCCCCGGCAGAGGAGGGGCAGCACCTGTACGGCAGCAAAAGAGGGCGCGCGCACCCGAAAGCGGTAGGGTCGCGGCCCGCCGTCGCTCACCAGGTAATAGCCCAACTCGCCCTTGCTCGCCTCGACCGTCTGCCATACCTGACCGACCGGCGGATGGAAACCCTCCGTGATCAGCTTGAACTGGTGGATGAGCGCCTCCATGCTGGTGTCGAGCTCGGCGCGGGGCGGCAACACAATCTTGCGGTCGCCCACGTTGATGGGGCCGCCGGGGAGCCGGCTGAGCGCTTGCTCGATGATGCGGATGCTCTGCCGCATCTCGGCCACGCGCACCAGATAGCGCGCATAGACGTCGCCCGCCGTCTGCGTCGGCACCTCGAAATCGAACTGATCGTACCCGGAATAGGGCATGACCTTGCGCACATCATAGCGCACGCCTGTAGCGCGCAGGCTGGGGCCGGTGATGCCATAGGCCAATGCGTCCGCCGCCGAAAGCTTGCCGATGCCGACCGTGCGGTCCATAAAAACCGGGTTGCGCGTCAGAATGCGCTCCATGCGATCGAGCTCTCGTGGGAGCTGGCGGATAAAACCGCGCGCCTCCTCCACCCAACCCTCGGGCAGATCGGCCGCCAGACCGCCGATGCGGAAATAGCTCGGCGTCATGCGCGAGCCGGCCGAAGCCTCGAACAGGTTCAGGATCTTCTCGCGTTCGTTAAAACAGTACATGAGCACAACACCCGAGACTCCAGCCAGGTCCAGGGCAGAGGTGCCCCAATAGATCAGATGGGCTGCCAGGCGGCTCAGTTCGGCCATGATCACGCGGATATACTGCGCCCGCGCCGGCGCCTCGATTCCCAGGAGCTTTTCCACGGCCAGCACATAGCCCAGATTGTGCGTGTGCGCCGACACATAATCCATACGGTCGGTGTAGGGCAGCACTTGCCGGTATGTGCGGTTCTCGCCGGTCTTTTCGATGCCAGAGTGCAAAAAGCCGATGTCGGGGCGGACATCAACCACTCGCTCGCCATCCAGCTCCAGGACCAGGCGCAACACCCCGTGCGTGCTGGGATGCTGGGGCCCCATATTCAGGATCATTGTTTCAGTCTGGCTCATGTGCGAACCTATCCTGTACCTGTTGACAGATTCACAGGAGTGGCTAATCCGCGCAGAAAGGCGCGCGCCATCCTGTTAATCCTGTCCATTCACATCAATGGCGCGGCTCCACACCGTGATCAACCGGGGTGTCACCCAGCGGGAAATCTTTGCGCAGCGGATAGCCTGCAGTATCCTCCGGCATCAGAATGCGGCGCAGGTCCGGATGCCCGGCAAAACGGATGCCGAACATATCATAGACCTCGCGCTCGTACCAGTTGGCGCCGGGCCATATCGGCACGACCGAGGGCACTGCCTCCCCCTCGCCCACGCGCACGACTAGACGCAGGGTGTAGCCATAGGGGAAAGAGTAGATGTGATAGACCACGGCAAAGCGCGGCGACTGGCCCTGCGGCATATAGTCGACGGCAGTGATATCCTTCAACAGGTTGAAGGCCAGGGTCGGCTCATCATGCAGAAAGCGTGCCACACGGACCAGGTGCAGAGGAGACAAAACGAGAGTCGCTTCATCGCGGAAGAATTGTACATCGAGGACGGCCTCGGGAAAGGCCTGGCGGATGGCCTCGATAACGGGGTTTGCGTCAGTCATGGCCCAACCTCACAAAAGCATCTCGTCGGGGGCGCACATTGATGTGCGCACTATGCCCGCTGAGAGACTTACCGGCGCTCGCTCAGCTTCTCATGCTTGATCTTTTCCTGCAGCTGCATCAAGCCATAGAGCAACGCCTCCGGCCGCGGCGGGCAGCCAGGAATGTACACATCGACCGGGACCAGCTGGTCGGCGCCCTGCACAACGGCATAGTTGTTGAACATGCCGCCAGAGCTGGCGCAATCCCCCAGCGCGATGACCCACTTGGGCTCGGGCATCTGATCGTAGAGGCGCCTCAGGACCGGGGCCATCTTTTTGCTCACGCGCCCAGACACGATCATCACATCAGCCTGGCGCGGCGAGTTGCGGAAGACCTCTGAGCCAAAGCGGGAAATATCGAAGCGTGGGCCGCCGGCGCCCATCATCTCGATGGCGCAGCACGCCAGCCCGTATGTCAGCGGGTAGACGCTATTACTCCGCGCCCAGTCGATCAGCGCTTCCAACCTGGCAGTCAACACATTGTCTGGAAGGCGGCTCTCTAGTCCCATTCCAGCCCTCCCTTCCGCCACGCGTAGAGATAACCCACGAACAAGATGGCCAGGAAAACCACCATCTCAGCCAGGCCAAAGAGCCTCAGTTGGCGCATGTAGACGGCCCAAGGATAGAGGAAGATGGTCTCTACATCGAAGAGGATAAAGAGGATCGCGACCACAAAGTACTTGATGGAAAAGCGGAGGCGAGCATCCCCTATCGGCGCCATGCCGGACTCATACGGAGCTGATTTCTCGCGGTTGGCTTTGCGTGGCCCCAGGAAGGCGGAAAGGGCAATTGCGATCGCAGACATCGCTACTGCCAGCACAATCAGAATGAGGATCGGCAGGTAGTCTGCAGGCACGGCCCGACTCCTTCATGAACCGAACAACCCAACACCGTGCTCACCAGAGCGCCTCTACTCTACTCCCAACTGTTTTACTTGTCAAACAGTGGCATCAAAGCGGTGTCACCGGGTCTGCTTTGCTCGGGGCCTGAGCCCGCTCAGAAAGCGGCGGAAGAGAGGGTGCCAGCGGTATTCGCGCCGCTCGCCGCCCATGGGGAAGAGGAAGAGGTTACGGCGCTCGGCCTCCAGCAAAAGCGCCTGCCCATCGCTGCCGCCGGTCAGCGCGCGGCACCCGGGCAGGCTCAGACGCTCGAGCCGCCCGGCCGCCAGCAGAAAGCGCTGCAGTGGCGCCGGCTGCGGGGCCCACACCTCGCGCTCCAGGTAGTGGGCAATGGCCGGGTAGCCCCTATCCAGGTCCGGCGCGCCCAGCGCCATGCCCATGGCCCAGCCCTCTGTGCCCTCCACCAGCGCTGCCAGCTCACGGGGCGTCAGAGGCAGCCCCCAGGCCGCCGCCTCTTCCGGGGCCAGGGCGAGGTCTGCCGCCCGCAGCTCCAGGAGCTCGCCGCGCACGCGCAGCCGCGGCAGGGGCAGGGGCGGCTCATGCCGGCTGGCGATGAGAAGGCGCAACGCCGGCGGCAAAAAGCCGATCACCTGCGCCAGCGCCTGCGCGGGGGCGCTATCCTCGACCCGGTGATAGTCATCCAGCACCAGCGCCAGCGGGGCCGGTCGTCGCGCCACCGCGTTGAGCAGGCCAGCCAGCCCACCGCCCGCTCCCTCCGGCGCCATGCCGAGCGCCCGGGCCAGGCGCGCCAGAAAGCGCTGTTGGTGGCCATCGACCTCTTCCAGCGTCAGCCAGGCCACCCGCTGCCCGCTGCGGCGCTGCCACTGCCGCAGGAGCGTGGTCTTGCCGTAACCGGCCGGCGCACAGACCAGGGTGAGGGGATACTCCCACCCCGCATCGAGGCGCTCGAGCAGGCGTGGCCGCTGAAGACCCTGTGTTTCCATCATTGTTGTCCAACTCATGTAATAAGTAAACCGTAATAAGTAAGGTTGCCATGGTGAGGTATGTGTTGCTCGGCGCTACACGAGCCGAAAACCTTCGATGAGCAGCGGGTACACGCCATGGCGGCCTTACTTATTACGGTTTACTTATTTCGCCTCACCCCAACAGCACCATACCCACCACATACGGCACCAGGGCCAGCAGCGCGCACGCCGAGGGCAGGCGCCGCGTCACGTTGCGGCTATCCCAACGGAAGAGGGCGATGGCCAGGGCAAAGGCTGACACCCCCCCCGCCAGCAGCACCAGCACCGGCAGCAGCGCCCCACCCGGCACTTGGGCGCCATAGGCCAGCCCCACAAAGGCCAGCCAATTCACCGGCAGGCCCAAGGTCTGCAGCTGCACCCCGATCAAGCCCCACAGCCGCCGCGTGTCGCGCGCCGGGTCCACACCCAGGATGCGCAGGGCGCCCCCGTCGGGCCGGCGCAACCCCTCCAGGCACTCCAATGTGCTCGTCTTGCCCGCGCCGTTGGGGCCCAGCAGGCCAAAGATCTCGCCCCGCTGCACCGCAAAGCTGATCCCCGCCACGGCCAGGTGGCTGCCGTAGGCCTTTCTAAAATCCCGCACCTCGATCACGTTCTCGCTCATACCGCTCACTCCTGTCTGGCAGAGCCCTTGTTTCATCGTTCCGCTCTGAGATCATTATAGCGCAAGCGGGGTGCGGCGTAATCACCCGCAGGAGTGATGGTGGGGGGTGATCTCTTGCCGGGTGATTGATCACCCGCAAGTGCTACAACCGTACTTTTCGCACATGGGGCGCCAGCGGCCCGCGCCGGCCCAGGCCGCCTGGCAGCGCGACAGGCTGCGGCCTGCGCTAGTGGCGGCGCTCCTCCCGGGCAGCCAGGTTCATCGAGAGGCGGGATGCTTCGTTCTCCACGACGCGCTCTAACAAAAACGTAACCCTGCATTTACGCCATCCTTACGTTTGCGCCCTATACTGACAAGCAGGGTTAGGGAGGAACCTGCGGCCCCGCGCCGAATCATCGGCCGGGGCAGAGCACACACAGTCTTTGTACCCTGGGGGCTGAAGCTGATAGCAGAGACGGAAACGATCGAGCGGCAGGCGCCGGCGTCGCTCAAGCCGGCGGCGAGGGAAGGCCTCTGGGAGGCCTTGCCAGCCCTGGCAGCCTTGATGGCGATCCTGATCCAGGCTATCCGCCCGGCTACAGACCCGGATCTTTGGTGGCACCTGGCGACAGGTCGCTATATTGTAACCCAGCACCGCATCCCGGCGGCGGATATCTTTTCGTTTACGGCGCAGGGGCGCCACTGGGTGACCCATGAGTGGCTGACCGAAGTCCTGCTCTACGGCGTCTACCGGCTGGCGGGGTTTCCCGGGCTGATCCTCCTCTTCGCCCTCCTGATCACCGCCGCCTTTGCGCTGGTCTACCGCCGCTGTCACACCCGGCCGCTGCTGGCCGCCCTCTGTGTACTGTTGGCGGCGCTGGCTTCATCGCTGACGTGGAACGTGCGGCCCCAGATGCTCACGCTGCTCTTTGCGAGCCTGTACCTTTACATTCTGGATGGCTATGCCGCGGGCGGCCGCCGGGCCTGGCTCTGGGCGCTGCCGCCCCTGACCCTCCTCTGGGCCAACCTGCACAGCGGCTTTACGGCCGGGCTGGCGCTCATCGCGGCTTATGCCGTGGGGCAGGAGCTGAGCTGGCTGGGGCGGCGCGCCGGGCAGGGGCCGTGGCTCGCGCCGCAGGCGGTGCGCCTGGCGCTCACGGGGGCGCTGTGCGCGCTCTGCGCGCTGGTCACGCCGAACGGCCTTGCGGGGGCGCTGTTCGCCTTTGGCACACTGAGCAATGGGCTGATCCAGGCCAATATCCAGGAGTGGTTCTCGCCCAACTTTCACCAGCCCATGGCCTGGCCGCTCCTGGCCTTCCTGCTTGCGCTCTTGGCCACGCTCGGCCTGTCGCGCCGGCGGCTGAGCGCGACCGAGGCCTTGCTCCTCGCCGGCACAGGGGCGGCAGCACTCTATTCGGCGCGACATGCGCCCTTTCTCGCGCTGGCCGGCGCGCCGCTGCTGGCGCGGCAGGCCGAGGACCTCTTTGCGGGCCCGGCCCGCCGGCGCCCGCTCTCGCCGCTCATGCGGCGGGGCCTGATCGTGGTCCTGGTGGGGCTGGTGGCGCTGCTGGATGTGCGCCTGTTCCGCACGGTAGCCGGCAACACCCAGGCGCAGGAAGAGACCTACCCGGTTGCGGCCGTGGCCTACCTGCGCGAGCACGGGCTTGGCGAACGCATCTTTAACACCTACCAATGGGGCGGCTACCTGATCTGGCAGGGGTTCCCGGTGTTCGTAGATGGCCGCGCCGAGCTCTATGGCGATAAGATCCTGTCGGAGTATCTGCAGACAGCTCACGTGCAGGCGGATTGGGAAGCGCCCCTGCAGCGCTACCATGTGGATACCGTCCTGATCGAGACGGGCTCCCCCCTGGCGGTGGTGTTGGCCGAGAGCGGGCGCTGGCGGGCGGTCTACCGGGATAAGCTGGCCACGGTGTTCGTGCCCGTGGGCGCCGGCCCTGCCGCATAGTTAACATTTCTGGCCCTGCTTCCAATGCTCCTGAACAATCTGTCACACGATGGCCACCCCGCTTTAACGCTACTTTAACCTCACAGTGCTAAGATTAAGCATAGAAGAGCCGTTCGGGCTCCAGAGGCTTGCGGGGGAATGGGAGGGACCTGCCGATGCTCCAATACTTTGCCGCCCACCTGCGCATTCCGGTCCCCTATCGGATGCTCAAGCGGGAAGAGGGCCAGGACCTGGCCGAGTACGCGCTGCTGCTTGTCTTTATCGCCCTGATCGTCCTTGGCGCCGTTGCGCTGCTGGGGCAGGGCATCGGGGATGTCTTGACGCAACTGGGGGACGAGCTTGGCAATATCGTCGGGTGACGGCGCCCCTCGCTGCTCATGCGGTTAACCTGCCGGCAGTGTTGGCAGTTTAGCGCCGGCCCACCGGGTGGCCGGGCAGTTGTCCGGACCTGCGAACGACCCGGCTCCGTACTCCATCACATCGGTTTCGTGGCATGCATGCAAGGGCATGCGGAAAAGGAGACACACCATGTTCCAGTATCTCGTCGCTTGCTGGCGGGCCTCCGCCCTGCATCAGGCGCTCAAGCGGGAAGAGGGCCAGGACCTGGCCGAGTATGCTCTCTTGATCGCCCTGATCGCCCTCGTCGTCATCGCGGCCGTCGTCATCTTGGGGAACCAGATCAATAACGTCTTCAATAGGATCACCACCGGGTTCACGCAAAACGGTGTCCATTGAGATGGGCGAGGCAGGCTTCTGCCTGCCTCATTTCTCCAGCGCCGGCCAGCGCAGCAGGCAGGAAACTGAAGCCTGCCTGCTGCGCCCGGTGATGTAAGGACAGCCAATCCCGGCAAAGCCATGCGGGGAGAAGAGGTACGTGATGAAAGCGCGCAAGGAAAGAGGTCAGGCTGCAGCCGAGCTGGCGCTACTGCTGCCGGTGCTGCTGCTGATCCTGTTGGGGTGCATCGACCTGGGGCGGATGTTCGCGTCCTGGGTGACGCTGACCAACGCTGCGCGCGAGGGCGCCCGCTACGGCTCTATGCACCCCGCCGACACGCCCGGCATCACGGCCGCCGCGCAGGCCGAGGTGACGGCCGGCGGCATGAGTGGGGTGACGATCGGCATTGTCAGGTCGGGGACGGCCGCGGGCAGCTCGGTCACCGTGAGCGCGTCGGGTAGCGTGTCGCTGACCACCCCCTTCCTGGGCGATACGGCGGTGCCGATGCGCGCGCAGGCCACCATGGTGACGATGAATGACGCCCCGACCGGAGGAGGCAGCTGAATGACGGGCAGGCGCGCAATCTGGAAAAGGCCCGGCGCGGGCGAGGCGGGGCAGTCGATGGCCGAGTTCGCGGTGACCCTGTTAGTGCTCGTGCTGATCATCTTCGGCATTGTGGATCTCGGCCGCGCCATCTGGATCCAGAACATGTTGAGCAACGCCGCGCGCGAGGGCGCCCGCTGCGCCTCGGTGCCCGGTTGCGGCGACCCGATCGCCGCCGCCAAAGCGCAGATCGTCGGCATCCCCCTCGACGCAGTGACGCCGCAGGTCATCCCGTTGACGCCCACACCCGGCGGCGATCCCAATGCTCCGGGGTCGGTCGAGGTCAAGGTGAAGTATGTGTTCCACCCCGCCTCGGGGCTGATCGGCCAGTTTGCGGATGCCAGCTCGGGCGCGCCGCAGATCGTGCTGACCGGCCGGGCGGTGATGAGGAAGGAAATAAAGGAGCCATGAGCACGGACGGCTTCGGCGGCCTGAAAAGCTGGGCCCGGCGCCTGGCCGGTGAGCGCGGGCAGACGATGGTCATCGTGGCCGTGATGATCATCCTCTTCGTTTCCATGCTGGTGCTGGTCATCGACGCGGGCAACGTCTATGCGCAGCGCCGGCAGACGCAGAACGCGGCCGACGCGGGCGCGCTGGCCGGGGCGCGCATTCTGGCCAACGGCGGGTCGGTGGCCGACGCCTCGGCCGCCGTGAGCAGTTACGTCTCGGGCAATGGCGCGGCGCTGGTCTCTGTCAGTTGCAGTGCTGCCGCCGGTGCAATCACCGGCACCGTGACGGTCGTTGCCTCCAAGCAGTTCCCGACCTTTTTCGCCGGGGCCATCGGCATACCGAGGGCCAATGTGCAGGCTGCCGCCCAGGCCATATACGGCCCGCCACGGGAATTGGGTAACCTGATGCCGATCGCCCTCAGCCTGGATGCCTATAACAACAGCAAGGGTGGAGGCACCGTCCGCATCTGGGATAGCGACCAGATCAACGAAAAGACGCCGGCCGGCACCTATGATGTCTACGACGGCATGCGGGGCTGGCTGTACTTCGGTGTGAAGAATTGCGGGACCAGCACCATAGAAAACTGGATCGACAACGGCTACGATGGCACGGTGTCAGTGGGCCAATGGATCAACGGCAAGTCGGGCGTCAAGGTGCCCGCCATTACCGAGTTCGAGGTCCGCAAGGGTGACACGGTCTACGTCCCCATCTACGATACGTGGGTCAAGGGGAAGGGGCAGAACGACGATGATGGTTTCCACATCGTCAGCTTTGCCGCCTTCGTGGTGGATGGGTTCGTCTCTAAGGGCAATGACAAATACGTCTTCGGCCATTTCGCGTACACGATCGAAGCCACTTCCTGCTGCGGCACTGTTGACACCGGCGTGCATGTGGTCTACTTGCAGCGCTGATAATACGCAAATAGCCCTTGCTGGCCTGTCGGGTGAACGCCGGCTGACATGCTCCGCCAAAACCCGGCCTTATTCCCAGAGGGCTTCC
>DAOTVS010000165.1:0-2622 GCA_034436375.1 Anaerolineae bacterium | reverse complement strand
CTCGCGGGTTGATTGGCGAGATCTACCGCATCGAGGCCTTTGCGGGCAGCTATGGGCACCCGGGCTTTTGGTGGCGCTCGGAAAAAGCGATCAGTGGCGGCGTGATGTACGATTGGGGCGCTCACATCCTCGATTGGATCCTGGGCCTGGTGCCCTCACCGATCAAGCAGATCACGGGCGACCTGCAAAAGCGGGTCTGGCACAGTGTGACGAACGAGGACCACGGCGAGGCCTGGATCCGCTTCGAAAATGGGGTCATCGCCGATCTGGTCATGTCCAACATCGCGGCCAGCAAGCGCCCCAAGTGGGTCATCTATGGCACCAGGGGCAGCCTGGAATATGATTGGGACTGGGGCCAGGAGATCCGCCTGCACTCGAACGTCTCGGGGGTCATGCAGGAGAGCAAGATCCAGTTCCCCAAGCGGGCCAACGCCTGGGCCGAATACTATCGCAATATCGCCGATCATCTGCTCTATGGCGAGGAGCTGATCGTCAAGCCGGAGCAGGCGCGGCGGGTCATCGGGGTCATGGAGGCCGTCGCCAAGAGCACCGAGCTGGGGACGAGCGTGCCGCCATGCGAGGGGTGCGAATAAGCCTTCTTCAGCGGTAGCCGCGCCATCGTGGCGCGCGCCTTCTACCACCCACGATGTATGCTATGGACTACGGAAGACGCGCGCCACGATGGCGCGGCTACTCCTTTCCCGGGTTGGGCCAGGGGTTGTTTAGGATGAGTCAATGGGGTATAATCGTTCTAGGAGACTGGATCCCTGGATGGAGGTTGCACAATGAGTGAACTGGAGCAACTCGAACAGCAGGTACTACGACTCTCGCCGGAAGATCTGGCCAGGTTCCGTGCATGGTTTATCGAATTGGACCATCAGCTTTGGGATAAGCAGATCGAGGCCGATCTCCATGCCGGGAAGCTCGATCGCATGATCGCCGAAGCGCGAGCGGAATTCAAGGTCGGGAAAGCGCGAGAGCTTTGAAACACTGGGCGTCATCCAGGTTCTGGGCACTCTATGAAGGCCTGCCCGAAGAAGTTCGCCAGCTTGCGGACAAGAACTACCAACTCCTGACGAGCGATCCGCATCATCCCTCGCTCCACCTGAAAAGAATCGGCCAGCTATGGTCAGTGCGCGTTGGCGAGCATTACCGGGCATTGGGGATCGACGTTGAGGGCGGCATCAACTGGTTCTGGATCGGCACGCATGCCGATTATGATAGGCTCATCGGTTGATAGTGCATGTCGCAGGAGGTAGAAGACGCGCGCCACGATGGCGCGGCTACTCCTTTCCCGGGTTGGGGCCAGCACGAGAGCAGCGTCAAGGGATCACGGTGTCGACGCAGCCGCCCACCTGGACGGGGATGGACCCCTCCGGCAGAATCTCGACCCGCTCGCTGCAGCGGCGAATGCCCACCCTGGTCACTGTAGAGGGCAAGCCGAAAACGAGCAGGCGATGGGGCGCGGCGCCCCCTTAGGCCAGCAGCGGCCGAGCCTCCGCCCGCGCAGCCTCGTGGCAGAAGACGATGGCCCAACGGTCATCTCTTGTCGCCAGCATGAGCCCCGAGCCTGCCCTCTGAAGACAAGCGAGCGAGCTGTGCATCCCCCAGCCGGCACTGCCAGGCCGCCAGCACGCGCATGGGAGAGCTGTACCATTCCGGCGCCGACAGCCGGAGCGCCTCCAGGGCGACTTGCCCGTCTTGCGCCATGAACAGCGAGTGATCCCAGGCCAAGGCCGCGGGCGCGAAGACGTGCATCTGCAGCCGGGCGCCGCAGCCGTTGCTCCACACTGCCCCCGCACCTGCCGGGTAGACATGGCTGACCTGGGGGGTGTTGTGCAACGCCCACTCGAACCGGTTCCAGCCGCGCGTGCCCGTATCGGCCAGCTCGACCTCGTCTAGCAGCACCAGCCAGCCTGGCGCGAGCCAGAGCACGTGTCGCCGGAAGCGCCGCACCCCCGCCTGCGCCGGAAAGACCGCACCGGCATCACCCCGCACATAGGTATACTCAGGATTGGTGACAAAGGCAGTGATCTCTGGCTGCAGCGTCGGGTCGGGCAGCAGCTGCGCGCCGTTGACGCTGATGGTGTTCTGGAAGCGGCTGTCGCGCCGGGCATACCCCGGCGGGACGATCCAGTAGCGCCCTTGCGTAAAGAGGGCGACGGCATTATAGCCGGCATGGCGGTGGTACAGGCTGCCGGGCGGGATGGCCTCACCGCTGCCGATGCGTCTGGCCGTGCCATGCCCCGCCAGGGGCGCGCAGCCCAGGGAGAGGACCGTTGCGTCGCCCTCCCACGAGGAGCGGAGAACGGCCAGCCTCAAGTTGGGGAAGAGCCGGCTGGGGGCAAGATCGTCGGGCGGCGCAGGCGCGGCCGTGGGGTCGTACCAGAGCACGTTCGAGGCCGCGCAGTGGGCCTGCGGATGGGGGTACTCGCGCCAGCGAGCGGCCGTGGAGATGCCCTCGTAGGCGGCCTCCGGCACGCCCTTGGGACCCGGCTGCAGGTCAGAGGATATGCAGGAAGCTTGGTCATGTCAACAGCCTTGCCGGGCTCCACGCTGCGCGCGTTCCCTGCGCGAACCCCTTTAGGGGAGTTAGCCTTTGGTGTCGTGCCGCCGCTGCCG
>DAOTVS010000164.1:0-21567 GCA_034436375.1 Anaerolineae bacterium | reverse complement strand
GCCTGCAGCCGGGCCGCCCGCGGGCGGCCCGGCTGCAGGCAACCCGCCAAATCCCCCCTCCCGGGTCAGGGCCGGGCAGGCGCACAGCGCCTTTGCCGGCTGTTACCGGGAGCCGGCTGGATCAAGTGCGGTTGCAGTACTAAGAATACACCAGATTAGGCAAGTCTCCAAGACTTTAAGTCTCTGCCGGTGACCGGGCTGGCCCTATGGCAGTGAGGCCATCTCGGGTATATCCCTGGCCCAAGGCTGGCCCATGAACCCACCGCGGGCCTGAGTGCTGGCGCGGCCGCAGGCATTGCCGATGCGGGCGCACTGCTCAAGGGGGAGGCCCCGCAACCAACCGGCCAGGAACCCGGCATCGAACGAGTCGCCGGCGCCGACGGTATCAACTACCCGCTCCACGGGTTGCACGGGCACCGCAATGCGCTCGTGGCCCCGCTGCACCAGCGCGCCCCGCTCACCCATCTTGATGGCCACGAGCGGCGTCTGGGCGGCGAGGGCCGGGAGCGCCTCTTCGAGGGTGGGCCGGTGGGAGATGGCTAGCGCCTCTTGGTCGTTGGGCAGAAAGACGTCGCACTGGGCGAGGGCTTGTTGCAGGCCGCCATCCCAGGCGGCGGCGGGGTCCCAGTTGGTATCCAGCGAGACGGTGAGGCCCAGCTCTTTGGCCCGCTGCAGCAGGCGTGGGGCTGCGGGCTGCAGGTTGGTCTGCAGATAATAGCTACAATAGTGCAAGTGCCGCCCCTGGCGCAAGAACTCGTCGTTGATTTGCTCTGGGTAGACGGCATTGAGCGAGCCCGCATAGGTGAGGATAGAGCGGTCGCCATTGGGCCGGCAGAGCAGCACGCCCAGCCCAGTGTTGAGGGAGCGGTCGACGATGATGTGGCGCGTATCGACCCCAGCCTCCTGCATGCGTCGCAGCATGAGCTGGCCAAAGGCGTCGTCGCCGACCCGGCCCAAAATGCCCACGCGCAAACCCAGCTTGGCTGCCTGGCAGGCAAAGATGCAGGCCGAACCGCCCATCTCTAGAAAGTAGCCCGGCACCCACTGTTCCGTCTGCCCAAAGCGCGGCATCACTTCGCCCAGGTCCATGCACAGGTCCACGCAGCAGTCGCCGATGGTGATGATATCATAGGTGGGTTGGAGCATGCATTACCGCCTCTCACTATGGGAGGGTGGCTGTCGACGGATTCCCGGCACGGAGTCCCTCCTACACGGGGAGTTGGCGTTTGGCCCAGCGCTGGGCCAAACGCCAACTCCCCATCCCGATCGATACCGGCCAGATGCGGAGTCGGTCGCCGGCAAAGGCCTGGGTCGACGATGGGGGGCGCGCAATCCGTTCCTGAAATCCGTTGCTGATGCAGCCGTTCCTACAGGGTAACGACCGCCGTCAGGTTGTTCGGGTTATCGGGGTCCTGGCCGTTGGCGATGGCCCGGTGATAGGCCAGGAGCTGGAGCGCCGGCAGGTAGAGCACCAGGCGATCGGCCATAGGCAGACCGGAGTTCAGGCTCACGACATAATCGGCCGTCGCGCCATCCTCGGTGAGGGCCAGGGTGCGGGCGCCGAGGGCCTGCATATCCTTGAGCACGGCCATCTCTTGAGCGCGCGCCTCGTCGGAGAGCAGGCCGATGACCAGCGCGCTGGTGTTAACCATGGATTTGGGGCCGTGCCGAAACTCGAGCGGGTGATAGGCTTCGCTGTAGGAAAGGGACATTTCCTTCATTTTGAGCATACCCTCGCAGGCCAGGCCGTAGCGGGGGGCGTTGCCCAGGAAGAAAAAGCGCTGCAGTGCCATGTCGCCGCCCAATTGCTCCGTCAGGGGGGCACAGGTCTCGATCAGGCGGCGCCCCAGGCCGGGCAGGGCCTCCATCCGTGGAAAGAGGCCCTCCTCGGCGGCCAATGCTGCGATCAGGATGCGGCAGGCGACCAGCATGCTGGCGAAAGAGCGCGTCTGGGCGACGCTGACCTCTTGGCCGCTGGGCACGGCGATGGTGAGGTCGCATACCTTGGGCAGGGCTGCCTCGGGATAGTTGCCCACGGTGATCACGGCCGGGCCGCCCGCCCGGCGGAACGCCTCGACGGCGTGAAGGGTCTCCGAAGTCTCGCCCGAGCGCGAGACGGCTACTAACAGCGTGCGGCGCAGGCTGCCGTTGGTAAGCCCGGGGAAGAGCCACAACTCCGAGGCGGGCAGCGCGCGGGCGGTGAGGCCCGCTTCCCGCGCCATGGCCGCTGCAGCCAGGCTCAGGTAATAGGTGGAGCCGCAGCCGGTAAAGAGGATCTCCGTGGCGCCAGAGCCCTGCCACAGGGAGCGGGCAGCCGGCTTGGCGGCGCGGCCTACCTGCAGGGCCTCAGCCCAGGCGTCGGGCTGGGTGATGATCTCGGTGTAGGTGTGTTGTCCTTTCATGATATGCCTCCAGTTTGCTTCTCATACCTGGGTGATACGCACGCCACGGTTGCGCAAGGCCTCGAGAACGTCATTCGGCGCGGCCCGATCGGTGACGAGCACGTGCATCTCCGTCACGGGCGCCACCAGGCTGGGCGCCACGCGGCCGAGCTTGGTGTGGTCGGCGACGATGATCACCTGAGGCGCACAGTGCAGGATGGCGCGGTCAGTCTGGGTCTCCAGCAGGGTATCATTGGTGAGGCCGAAATCCGGATGGAGGGCGTGGATGCCCATGATGACTTTATCGGCGCGCAGGTCACGCACGGCCTGATCGGCCAGGGGCCCCACCAGCGAAAGCTCAGAGCGACGCAGGAGGCCCCCCACGACCACCAGCGTGATGCCCGGGTCGTCGAGTAGCAGGTGCGCGATGTTCAGGGCGTTGGTCATGACGATGAGCCCCGTGCGGCCGCGCAGACAGCGGGCAACCTCGGCCGTGGTGGTGCCGCTGCTGATGAACACGGTTTCACCGTCGGCCACCAGTTGAGCGGCGGCCCGGCCGATGCGGCGCTTGTCTTCGATCTGCTCGTTCGCACGCTCCAGAACCGACGGCTCGGGCGCGGCAGGGGTCGACTCGCAAGCGGTTGCGCCGCCATGCTCGCGCTGCAGGCGGCCCTCCTGCTCCAGTCGCGCCAGGTCGCGACGGATGGTGGAGGGACTGGCGCCCAACAGCGCGCTCAGCTCACCGACTGAGACCTGCTGGCGGGCGGCAATGAGGCGCCGGATACGCTCGCGGCGTTCGTAGCCTAGCATGGGGACTCCCGGACTGCGCGTTGTTGCGCAAAAGTGCGCAATATTGCTCAGGTATAGCACGTTTGGGAGGATCTGTCAATCTCGCGTGGGCACCTGGATGTGGTTCATCCTGGGGGCAATCAGTGCGCAGTGCGAGCTTTCCTGGCAGCCTCTGTTGGAGTTCCCTCACCCCTGTCCCCTCTCCCCGCGCACGTGGGAGAGGGGACAGGGGTGAGGGAACTCCAGGCGGGCGATGGGCATCGTTCACATTGCCGAAACGTGCGCTCTTGCGGCCTCCCAGATGCGGCGCATCTCGCGGCGCCGGGTGTCGTCGAGCTGAAAGCTGGGGCGGGCGAGGCGCTCGGCAATCTCCTGGCGCACGCGATCTCGGAAGCGGGGCGAGCCGGCCTGCTGCCAAGGGCCCATGAAATCGCGCTCGAAGAGGTGCGGGTACCAGAAGAGCCGCTGGTAGTTATCGAGCGTGCGATCTTGCGCTGTGAAGCCATCGGTAAGGCTGGCCTCGATCTCGGCGAGCAGGTCATCGCCGGGCAACTGGGTATCGATGCCGGCCAGCAGGCGCTGCACCCAATTGCGGATCTCCACATCGATCAGGAGCTGCTCAGGGGAAAAGATCTCGTCAAGGCTGAGAGCGCCGGCGCAACTGAAATGGCGCGCCCCCAGCAGGGCCCCGGCTGTCATGATCGCCGCCTTTTCTGCCGCCGACTGAGCGCCGGGTAGCTTGGCCATGACGTGGATGTTGCCGCCGCCGCGGAACGGCGCATAGCCGTAGAAGCGGTTGAGGTCAGAGGCCGCCAGGTGGAAGAGCAGGTTCTCTGGCGAGCCATAGACCATGGCCATGCTGTGCAGGTCAAAGGGCAAGACACCGGCGTGGAAGCTGACCGGCTTGCCAGTGACGACGCGCAGTGTGATCATGCCGCCGATCAGTTCCGCCGCCGAGAGGGCAAATGCTGCCAGAGGGGTGATGGGGGCGTTGGCGCCGGTGGCCGGCATGCTGCTCACCGAGATATGGTCCAGCCGGTGCAGGTTGGCCATGACGATCTCCAGCGACTCGCCCCCCAGCCGTAACGGCGTAGGCAGGTAGACGGGCAGGCTGCGGATGGGGTGGCCCATGACCTCGGCCATCTCAAAGATATAACTGGCCGTCGCGGGAGAGGTGGTATCGACGGGGTAGCAGCCCTGGCGGGCATTTTCGGCGGCCACCAGATATTGGGTGACCGGCTGCATCTCGGCGGGCTCGTCGAGGATGTAGCCGGGCGCAGCGCCATCAACCCCCTCATCGGCAAAGGTGTCGATCAGGCGCACCATCTGGGCCAGCGATTCTCGTGTGTAGAGAACGACCTGATCGCTTTCCAGATCATGCAGGTGGTGGGGATACAGGCTGATGGCGAGGCGGAGCGTGGCTGGGCCGGTTTCGGGCTGGTGGGTGTGCGTCGAGACGCGCCGCCGCATCTCGCTCACGTACTCTTCCACGACTTGAGGCTCGAAATAGGCGCGGTTGCCATGCACGGCAAAGCCCGCTTGGGCCATGTGCGCGCGGAGGTCTTCGGGCAGGATCTCCAGGCCAATGCGCGATAGGATCTTGAGAGCAAGCTCATGCACCTGCTCGGCCTGGGCCAGGCTCACCAGGTCGTTGCGCTCGGCGCGTAAGGGCACAGCATGTGGGTTCGACAGGTAAGGATCGTGCATGGGGCGCCTCCTGGGCAAGGGACGGGCGGTCGTAACCGGTTATAACCACCTGTATTGTAGTTGAGGAAGGAGGCGGTGTCAAAATCGTGTTTTGACATGATTCTGCAGACAGATTATAATGACCGGTAATAACCACCCATGACCACATCGTGCGTACAAGGTGATACGATGGACTCATTGGATAAGGATTCCGGGATTCCTTTGCACGTACAGCTCAGGGACCTCTTGCGGGGGCAGATCCTCTCCCAGCAGTTGGCTGCGCATGCTCAGTTGCCCTCTGAGCGTGAGCTTTGTGAGTGTCATGGGGTGAGCCGCATTACCGTGCGCCAGGCCCTCGCCGAGCTCCTGCGCGAGGGATTGATCTACACGACCGTGGGCAAGGGCACCTATGTGGCGCCCCGGCGACTCAAGGATGAACTGGTGCCGCAGAGCAGCTTTACGGAGGACATGCTGCGGCGGGGCATGACGCCTTCCAGCCGTGTGCTCGCTGCGAGCATCCTGCGCGCCGATGATGATGTTGCCGCGCGGCTGCGGGTGCCGCCCGGGGCCGAGGTGGTGCGCCTGGAGCGCCTGCGCCTGGCTGATGGCCTGCCCATTGCCATCCAATTATCCTGGTTGCCGCACTATCTCTGCCCTGACATCCTGCGCTTTGATCTGGCGGCGCGCTCGCTGTTCTCTGTGCTGCGGAACGAGTATCAACTCAGGCTGGCCCATGTAGAGACGGAGATCGAGGCGGCCCTGGCCCAACCTGAAGAGTGCCGGCAGCTTGGTATGCAGCCCCCGGCAGCCGTATTGATTAGCCAGCAGGTGACTTTTCTCGATAACGATCTGGCGATCGAGTTCACCCGGTCGGTGTTTCGTGGGGATTGGTACACCCTCCATACTCGCATGTGACGGCGAAAGGCCCAGGGTGCCCTGGTGAAGCATATTCGTTCGCGTGTTCAGGTGCTCTCTCGGCGTGAGATCGAGCGCATCCATCAGGCCAGTCTGCAGATCCTCCGCGAGGTGGGCGTGCGCGTGCCCAACGAGCGACTGTTGCAGCGGTTGCGCGACGCAGGCGCCGATGTGCAGGGCGACCAGGCCCGGATTCCCGAGGCGGTGGTGCTGCGCATGCTGCGCGAATGTCTGCCGTCGCGGGGCAGCCGGGGGCGGGCGCAGCGCACAGATCGTATGCCCGTCCGTGTGACGAACGGCAACGAGATGATGATCCTCGACTACCCCGGCCACAACCGCCGGCCGGGCACCCTGGAGGATGTCCTCAAGGGCATTGTGCTCACCAACCATCTGCCCACGGTTGGGTGGGCGCTGCCCGTGGTGGTGCCCGCTGATGTGCCGCTGCCCGTGGCTCAGGTGGAGGCCTACCGCCTGGGGCTGCTATACAGCCGGAAGCCCTTCAACGTCTACCTGGGGCGCAAAGAATGCCCCTACCTGATGCGCATGGGTGAGGCCGCCGCCAGGGCGCTGGGCAAGCCCAGGCGCGAATTGGGCCTGGGGTTCGGATTCGGCATTGTCAGCCCACTGCGTTTTGCCGAAGAGGACCTGGAGACGGCCCTCATGATGGCGGATGGCGGATGGCATGCGGGCTGTTTCTCTTTTGTCACGATTGGCGCTTCGAGCCCGGCCAGCATGGCAGGCGTGCTCGCCTTGAGCAACGCCGAGCGCCTGGCCTGCCTGACCCTCATGTGGCTGTGGGGCGAGATCGGCGGCTACCGCGAGGGCTTTGTGGAAGACCCCTGCATGATGGAGCCGCGTACCCTGGCCACCTCTTTCGCCCACCCCAACCTCACCACCCTGGCTATCGCCACCAGCCAGCTCTCCGCTTACTATGGCCTGACGGGGGGCGGCGGGCTGGCGCTCTCCGACGCCAAGTGGATCGACTATCAGGATGGCTTTGAGCGCGGCATGGGGGCGGCTTTCTGCATCCTCTCTGGCGGCGGCATCGGCAATGCGGGCATCGTTGGGGCCGACGAGGCGATCAGCCTGGAGCAGCTCGTGATCGATGATGCCAGCCTCTCGGCCATCAACTGGATCCGCCAGGGTATCGATGTGAGCGAGGACGCGTTGGCGCTGGATGTCATCCGGGAGGTTGGCATCGGCGGCACTTTTCTGGATCAGGCGCATACCGCGCGTTACCTGCGCCGCGAGTACTGGGAGTCGCCCATCTTTACCCGCCAATCCTGGGATGCCTGGGAGCGTGAGGGCCGCGAGACGCTCATGGAGCGGGCGCACCGCGAGGTAGAACATATCCTGGCAGCCGGCTACCCGCCCCCGCAGCTTGTGCCCGCTGCACTGGCGAGCAGGCTCGATGAGATTGTGCGTGAGGCCTACGCCGCGCTGGCGTAGGATACTGTATATTGGCAGACTTGACAGTATCCGCAGACTGCCAGGTCCAGGTCCGTTCAGGCGAAAGGAGGAGGCCTGCACCCGGGGAGGGCTGCAGGCAAAGCGGCATGGAGAAGATCAAGCTTGCTGTGGTGGGCTGTGGCGACATCGCCAATCGCAGTTATCTGCCGGCAATCAAAGCCATGGCGGATCAGATAGAACTGGCGGCGGTCTGCGACGTGAACCCAGCCCGAGCGGAAAAGGCCAAGGCCGAGTATGGCGCCCACCAGGCCTTTACGGATGCCGAGGCGATGTTAGCCCATACCGAATGCAGCGGTGTGCTCGTGCTCACCGACATGGTGCCTCACGGGCCGCTGTGCGTGGCGGGGTTGGAGGCGGGCAAGCACGTCTATGTCGAGAAGGTCATGGCGGTGGACCTGCCCACAGCGGACCGTATGGTGGCCCTGGCGCAAGAGAAGAACCTGATCCTCTCCTGCGCGCCCTCAACGATCCTGCTCTCGCCCTTCCAACAGGCCAAGAAAATGATCCAGGCGGGCGAGATTGGCAAGATTACCCTGGTCACCGCGCTGGGCGCCCATCATGGCCCGGCTCGCTGGGATGGCTACACCTCTGACCCGACCTGGTTCTACCAGCCGGGCGCCGGGCCGCTCTTCGATCTCTCCGTATACCCGGTGCAGATCCTGACCCATGTCCTCGGGCCGGTGAAGCGGGTCACAGCCATGGCTGCCGTATCGATCCCTGAGGTGGTGATGACCGCCGGCCCCGTGCGCGGCAAGACGCTCAAAGTAGAGACCGAAGATACCATACCGATGGTGCTCGATTTCGGCGACGGCGTTTTCGCCTCCGTCAATACCAGTTACAACGTCCTCAGCTCGCGCTTGCCGAATATGCAGTTCTTTGGCGACCGCGGCTCGCTCACCACGCCCCAGTTTCTGGATGATGAGATCGCGGTCTGGCATCAGGGCGATGCGCGCTGGCAGGTCGATCATCTGCCGCCCTCGCTCTATGACAAGCTGGGTGTAGCCGCCGGCCTGCCGCACTGGCTCGATTGCATCCGCACCGGCAAGCAGCCGGTGAACAACGGTCCACATGGCCGCCATGTGCTCGAGGTGCTGTTGGGCGCGCTTGAGTCGGCGCACACAGGGAGAGTGGTGGAGATCAGCTCCACGTTCTAGCGGGGCTAGGCAGAGTCTCCAAGACTTTGAGTCTAGCCTTCAAGGAGGAGAAGCTTTGAGGCTCTCTTGCGTTACCGCCAGCTATGTGATGGACCTCCTGGGCTACCCGGGGAAGTTTGATTGGGGCGCCGCGAGCAAGGCGATCGAGGCTGCGCCCCTGCTACCGACGCTCGACAGCCTGTTGGAGCGGCTGGCTCCCGCCCGGCTGGATGGGCTCGAGATCTGGTTCCCGCACGTGGCAGCAGCCAACTTGACGCCCGCCCTGGCCAGCGCTGTCCGCCAGCGGCTGAGCGAGCGCAACATGGTCTGCAGTGCCTGCGCCGGCGGCATCGCCGATCCCAGCCGTGAGCCCTATGCGGCTGAGGAGGCCTTCCAGATCGCGCATCTGCTCAAGGCGCCGCTCATCGCGGGCCACCTGCCTGCGAGTACGGTGCGCCAGCTAGGGCCGCTGTGCTCGCATTATGCTGTGCGCGTGGGCTTTGAGAATGGCGGCGAGAAGGGTGGCGACGAGATTCTCTCGGCCATTCAGGGCGGCAATAGCTGGGTTGGCGCCGCCATTGATACCGGCAATATGGCCGCTCAGGGTGGCGACCCCGTGCAGGCTATCCGCGAGCTGCGCAAGAAGGTTATCCACGTCCATTTCAAAGATGTGCCCGCCGTCGGCTCGCATGAGTGCTGCGCTCTGGGGCAGGGCATCGTCGATGTGCCGGGGGTCATCGGCGCGCTCAAGGCCGTTGGCTATGACGGCTGGCTGAGCATCGAGATCGAAACCAGCGATCACGACCCAACTGCGGATATTATCGCCAGCGCCGAGCTGCTGCGCCGCTTGTGGGGCTAAGTTCTGGCAGCAGGCACACAGATCTATCGGTGTGACCGGCCGAGGCATCGGCCCGCCAGATGGATCACATGGAAGGAGGCATGCGGGAGAGGCCTACATTCAGGGCTTGCCGAACGTCCATACGTGGGTGAATAGTGCAGTTCCGATGGTCACTTTCCTCTTCAGAAGGAGTACAGCATGTCTGCCAAGAATGTCTCGCGTCGAGCTTTTCTGCGCTGGGCCGGTCTGATCAGCGGCACAGCGATCATGGCCGCCTGCGCGCCGACGCCATCGGCATCACCGACTGCGGCGGCGACTGCTGCGGCGGCGACCGAGGTGCCTACGGCCAATGCAGATGCAACGGCGGCAGTCCAGAATGCCCAGGCTACCGAAGATGCGATCGCAGCGGCGGCCCAGCAGGCTGCCGATGCCCAAAAAGTCTTTAGCATGACCCAGGACCAGTTCAACGCCCAGATGAAGCAGGACGAGGACGCGGCCCGCGCGGCCGGAAAGACGATCGTCGAGATGATGTCAGCCTTTGGCACGGTCATCGAAGACAAGACCCAGCCACACTACTGGATCATCAAGGCGTTCATGGAGAAGAACCCCAACATCTTTGTCAAATATACGCCCTCCAGCGCCTACACCGGAGCTTTTGATGAAGCGATCATGATGCGCATGGCCTCCGGCGATCCGCCTGATTGCATCTACCACTATAGCTCGCCCATCGTCTATGCCGCGAACGGCACCTGCATGCAGCTCGATGATATGATGGATGCTGATCCCGTGGCCAACAAGGACGCTTTTGAGCCGGCTGCCCTGGCCCAGGTGCAATGGAACGGCAAGACCTGGGGGTTGGTCCTCAACGGCAGCCCCGATGCCATGTATTACAACACCGACGTGCTTCAGGAAGCTGGCCTGCCGACTGACCGCGCCAGCATGCCTAAGACGTGGGACCAGGTGAAAGAATGGTCGGCCAAGGTTACCAAGTATGACGGCGACAAGGTCATGATGGCCGGCGCCAACCCCTGGAGCCAGAACTGGACCTGGCCCGGGCAGTTTGCTGCCAACGGCGGCGGAGTGTGGGATGGAGAAAAGTATTCCATCAACCATCCCAAAAACATCGAAGTGGTCGAGTACTGGGTCAAGTGGCTTGATGACATGTACAAGGGCGACATCGACAAGTTCAACGCTCAGGGCAACTTTTCCAGCGCCTACCCGGAGGCTGCCTTTGGCATGAAGCTGCAGGCCATCATCAATGACGGCCTGTGGTCGGTGACCCATACTCCGCCCGAGATCAAGTACGAAGTGGCCCCCATGCCCACAGGCCCCAGCGGTACCCCCAACGGCATGCCGGTAGCGACGTCGAACTGGCCCAACCTGATGTTTGTCCCGATGGGGGCCAAGCATCCGAAGGAAGGCTTTGCTCTATCGGCCTATTTTGCCACCGAAGGCCAGTACGAGTGGTGGGATCGCTGGGCCGACTATCCCGTCTGGAAGAAATTCCCCACGGACCGGGCGCCCAAGGACCTGGTCGCTCGTGTTGGGCAGGAAAAGGCGATGGACATCTCCAATTTCATCCGCAGCCAGCTGCCCTATGTGGTGGTGCAGTGGAGCTCGCCGGTGGACAATTTCGCGACCGACGAGATCTCCCGCGCCGTGGACCAGGTCATGCACAAGAAGGCCAGCGCCAAAGACGTGCTCGACCAGGCGCAGCAGACGGTTACTGCCAAGCTGGAAGAAACCGTCAACAGCAAGTAGCTGTCTTGCTGTCGGTGGCGGAGCGGCAAGCGCTGCTCCGCCACCGACAGTGGCATCTGGGGCAGGCCGCCGTGCTACCCGTGGCGAGTCCGGGGCGGCCGATGCAAAAGAAGCTGGGGCTCGCCATCACTGCAAGGGTAAGGCTATGACAACGATAGCAAGGCCTCGCGGCAGGCCGAGGGGACCCTGGTCGCGCCTGCCAAAGCAACTGCGGACTGATGTCGTCGGCTACCTCTTTCTTTTGCCGTGGATCCTCAGTATCCTGATTTTCACTCTCTATCCGACACTGGCGTCGTTCTACTTTTCGCTCACCAAGTATAACGTCATCCAGCCGCCGCGCTTCATTGGATTCACCAACTATGTGACCATGTTCACTCGCGACCCGCGGTTGCTCACAAGCGTCTACAACAGTCTCTACTACACAGTGCTCTCCGTGCCGCTGGGCATGCTCAGCTCGTTGGCGCTTGCTGTGCTCCTCAACGCGCAGGTCAGGGGAATAGGCATCTTTCGCACGATCTATTACCTGCCCTCTCTGGTGCCGCCAGTGGCGGGCACACTATTGTGGATGCTGATCATGGACCCCCGCCAGGGATTGCTGAATACCGTGCTGCGGTTCCTGGGCCTGCCGGCGCCGGGATGGTTTGCTGATGCAAATTGGTCCAAGCCAGCGCTGCTGATCATGTCGATGTGGGGCATCGGTTCGGCCACGCTCATTTTCCTGGCCAGCTTGAAAGAAGTGCCGCACGAGCTGATCGAGGCCTCACTGATCGATGGGGCCTCGGCGTGGCGCCGTTTCTGGCGCATCACCATGCCCATGATCTCGCCGGTGGTCCTCTTCAACCTGGTCATGAGCTTTCTCGGCTCTTTCCAGGTATTCACGGCAGCCTTTGTGGCCGGCAGCGGTGGTAGTGACCTCTCTGGTGGTGCATCGGGCACCGCAGGGGGGCCCTTGCAATCGATGCTGATGTATATGGTCTATCTATATGCCCAGGCTTTCCGCTACTTCCAGATGGGTTATGCCTCGGCCATGGCCGTGGTCCTTTTTATCGTCATCATGCTCCTGACCCTGGCCATTTTCCGCAGCTCGGGCCGTTGGGTATACTATGAGGGAGGCATGCGATGAGCGCCCAGTCCGCAACTGTCAAACCGGCAGCCCGCTCGTTGCACTGGCGCCGGTTTGTGCGCCGCACGCTGCCCGGGGCCATCTCTTACACGCTGCTTACGCTCGTTGGCATCGCCTTTTTTGTGCCGTTCCTGTGGCTCGTGATCACCTCGCTCAAGCCCATGAGCCAGGTCTTCACCTATCCGCTGACGTGGGTCCCTCACCCGATCATGTGGTCCAACTATCCGGATGCGCTCACACATCCGGGGTTCCCCTTTCTGCGCTTGTTGGGGAACAGCCTTCAGTACTCGGTGTTGTCGACCATTGGCGTGACTGTTGCCAGCGCCATGGCGGCCTATGCCTTTGCGCGCATCCCCTTCCGTGGGCGCAGCATCCTGTTTGCCGCTACCCTGGCGACGATGATGATCCCGGGCGTGGTGACGATGGTGCCCACCTACCTGATCTTCAAGTGGTTGGGCTGGATCGGCTCGTACAAGCCCCTCATCATCCCATCCTTTGGCGGTGGCGCTTTTTACATTTTCATGCTACGCCAGTTCATGATGACCCTGCCCTGGGACCTGAGTGATGCGGCGCGTGTGGACGGGGCTAGCGAAGCGCACATCCTGCTGCGCATCATGCTGCCCCTGATGAAACCGGCTCTATTGGTAGTGGTGCTCTTCAACTTTATGGGCTGCTGGAATGATTTTATGGGTCCCGTGATCTACCTGAACAATACGGACCTTTTCCCGCTCTCGTTGGGCCTCTTTGCCTTTTTGGGCCGCAGTGAGCGCAAGTGGAACTTGCTCATGGCCGCGGCCATGGTGATCACGGTGCCGATGGTCACCATCTTCTTCCTGGCGCAGCGCCAGTTCATCGAGGGTATCACGATGACGGGATTGAAGGGATGAAGCGTAATGCGTGATGCGTAATTCGTAAGGACGCAAGGCGTTGTGCCTGTTGCTCCGTGTAGCTTGTGCCTGCAGAGCCTCATTGAGCAACACCAGATGCAGCATGGCGCCTTTACGGATTACGCATTACGGAATACTTGTCACGCACTGAGGTCAGCATGGACTATGTGATCGGCGTCGATGGCGGCACTACCAAAACGATCGCTCTGGTCGCTGATGGCCGGGGTCACATTCTGGGGGCCGCACGCGGGGGCGGCTCCAACTGGTTGGGTAACGAGGGGTTGGAGACGCCTATGGGTGTGGTCGTGGCCACGGTGCAGGAGGCGCTGCGGCAAGCCGGCGTGCTGGCCTCCGAAGTGGCCATGGCGGCCATGGCCCTGGCTGGCGCCGACTGGCCGGAGGATCATACAGCGCGCCAGGCGTTCCTGGCGCAAGCGGGGATCGCCCGGCAGGTAGTGGTCAAAAACGATACCTTCGCGGGCTTGAGGGCAGGCACCTCTGAGCCTTTTGGCGTTGTGGTGGCGGCCGGTACGGGCTGCAATGCGGCAGCCATCGCCCCCGATGGCCGCGAGTGGGCCTTTGGCTACTATGAGGATGATGGCGGGTCCGGCACTATTGCCTGGGCAGCCTACAAGGCTGTGCTGCGCGCTGAAGATGGCCGCGGCAAGCCAACACGGCTGACCGAGGTAGTGTTGGGCCGGCTGGGCTTTCCCACGCCGGAGGCCCTGTTGCGCGCTCACCTTGCCGGGCAGATCGACCACGGGCGCTTCCTTTCGCTTTGCCCCCTGGTGTTTGCACTCGCCGATATGGGTGACGAAGTGGCCGTCGAGATCATCGTCCGTGAGGGGCTGATCCTGGCCGAGTACGCCACGGCCCTCATCCGCCGCTTTGATATGCAGGCCCTCGAGTTTGATGTGGTCTGCAACGGCAGTGTGTGGAAGGGGCAGGGGCCGCTCCTGATCGATACCTTCATCCAGGCCGTGCACCGCGTGGCGCCCCGGGCGCGCATCGTGCGCGCCCGCTTCGAGCCGGCGATCGGCGGCGTGCTGCTGGCCTACGATGCCCTGCACCGGCCTGTGAGCGATGAGATGTATGCCAACCTGGCGCGGACGGCGCCGGGCCCCGAGTTTTTCAGCACATTCGATGGTGGGCACCCACCGCGGCGCCTGAGGAGGGAATGACGATGAAGCTGGTGATTTTCGGTGGAGGCAGCTCCTATACTCCCGAGCTGATCGATGGCCTGATCCGCCAATACGAGACCCTGCCGGTGAGCGAGGTCTGCCTGAACGACATCAACGAGCAGCGCCTGGAGATTCTGGGCGCCTTGGGCCGGCGCATGTTTGCCAAGGCCGGGCTGCCAGTGCAGGTAACCACCACCACCGATCGTAAGCGCGCATTGGAGGGGGCTACCTTTGTGAACGGCCTCATCCGCGTGGGCGGGATGGACGCGCGCATCAATGACGAAAAGATCCCCCTCAGGTACAACATTATCGGGCAAGAGACGACTGGCCCCGGCGGCATGATGAAAGCGCTGCGCACCATTCCGGTGATGCTGGGGCTGGCCCACGATATGGAAGCCGTATGCCCCGACGCCTGGCTGATCAACTATACCAACCCGTCGGGCATTATTGCAGAGGCGCTGGGCAAATACAGCAAGGTGCACTATGTGGGCCTCTGCTCCGGCCCCAAGGGTTGGATTGAAGCTACCGTTCGTGCCCTGGGCGTGGAGCCCTCGCGCGCCAATGCCGAGTGGGTGGGCCTGAATCACCTGGGCTTCCTGATCCGTCTGTGGGTGGACGGCCAGGATGTGACCGCGCAGGCGGTCGAAGCGGCGGCGAAGCATTGGAACATTGACGCGGAGTGGATGGCCACCCTGGGTGCGGTGCCATCGAGCTACCTGCACTATTACTATCACCATGGCTCGACGGTGCAGGCGGCCCAGCAGCCGGGGCACCGCACGCGCGGCGAGCAGGTCAAGGAGATCGAGGCCGAGTGCCTGCACCTGTATGCCGACCCCAACCTGGACGAAAAGCCAGCCATTCTGAAAAAGCGGGGCGGCGGGGGTTATGCTGAAGTCGCCATGGCGGCCATGCAGGCCATCTATCACAACAAGGGCGAGTCGCAGATCGTCCAGGTGCTCAACCGGGGGGCGGTAGACGGCATCCCGGCTGATGCTTCGGTGGAGATTGCCTGTATCGTGGACCGCACCGGCCCGCACCCCATCCGTGTTGGTGAGCTGCCGCTGCCCATCCGCGGGCTCGTGCAACACGTCAAGGCCTATGAGAGCCTCACTGTGCAGGCCGCGGTGGAGGGCTCGCGGCGCATCGCCCTGCAGGCGTTGATGAGCCATCCCCTCGTGCCCTCTTGGGAGGTAGCCAGGCCCCTGCTGGATGACCTGTTAGCCGCCAACAAGCCCTGGATTTCCTGGGCCTGAAGTAACAGTCAGTTGGGAGTAGCCTTGATGACAGTCTCGATGACCTCGCGCGAGCGCATGTTGGCGGCGCTGGACCGGCGCGAGCCCGATCACGTACCCTGTGCGCCGATGATCTTTGGTGCACTCAAGAGCCGCTGCCACAATTTCGCCGAGTTCATCGAGCGGCAGGTGGAGTTGGGGCTCGATGCTTTTGTAGAGCTGCCGCCGCGGCCGCCCGTCGTGGTCAACGACTATTACAACCTGCATGGCTTGCCGGTAGTCTATGATCCCCGGGTGGAGGTGAAGGAATGGCTGGAGAACCAGCCGGGCGAGGTCGTGCCGGTGATGATCAAAGAGTATCATACGCCGGGGGGCATACTGCGCACAGAGGTGCGGCAGACGGCCGACTGGCGCTGGGGCGATCATGTCCCTCTCTTTGATGACTATTTGGTGCCTCGCACAAAAAAGTTCCTGGTCACACAGCCTGGGGACCTGGAGGCGTTGCGCTACTTGCTGGCGCCCCTCAGCAATGCCGAGATTGTGGCCTTTCGCGCCGAGGCGGAGCCGGCCATCGCGCAGGCGCGCCGGCATGGGCTTCTGCTGGCAGGGGGCTGGGGCGCCGCTGCGGATGTGGTAGCCTGGCTGACCGGCTTTGAGAACATGATCGTGTTCGCCGCCGAGCAGCCCCAGTTCATGCGCGATCTGCTGGCTCTAGTGGCCCAGTGGAACCGCCGGCGGTTGCAGGTGTTGCTCGATGCCGGCATCGAGCTTTACCTGAAGCGCATCTTTTACGAGAGCACCGATTTCTGGTCGCCGCGCCTCTATCGCGAGTTCCTGCAGCCCATCCTGCGCGCCGATTGCGACCTGGCGCATCAGGCTGGCTGCCGCGTGGCCGGCATGATGACCACAGGCACGCTGCCCCTGGTGGATGCGCTGGCCGAGACCGGGCTCGATGCCATTGTGGGCATCGACCCCCTGGTGACGGACCTGGCGCAGGCCAAACGGAAAGCGGCGGGGCGCATTGGCCTGTGGGGCGGCGTCAATGGCTATATCACTGTCGAGCAGGGCAGTGAGGCTGAGGTGCGCGCCGCAGTACGCGATGCCCTTGCTGTGATGGCCCCTGGCGGCGGTTTCATTCTCTCCCCTGTTGAGAACGTGCGCGACACGTCGGAGCACACGTGGCGCAACACGCTGGCCATGATCGACGAATGGCGCCGGGTCACCGGCCAGTGACGTCGTAGCGGCGGCTTCAGCCCAATACCTTTCAAATAAGGAGGCCTGAGAGCGGCCGCTGGACAGCGGTGTTGTAGTGGCGACTTGCGCTCGTCCTGGCGACCTGCAATGGCAAGCCTTGAGACGAGCGGCTCAAGCCGCCACTACGACACGAGTGTAGAGACGGCCGGTTGGCCCGTGTTCGAACGAGTGTAGAGACGGGCCGCTGGCCCGTGTTTGTGTGGAGGAACTCTATGAGCACAGCAAAAATGTCTTCGCGCCAGCGCATGCTGGCAGCCCTGGACCGGCAGGAGCCGGATCATGCCCCGTGCAGCTTTATGCTCTACGGCGGCCTGAAGTCGACCTGCCGCGATTATGCTGAATTCGTCGAGCGCCAGGTGGTCCTGGGCCTCGATACCTTTGTGGACCTGCCCGTGCGGCCGCCAGTGGTTGTGAACGACCACTATAACCTGCACGGCCTGCCGGTGAGCTATGACCCACGCGTCACGACGACCGAATGGATCGAGCAACGGGCGGGCGAGGAATGGCCTATTATGGTCAAGGAATACCACACCCCGGCGGGCGCCTTACGGGCTGAGGTGCGGCAGACCGACGACTGGCGCTGGGGCAACCATGTGCCTTTCCTCGATGACTATATCGTCCCGCGCTCGGTCAAGTTTGTGGTGGGCGGTCCGGAGGATCTGCCCGCCCTGCGCTACCTCTTGACGCCGCCCAAGCCCGAGGAGATCGCTGCCTTTCAACGAGAATCGGCCCCGGCCATCGCTCAGGCGCGCCGGCATGACCTGCTCCTGACCGGCGGCTGGGGTGTGGGCGCGGACCTGGTGGGCTGGGTGTATGGCCTCGAGAATATGATGTTCGCCAGCTACGATCAGCCCGCGTTCCTGGCCGAGCTGCTGGATATCATCGCTGCCTGGAACCGCCGGCGCATGGAAGTGGTGCTCGCTGCCGGGATCGATCTCTACGTCAAGCGCGCCTGGTACGAGAACCTGGATTTCTGGTCGCCCGCCTCGTGGCGCCGTTTCCTCTACCCCATCATGAAGGCCGACGTAGATCTGGCTCACGAGCACGGCGTGCGGTTTGGCTACCTGATCACCTCGCACTGCATGCCGCTCCTGCCCCTGTTTGCCGAGCTGGGCATCGATGTCCTGGTGGGCGTGGATCCGGCGCAGTGGGACCTGGCTGCGACCAAAAAAGTGTTGGGCGGCAAGGTGGCCCTATGGGGCGGGGTGAACGGGCACCTGACGGTGGAGCACGGCGCCGAGCCCGAAGTGCGCGCTGCGGTGCGTCAAGCGATGGAAATGTTGGCGCCGGGCGGCGGGTTTATCCTCTCGCCGGTGGATAACGTGCGCGAGGACACGCCCCTGGCGCGCGCCAATGCCGCTGCGCTGATTGATGAGTGGCGGCGGCTCACTGGGCAGGGTGCCTGAGGGCGGGACGCTGTCAACGGATTCCTGCCACGGATTACACGGATTATGGGCGCTCCCTACCCATGCCTGCCGCTCAAGCAGCGGCTAGAGAGTGCCAGCCAAGCAACGCTGCACGATAGCGCGCAATCCGCGTAATCCGTGGCGGAAATCCGTTGACAGCCGTTTTTCCGAGAACTCTGCTTTTCGCTGGGCTACAGAGCGAGTGGAGGCAAAGCATGTCTAGCAACCCCGATCCCGATTTCGATCGCCTACTCAAGGTGCTGCGGCGGCAGGGCGAGCCGGACCGCGTGCCGTTCATCGAGTTCTGGTGCGATCGCGAGATGATGGAGGCCATTGGCGGTGAGCCGATCCCGCCCTGGCGGAATCGAGAGGAGCAGGAGCGGGCGCTCAATGGTCTCATCCATTTCTGGTATACGGCGGGGTTCGACTATGTCTGCACCGGCCCGCTCGTGAGCCTGCCGGGCAAGCGCCATGAGGCCGAGGATACGGCTATCCTCAAGCACGAGCGCCGCCATTGGCAAGATGAGGGCATCGGCGTCATCGCCAGCTGGGAAGATTTCGAGCGCTACCCCTGGCCCAAGCCGGAGGAGATCGACTACTCCAGCCTGGAGTACGTGGCGCAGCACCTGCCGGACGGGATGAAGATCATCGCCTCGGGCGACCCGGCGGGGCAGATGGAGATGTTGAACACCCTCATGGGTTACACGGGGCTCTCCTATGCGCTGCACGATGACCCGGCCCTGGTGGCGGCGGTGGCGGGCAAGGCAGAGGCCCTGCTGACGGCCATCTTTACGGCCATGGCTGAGATGCCCGGCGTGGGCGCCATGGTCCTGGGCGACGATATGGGCTTCAAGACGGCCACCATGATCTCGCCCGCTGACCTGCGCCGCTACGTCTTCCCCTGCCAGAAAAAGCTCGCCGCGATCGCTCACGCCCACAACCTGCCCTTCTTGCTGCACGCCTGCGGCGACCTGAGCGCGGTCATGGACGACCTGATTGATGACGTGCAGATCGACGGCAAACACTCCTTCGAGGATGTCATCCTGCCGGTCACCGAGGCCAAAGAGCGCTATGGGTCCCGGGTGGCCCTTCTGGGCGGCATCGACATGGATGTGCTCAGCCGGTCCAGTGAGGAGGAAGTGCGGCGCTACACCCGCAGAGTGATCGAGGCGTGCGCCCCCGGCGGCGGCTGGGCGCTGGGCAGCGGCAACACCCTGGCTAACTATATCCCCGTGCGGAACTATCTGGCGATGCTGGATGAGGGGCGGCGGTACGGCCGCTATTAGAGCACCAAATGCATGGCCAGCGCCAGCACGACCAGCAGGGCGAACAGTGAGCCGGCCAGGATGCCGATGCGCTTCAGGTCGCCAATGACATAATGATATTCCTCGGCGAGGGCGGCGGCGCTGGGCACCGAGGCCTGCGATCCGGACTTGGGTTGAGTCGCCGGGGCGGCGGCTTGCCGGGGTGGGCGGGCGGGGCGCGCGGCGGGCCGGGTGGCCACGGCATCCGCTACCGGAGCGGGCGCGGGGGCCTGGGCCTGCGCGGCGGGCTTGCGGGCTGCGCGGGACGCGTTGTGGCGCTTGTTCTTCTTGTTGGCCATGAGAAGCCTCCTATGATAGCTATGTGCGCACGTGCGTGCGCACGACAGACGGGTTGTGGTGCGCATATCCTGCGCACACGAATGAATTCACTACTCTATGAGTTGGGCCGTGACCACGATACGATGCGTATCCGTGTGCGGCGGGTAACACGTGATCAGGGTCAGAATGGCCTGGCTTGTCGGGGCGAGGACGCTGACCTCGGTCGGCAGTACCAGGCGGCTAAAGAGTACCCGGTAGGTAAAAGTGCCCTTGGGCGCATGGACATAGACCAGGTCCCCCGGTTCCAGCTTGTGCAGGTCCCTGAAGATCGAGCCATAGACATCGTCATGCGCTGAGAGCACGGCGTTGCCCTGTTCTCCGGGCCAGGGGCTGCCGATGTGATGGCCTACACCGAGTTTGAGCTGGCCCCAATCGTCGCCTTCCACAATTGGCGCATCCACATTGATCGCCGGGATAGCCACCCGAAAACCGGTTGGCGACACGGGTGTCGCGCCCGGCGTGATTGTCGGCGGCGGCTCCCCCGGGGCCGCAGTCGCCGCGGTCCTGATGGGCGCGGGCGAGCTCGAGCCGCCAGGTAGGACGGACGGTGACGCCAGTGCCGTAGCTGTGGGAGACCCTGTGCTCGCTGGCAAAACAGCCGACGACGCCGTCACGGTCACCGTCGCTGTGACCGGCAAGGCCGCCACGGGCGCCAGTGCCGGCGTCGTGGTGGCAGTTGGGGTGCGGGTGACGGTTATGGGTGGCCCCGCTTCTACTGTCGCTAGCAGCACAGGAAGGTTAGAGGCCGTCCAACCCTTGGGCGCCCGAAACAGGTCCTCCTGCAGACGACGCAGGCTCTCCCACGAAAGGAGCACGATGGCGACCAGCCCGACGAGCGCGAGCACTTCCAGCAAGAGAAGCGCCCGGTTGGCCCACGAGGTAGGCTTGCGCGATGCCCGTGCGGACGCAGAAGCAACCGGCCGCACGCGTGGAGCCGTCGCAGGCTGCCAGCGTTCTGCCGGCGAGAGGACCGCTGCCTCCTCTGGGGCCCGGGAACACTCGGTGGCCCCGGTCAGGTCGGCTGCGATGCGCTGCATGCGCTCCCGCGCGGCATCGCGGCGCAGGTCGCGTAGGGCGCGCTCGAGTTCATCGTTCCGCGTTGAGGGCTTTGCCTGGTCGTCCATGGTCTTTCATGCGATTATAGCGTTGTCAACCTGCCCCGTCAAGCATCGTTGCGCTCAAGCTCTTGCGCGCCCCCTGTCAGGCGCCCGATGCGCCTGCGCACCATATTGGCCAGCGTTGTCAGTTCCTCAACTCGCAGAACAGCCAGCCCCAGCAGGTAGACGACCGTTCCCAGAGCTCCCGTCAGGCCAAACTGGATGACCCAGGCGATCCGGCTGGGCTTGGGAAGCAAAGCCTGGCAGAGGGCGAGGGTGCCGATCATGGCGATGCCCATAGCGGCAGCCGCGATACTGGTTCGAGCCGAGGTGTTGAGCAGCCCCTGCCCGGCCATGGTGCCCACTCGTCGCTCCAGCAGGACCCATAGGACGATGCAGTGGACGGTGAGCTGCACCGAGTTGGCGATGACCAGCCCGATATAGCCCACATGGAAGGTGAAGGCCAGGGCCGGCCCGACCAACAGATAGGCCCCAACCCCGAGCACGCCCACCAGCACGGGGGTGACCGTGTCCTTGCGGGCGTAAAAGGCGAACACCAACGGCTGGTCAATGGCGGCGAAGACCAACCCCGGCAGGTAGAAGAACAGGGTCTTGGTCACTTGCGTGGTGTCATAGGCGCTAAAGACGCCGTGTTGCAGGATGATACGGATGCCCACTTGCCCCACCACCAGGAGCCCGATGGTTGCCGGCACAACGAGCACGAGCACCAGGCGCAGGGCGCCGGCCAGGGTGCGGCGGAACTGGCGATTG
>DAOTVS010000163.1:0-15369 GCA_034436375.1 Anaerolineae bacterium | reverse complement strand
GGCATGCGGTTGCTGCCCCCTCCGGAGGGGGCAGCAACCGAATGCCGTGCCCCACCCCCATCTGGCTAGCCCATCACCTCCAGAGCGCCCCGCAGGGCAATGGAGGCGGATGAACCCCCAACCATGATCTCGAACGTTCCCGGCTCCACCACCCAATGCATGTCCCGGTCGAGCAGGGCCAGGTCCTCCGGCGCCAGTGTGAATGTGACCGTCTTGACCTCGCCCGGCTCCAGGGCCACCTTGCGGAACCCTCGCAGCTGCTGCACCGGGGTCGTGACCGTGGCGAGGACGTCTCGGATGTAGAGCTGTGCGACCTCCTCACCCGCACGCCCGCCGGTGTTCTCAATATCCACAGAGATCTGCGCGCGGCCCCCGGGCCTGATCTGCGCCGGCTCGACGCGCAGGTTGCTGTAGCGGAAGGTGGTATAGCTGAGCCCGTGGCCGAATGCATAGAGGGGGGTCGTATCCATATCGACATAGCCCCCCGTGTGGCGGCGCACGTACTCGTGCGCAGGCTTGGCATTATAAAAGACGGGCAACTGCCCCGCATGTCGCGGGATGGTGACCGGCAATCGCCCACTGGGGTTCTGATCGCCGAAGAGCACCTCCGCGATGGCCTCACCGCCGCGCTCGCCCGGCTCCCAGGCCTCAAGGATGGCCGGCACGTGCTCCGCCGTCCAGCGTGTGGAGAGCGGACGGCCGTTGATGAGCACGACAACGGTTGGCGTGCCGGTCTCGTAGATGGCCCGGATCAGCTCTTCCTGCACACCGGTCAGATCGGTGCTGGCCACATCCGACATCTCACCCACGGTCGCCCGGGCGGCGTTGTCGGCCGGCCCCATCACGCCCTGTTTCTCGCCGACGACCACGAGCGCGATATCGGCCTGCCGGGCGGCCTGCACGGCCTCGACAAAGCCGCTCCGGTCCTCGCCGACGACCTCGCAACCCCGGGCATAGGTAATCCGAGTTTCCGGCCCCGGCCTGCTTGATGCCGGCGACCCAGGGGGGCAGAAAGACCTCGCGCAGCATACGCTCGGAGATCTCCATGGCGCCCCGCTCCAGGCCGCTCGCCGGCTGGCTTTGACCCGGGAAGTGACACAACACCGCGACCACGCGGCCCGGCGCCGAGATGTCATCACCCTGCGCCCCAGCCACAATCGCTTCCGCATAGCGCGCGCAAAAGTAGGGGTCCTCGCTGTAGCCCTCGCAGTTGCGGCCCAGGCGCGGGTCGCGGTTGGGCTCGACCACCAGCGTGCAGAGCTGGTGTATGCCCATGGCGCGCGCCTCCGCGGCGGCGGCAGCATAGACCGCCTGCACCAGGCCCACATCCCAGGCGCTGCCGAGGGCCGCTCCTTCGGGAAAGATCGTAGCGCCAGGGACCATGGCGCCATGGGTGCCCTCTTCCGTCATGAGTAGGGGTATGCCCAGGCGCGTCTCTTCCACAGCGAGGGCCTGCAGCCGGTTCGCCAGTGCGGTCTGCTCGCGGACGCCCATGCTCAGCCGCACATGCTCGCCCAGGCCAAAAAAGCCGCCCACAGGGCCAATGTCGCCGGTATACGCGCCCACGGCCAGCTGCTCGCAGTCCTCGGGCGTGCAGGGCATGGGGCGGCCCAACTCTTCCGAAGCCCCGGGCGGCCACGGGATGGGCATGTTGAGCTGGCCAATCTTCTCTGCCAGCGTCATGCGGCTGAGGAGGTCCTCCACACGCCGATGGATGGGCTGCGCCGGGTCCCGGTAGATCCAAAGATCTGTTGCCATAGTTACCCTCCGCTGGGGATCCCCTTACCACCAAAACAAAGCCACAAAGGCGCACAGAACCGAGGACGTATCCTTGCCAGCTCTTTGTGTCCTTTGTGGCTTTGTGGTTCGCAGATCGCTATCTCAAGAGATCAGCCTAGCGCATCCAATACCTTGTTCAGCCCCTCGATGGTCTCTTCCACATCCTCGTTTGTCAGGAGGGGGCTCACATCCACGTTCACGGCGCGGCCCAGGAGATTCAGGGTGCGAGGGCACATGTCGGGGCTGTACTTGATCTCCCGCTTGGCCCAACACCACGGGGCGCCGGCCTGGTTCCAGGAGCGCTGCTCCATGATCGGCACCCAGTGCCGGTAGACGTGATAGTCGCTATGATCGGGGTCATACAGATGCCAACCGCCGACGCCTTCGGCCCCCAGGGCCTCGGTAACGCGCCCGGCTGTGGCGGCATCCTTGGCGAAGAAGATGAAAGCAACACCGGTATCGCCTTCCGGATCGGTAAGCTCGCGGAAGGTGACGCCCTTGCGCGCTGCCACCTCCTCTATTCCCGCCTTGAGCATGCGCTTGCGCGCCCGCATGGCATCGAGGATGCCATCCAGCCGCTGCAGCTGCACCAGCATCACCGCCGCCAGCAGCTCCGGCATGCGGAAGTTGATGCCCCACAGGACCTCCTGCGGCGGCACGTGCGCCCGGCTGCCCGCGCCGACGTCGTGGAACATCATGGCGCGCTTCCACACCTGGTCGTCGCTGGTGATCACCATGCCGCCTTCGCCGGCAGTAAGGATCTTGTTGAACTGCAGGCTGAAACAGCCGACATCACCGATCGAGCCCAATCGCCGCCCCTTGAACGAGCCGCCGTCGGCCTGAGCGGAATCCTCCACAACCTTGAGCCCATGGCGGCGGGCCACATCCATGATCGCATCCATGCGGGCGGGCGCGCCGCGCATGTGCACCGGCAGAATGGCCTTGGTGAAAGGAGTGATCTTGCGCTCGGCATCCTCCGGGTCGAGGGTAAGGGACTCATCAACCTCAGCCATGATGGGAATGCCGCCGACGGCCAGCACGGCGGTCGCCGAGGCAATCCAGGTGTAGGCAGGCACGATCACCTCATCGCCCGGACCCACACCCACGCCCTGCAGGCCGCAGATGAGAGAGGCGGTGCCCGAGGTAACGGCCAGGGCATGGGCGGCGCCCATGCGGGCAGCGAAAGCCTCCTCGAGCTGGGCAGCCTTGGAGGGACCCTTTTCTGGCCCATAGTAGCGGAAGAGGCGCTTGGCGCGCAGCACTTCCAGTACCGACTGCTCTTCTTCTGCGCCGATCATCATGCCGCCAGGGTACATGGGCGGGTTCTGGCGCGTGCGGGCGGGGGTGCCGCCATCGATAGCGAGCTTGCGATCAGAAGCCATGGGTTTCTCCTTATCCAACCGATACTTGTGCTCGGGGGAACTCATGGGAGCTCGTGGGAACTGAAAGGCCCCCCGCTCCGAGTTCCTATGAGTTACTGCGAGCTACACTACCCCTTGATACCCGTCAGGGCGATACCCTGCACAAAGTGTTTCTGGGCAGCCAGGAAGACGATCACCGTGGGTATGGTGGCGATCGTCGTTCCGGCCATGAGCACACCCCAGTCGACGTTGTGCTGAGAATGGAAGAGGGTGAGCCCCAGTTGTATGGTGCGCATGCGGTCACTCTGCACGATGACCAGCGGCCAGAGAAAATCGTTCCAGGAGCCCTGGAAATTAAAGATGGCCACGACGGCCAGCACAGGCCGTGAGAGGGGCAGGATGATGCGCGAGTAGATGGTAAACTCGCTGCAGCCATCGATGCGCGCCGCATCCTCCAGCTCTTTGGGCAGGGTCATGAAGAACTGGCGCAACAGAAAGACCGTAAAGCCGCCGCCCAGGGAGGGGACGATGAGCCCCGGGTAGCTATCCAGCCAGCCCGTGCCGCCCTGCCCCAGCCAGTTGTTGCCCCCGGCAAAGGGCGTGCCTTTGACAATGAGAAAAGTGGGGATGAGGGCGATCAGCCCGGGCAGCATCATCACGGCCAACACGACCATGAACAAGAACTCACGCCCCCGCCATAGCAGGCGAGAAAAGGCGTACCCGGCCATAGAGGTGATCAAGACGTTCAACACGGTCGACGTGCCCGAGACGATCAGGCTGTTGGCAAAGTAGAGGTTGAAATTCCCTCGCGTCAGGGCCCGCACAAAGTTCTCGATCGTATAGCTGGTCGTAAAGATCACCGGCGGCATCTGGAAGACCTCGTTCCGGGGCTTGAACGAGGTAAAGACCATCCACAGGAAAGGAACCAGCATGGAGATAGCCGTGGCCGCAAGCACCAGGTAGAGCAAGGTCATGCCTAATGCGCGGCCCGCTCGCCTCGACTTGCGCACAGTACTCCGTAAGCTCTTGGCGGCAGTGGTAGCGCTCATGGTCACTCCCCCCTCAAGCCTTGCGTCATCAGCTGCAGGTTCACGATCGAGAGCCCCAGCAACAGGATGAACAACACCCACGATTGGGCGGCCGCGTAGCCCATACTAAAGTAGCGGAAGCCATTGATATAAATCTGGTGTACAATCGTGGTGGTGGCGAAGGCCGGGCCGCCGTCGGTCATGGCATAGATGGGGCCAAAGATCTGGAACGAGCCAATGATGGACGTGACCAGCACGTAGAGGGTCACCGGCTGCAGCGAGGGCAGGGTAATGTACCAGAAACTCTGCCAACTGTCAGCACCATCTACCTGGGCCGCCTCATAGATCTGGTCCGGAATGCCCTGCAACCCCGCCAGATAGATGATCATCGTGCCGCCAACCCCACTCCACACGCTCATCAGGATAATGGATGGCATAGCCTGGGTCGTGCTCTGCAGCCACTGCTGGGGCGGCACACCAAAGATGTGCAGAAAGGCGTTCAGCAGCCCATAGTTCGGGTCAAAGAGCCACAGCCACACCATGGAAAGGGCGATGGTCGAGGTGACGAGGGGCAGGTAGTAGACCACACGGAAAAAGTTGCGGAAACGGATGCCCGCGTTCACCGCCAGCGCCAGCAGCAACCCGGCTATCATGTTGAGGGGGATACTGCCCACCGTGAAATAGGCCGAATTCAGGAGCGAGCGCCAGAAAAGCGGGTCGTTCGCCATCTTGACGAAGTTCGCCAGACCCACCCATTTGGTCTCCATGACCACACTATAGTTGGTCAGGCTATAGTAGAGTGAGGACAGCGAGGGGATAATCCAATAGATGGTCATCGGCACCATCAGCGGCAGCACGAAGAGGATCGCCGCCCTCTCCTGGCGAGTCAGCCGCCAGGGTGAGCGACGCCGCGACGTCGCCAGGGCCTGAGTTTGCATCATACTTTGCTCTCCGATCGGTCGTGATCCGTGATGCGCGATGCGTGATACGTGAGATCGGCGCGGCCATGTCTCGCTGCTGCAACATCAGGCCGGCATGATCGCTTCTTAGGGCAACGCGACCTTGCCCTGCAAGACCTCACGTATCACGCGTCACGTTCACGCCTTATTGCTGCGACTGGGCCGACTCCTCGATCTTCTGCGCCACATCCGCGGCCGCCTTGTCGAGCGCAGCCTGGATAGTCATCTGATCGCGGAGGGCAGCCTGGACATAGTTACCGACAATATAGTTCATCGGCGCGTCCATGGCCTGCGGCGTGGTGGTGCCCCAGCCCTTGTCGGGGATGGCCTGGAAGGCCTGCAGCATGGGGTCCTTCATATAGTCGGCATCGGCGGCGATGGACTTGCGTGGCGGGCTTGACGCATCCGGAGAGAGCATGCCGGTCATGACATCCTTAGACACCATGTATTTCATCAGTGCCCAGGCCTGATCGGGATGCTTGGTGTTGGAGCCAATGGTGTACACGTTGGGGCACACATAGTTCTTGCGCGTCTTCTTCATCAGCGGCACACCGATGCCCAGATTGGCGATCTTGTCGGGCTGGTACTGTCTCCAGTTGCCGATCTCCCAGGAGCCGTTGAAGGCCATCGAGGCCACACCCGCGGCCACAGGCGAGAGGTCGGGGTTCTTGCTGGTCATGCCGGTGAGCGGGGTAACCTTGTACTTGTTGATCAGGTCATAGAGGAACTGGAGCGCCTCTACGCCCTCGGGGCTATTGATCTTGATGTCTTTGGTGTCCCAGCTGCCCCAGGGCACGATAAAGTTGGAACCGTTCTCAACCAGGTGATACCAGTACTCGAAAAAGGCATCGCCCGGGGTGCCGCAGCTGGCCATATACCCGGCCCGGGTGATATTGCCCGAAGAGTCCCTCTGTACCAGCTTGGTGGCGTAAGCTACCAGATCGTCCCAGGTCTGAGGCGGTTTTTCGGGGTCGAGGCCAACTTCCTGGAACTGGTCCTTGCGATAGGTCATGGTGCGGATATCCAGGATGTAGGGCAGCCCCATCAACTGGCCCTGGTAGACGGAGATATCGACCATGTCTTTGTAGAAATCGCCAATCTCATCCTGGTAGTCTTTGCTGATGTAATCATCGATAGGCAGGAACTGCTTGCGCTTGGCGTAAGGGCCTACCCAGTCGGAGCCCGTCTCGATGAGGTCCACCGGCAGGTTGCCGGCGAAGCTGGTCATGAGCTTCTCTCCCAGGTGGTCCCAGTCGCTCATATCCACTGTGACAGTCATGTTGGGGTTGGCTTTCTGGAAGCCGGGGATGGCCGTGTCGTTGAAATAACTGGACACGGGGTCCGACATGGAGAGCTTGATAAAGCGCAGATTGACCTTTTCGCCCGACGAGGCCGGCACAGCCGTTGCGGCCGGCGCCTTGGTCGCCTCGGCAGCGGGCGCCGTGGTCGCCTCGGCAGCGGGCGCTGCGGTCGGCTGAGCAGCCGGCGCACAGGCGGCCAGCGCCATGCTGGCGCCAGCGGCAGCCGCAGCGAGGCCAAGGAACTGGCGACGCGACAACTTGCTCTTTTCCATGACTCGAATTCCTCCTGGGTTGTAACAGCATGCCAATATGGGCGCCGATACACGGGATGGCTCAGACGATGCCGAATCACCCCCTTCCCTTTTTGCGGACTGAGGCACGACGTGGTATAGTCGGTGCGACAAGGCCGTAGATCAGACTCCAGGTTGCATTCCATTATACCATAAAGTGCCCGATTTGAGGCTTGTATTTGGTCAGCCAGCGGCCCTGGAGGAGACAAGGGGTGGACATGAAGCGGACAGTGAGGGGACATGGGCGGGGATGATCTGGCCCTGGCAAGGCTTGTCGAGGAACTGCACAGGGCCCTGCACTATCTGTACGAACCGGCCGAGCTGCGGCGCAGCCCATTGGTGGGGATGTTCGCATTGCAAGGGGCCAAAGACCCGGCTGCCGCCCTGCGCCGCATTCTGACGGAGGCCATCGAGGCGCTCAAGCCCGGCGATGAGGTGCCCCTGCAGGCCGGCGCCTGGCGCATCTACCACGTCTTGTTCCAACGCTACACGGAGCAATTCACGCAGCGCGAGGTGGCCGGGGACCTGGGCCTGAGCAGCCGGCAGCTGCGTCGCCTGGAGAACACCGCTATCGAGCTCTTGGCCGAGCACCTCCGCGCCCACTATGACCTCTCCTTGCCTGCACCGGCCCGCCAGGAGGCCACCCCGGCAGCCCCGACGGAGGCGGGCACGCCCAGCCGCGAGCAGGAGCTGGCCTGGCTCTGCCGCTCGTTGCCCAGCGACCCGGTGGACCTGGGGCAACTCCTGGCCGCGGCGCTCCGTGTGGTGACGCCGCTGACGCAGTCGCTCGGGGTGCAGGTTGACTGCACCGTCCCGGCTTCATTGCCTCACCTGGCGGTGCCCGAGGCGCTGCTGCGCCAGGCCCTGCTCAATGGGCTCATGGCGGCCATCCGCTGCACACCGGGGGGCCGGGTCAAGATGGAGGCGCACCTGGAACATGGGCGCGTCGCATTGCGCATCGCGCCGCGGGCGGCCGAGCCTGTGGAGACGGCCAGCCCGCAAGCAGGCGATTTGCCCGTCTCTACAGCAGGAAGAGGTGAGGCAGGGGAGGACCCGGCGGAGAACCTGGCCATGGCGCGCCAGCTGATTGAGCCGGTGGGGGGCACAATGGAGATCCTGCCCGGCGAAGGAGAGGGCTCACCTTTCAGCGCACGCCTGCTTCTGCCCGCCGTCCCCGAGGCCACTGTGCTGGTCATCGACGATAACGCTGATACGCTGCAATTGCTGGAGCGCTACCTCGTCGGCAGTTGCTATCGCTTTAGCGCCGTGGCCGATCCGCAACGGGCGCTGGCTGCAGCCGAGGCAGAAGCGCCGGAGATCATTGTGCTCGATGTGATGCTGCCCGGCATCGACGGCTGGGAACTATTGGGGCGCCTGCGTGAGCACCCGGCAACGCGCGACGTGCCGATCCTCGTCTGCACAATCCTGCCCCAGGAGCACCTGGCGCTTGGCCTGGGGGCAGCAGGGTTTATCCGCAAGCCGGTCAGCCGGGAGGACTTTTTGGCCGCCCTCGATGCGCAGACGTGGGGGAATTGGGGGGACCAACGGAAATGAGGAAAAACTGAAAGTTGTAGGAGATCAACAGAACTCCAAGCGATACACGCTACACTCCCACTGCCGATAAGGCCTCGAATCACTGCGCGTTCCGTCAGTTCCCCTGGTTCCTCCGCGTCTCTGGCTTGTCAGGCGAGAGAATCCGTGTCAGTGCGGCAATCATCTCCAAAAGTTGGGGCATGGAAAGCCCACCGCCCCGGGTCACCGCCAGGGCATTGCTCAGGACCGGCTGGCCATTGGGATCGCGCGCCGAGAGCACAATGGCCGGGATATCGCGCAGGGCGGGATCAGCATTTTTGGCCGCGAGCAACTGAAAGCCATCCATATCGGGCATCACCAGGTCGAGCAGGATTGCATCGGGGCGCTCACGCGCCAGCACTTCCAGCGCCTGACGCCCGTTCTGCGCGCGCAGCACCCGGTAGCTTTTTCCCCCGGAAGAGAGCATGCGCCGGAAGAGCCGCAGGGCCTCTGGCTCATCGTCCACGACCAGCACCGTATCCCCTTGTAGCGGCATGCGTTCCAGCGCCCCCAACAGCATCTCGCGTGAGATCGGCTTGATCAGGTAATCCGCCACCCCCAGTGCCCCTGCCGCCTCCAGCTCGCCCGGAAGAGAGCAGAGGATCGCCGGCGTGCCATAGGGCAGGTTTGTCTCCTGGAGCACCTGGTGCAAGCTATCGCTGACCGAGTCGCCATTTACCAGCAGGGCCGTGGCCGGCAGACGGCCCAACTCCTCCACAGCTTGCTCCAGGCTGGCTACAGAGGCGATCTCGGCCCCATCCAGATAGCGCCTGAGCAGCCGGGAGAGCAAGCTGCCGCTCTCCAACACGACAAACCGCGGCCGCACGACCGGATGCGGGACCTCCGGGCGGCGAGGGTGCTCCTCGTACTCCCAGTTGGCGCTGATCCAGCGTGCAGCGCCAGACGCAATGGGCGCCGGCGGGTCGATGGGCAGGCTCACGTAAAAGGTCGTGCCCACATTGATCTCGCTCTCGCACCACATGCGGCCGCCATGCAGTTCCACAAAACTCTTGCTGATGGCCAGGCCCAACCCCGTGCCGCCATAGCGCCGGCGCACCGAGCCATCGACCTGCTGGAAGGGGCGAAAGAGCTTATCCTGATCGGCCACGGCAATGCCGGGGCCGGTGTCGGCCACAGCAATCAGCACGTCGCCGCCCTGGCGCGCGGCACGCACGCGTACGCCGCCTCGCTCTGTAAAGCGGCCAGCGTTAGAGAGCAGGTTGAGGATCACCTCGCGAATGCGTGTCCGATCACAATAAACCTCCAGGTCCGGAATCGTCTCCACCTGCAGGCTCAGGCCCTTGGAAGCGTAGAGCGGGCGCACGGCCACTGCCGCCGCCTCGATGATCTCGACCAGAGAGGCGCGCTCGCGGGTGAGCGCCATCTGCCCGGCCTCGATCTGGCTGAGATCCAGCACGTCATCAATCAGACTGGAGAGGTGCTGGCTGTTGCGCAGGATCACGCTCAGGTCGGCCAGCAGCGCCGGGGGCAGGGGCTCGCCGTAAGTTTCAGGGGCGGCTACGATCATCTCGCTGAAGCCGACGATCATGTTGAGCGGCGTGCGCAGCTCGTGGCTGACGTTGGCCACGAATTGTTCCTTGGCGCGCCGCGCTTCCTCCGCCGCCTGCCGCAGCGATTGGGTCAGCCGGTTCAGGCGCGTGAGCTGCAGGTTGGCCTCAGCCAGGTCAGCCAGAGTCTGTTTAAGGCGCACCTGGTAATCGCGCGCCTCTTCCAAGAGCTTGCGGCTCGCCTGATAACTGGACCATGACCCCTCCCAGGCCGCCACGAGGGGGCGCAAGGTGAGCGCCACGAGCCCACAGGTGCCCCAAAGCCCCAGCCCGGCTGTCCAGCGCGAGATACTATCCGCAGGCAGCAGCCAGGGTGGGGCCACGCTCAGCAGGATGGTACAGCCTACCGCCAGCGCCGCCCCGGCTGGGGCGCTCACAAAGAGCGTCGCCAGGCCCACCGGCAGGGCCAGCAGAGAGAGGACCGGCGCCAGTTGGGCGCTGGCGGCCACCCAGAGGTCACTCAACAGGCAACCGGCCACCAGCAGCCAGGCCGACCCCAGATAATTCGTGCCGCGCCATGCCCACACAACCACAGCGATAGTCACCAGAGCCAAGCCGGGCAGGCCGAGCATGGCCGGCGGATCAAAGGAGCGCGACGCCGCCGCCAGCAGCAGCAGGCCACACCCCAGGATTGCAGGCAGGGCAAGCACAATCGCTTCAGACTGTAGCTCGTGGAGCATACTGCGCATATCGGCAGTGTGGGGAGGGGTCGTCACAACACTCATGGACATCTCCATCGATGTAATAAGTAAGCCGTAACAAGTAAGGTCACCGTTTCGGTGGTCCAGATGCTACGCGCAGTGCTGAGACGGGTGATCTGAACAGCAGCCCATGCTCCACCCTGGCATCCTTACTCATTACTGTTAACTTATTACGACTCACGCATTACGTATAACGAACCTGAACCGTGCATCCTCCCCATACCACATAGGGAAATTGGTGCCCCACAGGTTGTTGTAGAGGTTGAAATGCATCCCGGAATGCAGAGGAGGACGGCGGTTGTCGAAATCCAAGAGCGAGCGCTCGCCCGGGGCCACGAGGGGTGCATCCAGGGTCTCAATGGTCAGGCTGCCGCGCCTGTCGGCATAGCGGACGCCCTGCCCCACGGCGTGCAGATGGCGGTTGCCATTGCGCACTATGTCGAGAGGTGAGAGCCATTGCCCCATTTTCTCCATCGTCCAGCCGCGGGCGCGCACGATAGGTGGGCAGAAGGAGAGCCAGAGCGCCTCGGGCAAACGGCAGGCCGGCTTGTCGAACCATTGCAGGTCGAGGTACAGGGCCGGCTCGGCATCGGGAAGGTAGATCGTGAGATACGCCTCGCGCGGGCAGCCGTAGAGGGCAGATGCCTCCTCGGGCAGGGCCATCTGCGTCAGAAAGCGCACGCCCGCTGCCTCGGGCCGCCAATAGAGCGCCTGCAGGCGGGGAAGCCAGTCGCGGCTCTCCGCGCCCGCCCCGTCCATGCCCGGCTTGGTGAAATCGCCCAGGGCCCAGAGCAGCGTTTCGTGCTTGTTGTGGATATACTGCCGGAAAAAGCGATCGTAATCGGCCTGGGAAAAGGTCTGGTAGCGCAGCAGGGCGAGCGGATGCGCCGGATTGGCCCACAGGCGCCCTCCCTCCTGCTGCCTCAGGTAGGCCAGCGCCCCCCGGATGTCAAAGGCCAGGGTAAAGTGAGGGGTCTCAAAGAGCTCGCCCGGGTCGTCCAGCAGCTCATAGGTCGATAGCGCGGGCCGCACGGGTTCGAGCCCAGCCAGCGCCGCCTGCGCCTCGGCGGCGAGGGGCGAATCGCCCAGCGCTGCCAGCGCGCTGTCGATGTAAGCGCGCTGCTCGGCCCATGAAGCCTCCAGCTTGCGATAGTTGGGCTCGTTGCGCTGGGCCTGGAACTCGGCCGTGCGGAAATGTTCGGGGTCGCCCAGGTGAGTCTTGACGTCGAGCCCCCAGGTGTGCTCGGGCACCAGGAGCAGCGAGCGGCTGAACATCTCCGGCAGCTCCTGCCCCGCAGCCTGCCACCGTCGCCGCAGCCGCAGCAGCTCGCGGTAGCGCGCCACCTTCTTGGGGTCCGTGCCGCCGCCGTGAATCCAGGTGTCGCCGATCTCCTGTGTCACAACGGGCAAAGAGCCCCGGACGCGCACCAACGCCGCCGCGTAAGCATCCAGCGTGGAGGCCGTCACCTCGGCCCCCGGGAAGCGCCGGCGCGTTTCGCGGTAGATGGCCCGGACCTCATCCGCCGTCTGCGGGCCCAGGTTATCGCCCGTGTGGGCGAACAGGATAGCCTCATCCAGGCCCGGCACCAACATCAAGTCGCCATAGCTGCCCTTGTGATACATCACCATGATCTCGGCGCCGGAGGCTGGGTCGCGCCAGCGGAAGACATCGGGCACAGCAGGGGGCATCGAGGCCGCATTGACGCCAATGTGCAGGAACTGCACGCCCGCCTCAACCAGCAGCGGTACAATCCCCCGGGTGTGGCCGGGCACATCGGTCATCTTGGCGGCAATCGTCTGCCGGCCAAAGCGTATGTCAAGCTGCTGCGACAGGCTGAGCCCATAACGGAAGAGCGAGGGGTCCATCAGCTCGCTGTGGGTGGTAAAGGGCAGCGCGTGCCAGGCAATCCACCCCGCCGCAATCGCCGCCTCCAGCTGCGCCCGCTCCTGCGCATTGGCCCGCTCCAAATACTCGACGACGAGCCAGGAGCCGGTCGTCCAGGTAAAGCTCTCGGCCTTTCCCGCCTGCGCCAGCTCCCGGGCGACACGGATCGCTTTGGGGATGTAATCCTGGAGGCTGTGCTCCAGCACGCGAGCGGCAAAATCGGTATAGCCCACGTCGAGGTGAGTTTTGAAGATCAGGTGTACCTTGCGGATGGGGGTAGCCGGTGCGGCCATGGGGCATCTTCCTCCTGCGCCTGTAGTAGACGATAAGGACACCGGCCCCCATTATAATACAATCTGGCTGCAGGCAGTAGCGTGGACAGGGAAGTGTGCAGCCTCAGAGGCCCGGCTCGATCCAAGGCTTGCCGATGATCTCACATTTGCGCCGCCGGTAATACAGATAGTGCTCATACGAGACGTCGGGGGGCACGCGATGATCGGTATGGGGGATAAAACGTCCGCGCCGGATGAGCGGCAGCAGGCGTGCGAACTCGGCCTCGATGGCCTCGGGCCCGGCGATCAGTGCGCGCTTGTCGAACCCGCCCCGGATAGCTACCCGACCGGGGAACTCATCCATGATACGATAAGCATCGGTGTGCGCCGACTCGAGCGGGAACATGACGTTGATGCCGCCCTCCAGCCACAAAGGCACCAACTGATGAATGTTGCCGTCACAATCCAGCATGTTGTATTCGCAGCCGAACTCCTGGCGCAGGAAATCGGTAACACGCTTGTAGCGTGGCACCATCAATTCGCGGAAAAGGCGCGGGCTGATCAGCGGCCCATGGTTGTAGCACATGTCCTCCCACCAGCCGGAGAGGTCAACTTGCAGCCCTTTGCCGGCGAGCCGCTCCAGCACAGAGAGGGTAAGGCGCGTCAGGTGCTCCATCATCTCTTCCACCAACGGCCGGTCATCAAAGAGCATCACCGAGAGCCGCTCTACCCCCATCCAGTTGCGAATCCAGCCATAGAGGGAGCCCAGCCAGAGAGAGACGGGATAGTCGGCGCTGCGCAGGTGCTCGACCCACTCATCGATCATGGGCGAGATACGGTCCGGGTGGTCAGGGTCCAGGCGCTCGTCGCGCAGGCGTTCCCAATCCTGGCGGGTCTGGATCATGTAGCGGATGTAGCGAGGGATCGAGGCGCCGTACTCGGGCTTGAGTTGCTCGACCGTAGCGCCATCGGCATCGCGCAGTATCACGTGCGTGCCCCGATCCTCCAGCACCTCTTCCTGGATCGCAGGGCACAGTCCCACGTTCACCGGCACGCCCAGGCCATATTCGGCATCGTCCGTATGAAAGTATCTCTCCAGGGGGCCGTCATAGGTCGTGGGGCCGGGGGGCTCGATCTGCATGCCCTCCTGCCGCCAGCGCTCCAGCGTTTGCGGCCAGGCGCCAAACTCCAGATCGGGTACACGGTCTACCGGCTGGCCGCGCAGGGTGCGCCGCAGCCGCTCACGATGGCTAAGAGATTCGGTCATGAGTTTCTCCTCAAATGGCAGACAGGGCGGGGCCGCTGCCAGGGCAGAGTGTGCTGTGCCCCGGCAACGGCCCCACTTTATCTATTCCTTCACCGAGCCGAGGGTCAGGCCGGCGATAAACTGGCGCTGCATGAGCAGGAAGAGGGTGATCACAGGCAAAGAGACCAGTGTGGCGCCACCCAACAACATGCCATACTCTGTTTTGCCGCCAGTACCGATATTTTGCAGGGTCGCCAAGCCGACGGGCAAAGTATAACGCGCCACGCTGCGCAGGATGACCAGCGGCCAGAGGAAACTGTTCCAGGAGCCCAGAAAAGTGAAGACGGTCAGCGCCCCCAAGGCCGGCCGCAGGAGTGGCAATACAATGCGCCAGTAGATGCCAAACTCCTGACAGCCATCGATGCGCGCCGAGTCGAGCAATTCCGAGGGAATGCTCGCCATGAACTGCTTCATCATAAAGATGCCGAATGCCGGCGCCATAAAGGGGATAATCAGAGTCGCATATTTGTCGATGAGTCCAGCCTTGCTGATCATCACAAACAAGGGGATCAAGATCACGCCAAAGGGGATGATCATCGAGGCGATCAGGATATTAAAGAGCACCTCACGCCCCTTGAAATCGTATTTGCCAAAGCCGAACCCGGCCAGAGAGCTGAAGAAGAGCACTGCCAGGGTCGAGATGGCTGCCACCGAGATGCTGTTGCCGTACCAGTTAGCAAATTGGGTCTCGGTAAAAAGCCCCACATAGTTCCCAAAGACCCATTGTTTTGGCAGTAGCGAGGGCGGGTAGCCAAAGATGTCGGTCGTGGTCTTGAACGAGCCGAGGACCATCCACACGAATGGGATAACCGTGATGATGCCCCCGATAATCAGCAAGATATGCACAATGAGTCCACCCAGACGACCCATTATCTTCCTCACATCGCACCTTCCTTAATCCATGGCATCGTCATGAGCCGTTGCGCTGCTCCAGCCCTTCGGAGGCTCAGCGCCTGCAATGATGTAAGGCTCGCCTCTCCGGAGATCCCATAACAGATGCAGCCTGGCAAGCTCGAGTCCGCGATCCTCTTGGCAGAGTATCGAATGTCAGTCCTCCTGAAAAATCCCGAGCGAGCGCATCTGGATCCAGGAGAAGAAGAAGATGATAGCAAACATGAAGAACCCGATCGCAGAGGCATAGCCCAGGCGCAGGTACTGGTTCAGACCCACGCGATAGAGATAGTTCGCAATGCTCAAGCTAGAGTCTTGCGGCCCCCCGCTCGTCAGCATGTAGGGCTCATCGAAGATCTGGGCCGAGCCGATGAGCACGATCACCGCCACAAAGAGGATCACCGGTCGCAGCATGGGGAGTGTAATATGCCAAAACAGTTGCCAACGATTGGCGCC
>DAOTVS010000162.1:0-15544 GCA_034436375.1 Anaerolineae bacterium | reverse complement strand
GCGTGCCTGGACTGACGACGACCTGCTGGCCTGGCTTTCGGAAACACACGAGCGTAACGAGCGCTCCAAACGATCTCATGCAAAGCGTCGCGCAAGCAAACGACAGGAACTGTCGTTGTAGTACTAGGGCAGCGTCAAAGAGGCGATGGGCACGGCGTCATCCGTAAAGCGCTGGCCGGCCGGGTCGACGGCGGGCAGGCGGGCGCCGCTGGCGCGATCATAAAAGCCGATCTTGACCGTATAGCGCCCGGCCGGCAGGTTCCCCGGCAGCGACAACTGCCGCACATCGCGCCAGGCGTCCCCCAACCGCCATGACATGGGGCGCGAGAGGCCATCCAGGGGATAGCCATCAGACTGGGTCACGAGTTTGCCGCTCTGATCGTAGAGGTGCAAAAAGACCGTACAGTCGGCGCTGATGGGCGCCTGGCATTGCCAATGCAGCTCCAGCCGCAGGGTAGAGCCCTCACGCGTACACGAGGCTGCCGCCAGCCCAATCTCCTGCCCAAAAGTGGCCATGCCGGCTGCAGCCTGCTGGTTTTCAGCCTCGAGCCCGCCCACATTCTGGACGGAGACGCTGCCCTCTCCGTACCGGGTTACGATCACTTGCTGCGCGTGCCGGACCTCCTCCTGCACGGAATCGCTGTTGACCCAGGACCCCACACAGGCGAAAAGGTAGCGCCAGGGCCCCTGCGGCAAAAGGTCCATGAGCACCACGCTCTTCACCGGCCTTTCCTCACCCGTCTCCAGCCACAGCAGGTCGTTGATGCTCGAATAGGTGCTGGGGACCAGTGTAACCCCCTCATGCCCTGCTACAAAATCGTTGTGCGGCGGCGCAAACCACCAGGGATAGTTGATGCAGAGGATGGGCGCCTTGACGTCCGCCGGCTGGGCGGCCAGCAGTTCCTCGACGGCCAGCCGCATCTGCTCATAGAGGGGAACGCGCGCCCGGATAAAGCGATAGCCGCTGCCGGCAGCCAACAGCAGGACTGCTGAGGCCAAAGTGGCGCCGGCGATGCGCTGCCAGCGGCTGGGCCAGCGAATCTCGAGCGGGATGGCCCAAAAGAGCGCAACGCCCACCGACGCTTCGTAGAGCAATCGCGGTCCATCCTGGATATACGCAAAGGGGAGCATCGCCCAGGCCGGCACGCTGAGGATGACGAACCAGCCCAGGGCCAGCGCCACCAGTTTGCCCTGGCCCAGCCGCCAGAGCAGGAGGGCCCAGAACGCGCTCACCGCCAGGGCGATCAGGCCCATGCCGAGCAGTGAATCGGGCCTGTGCAGAATGGTGAGCAGGCGCGGCGCCAGATAATCGATCGGGTAGACCAGCCCCTGGCCAAAGTAGGTGCCGTTCTGCCAACGATCGGTCAGGTTCAGCAGGCTGTGCTGGTTGACCGACTTGGGCACGAGCAGATAAACGGCCGCGCCGACGGCCGAGCAGAGGATAAAGGGCCAGATCCGGCGGGCCACCTTTTGCCACGGCTCGGGCCGCTCGTCGGTCAAAAGCAGGAGGAACAGGAGTGGGAACACCAGCACGCCCGTTTCGTGAGCAAAGGGGGCGAGGAGGGCGAGCGCCAGCGAGGCGACCCGGTAGGGGCGCCCCGCAGCGCCCCGGCGGGCGCCGGTGCGATAGAGAAGCAGGGAGCTCAAGATCAGCGCCACGACCAACAGGTGAGTCAGCGAGCCGACCCAGGGCACGGCCTGGTAGCTGAACGGGAACAGCAGGAAGAGCAGCGCCGCCCCAAACCCCAAGGGCAGGCTCTTTTCCCGCTTGCGCCCTGCGACCAGGGCGAACACCAGCAGCGTGTTCAGCAGGTGCAGCCCCAGGTTGACTGCATGGGCCGCCATGGGATCATAGCGCCCCTGCAGCGCAGCGAGCACTTTCCAGATGCTAAAGGGCAGGGGCCGGAAGTAACCGATACCGCGGCTGGTGCTCCAGATGCCGGGCAGAGTATGCCAGTCCAGCCAGCGCAGCATGATCAGATCATCTGAGAAGAATGGCAAGCGCAGCACAAAGCCATAGGTGATGGCTCCGACCAGCAACAGGGCCCCCACCAGGGCCAGGGTAATACGTTTTGTCCTACGCAATGGCACTCTCCTCAGCGGTTATCACTAATGCCTGCAGGCAGGCTTGTAGGGAGGGAGAGGGGGAGCCGGATGGCCTCAAACAGGTTCCACAGAAGCATATGGGGCTTGTGGGCCATCCGGCTCCCCCTCTCCCTTACTACAAGCCTACGCTCCCGACCTCCACTGCCCGCCATATCGACTTGTACAACAAGGCAGGGGCATAGCTGGGCTACATCAGAGCGCGCCGCTCCCATAGGATGCGGTAATCCACAAGGCCATAGCTGGCCAGGGCGCCATCCAGCGGCTTGCCGGCGGCGAGGGCCTGGCGCTGAGTACGCAGCCAGTAGGCGGCCACATCGAAGCGCGCCAGCACGTCGCGGTAGTTCTGCAGTGCCTGGCCGATGCCTCCCGGCTTGGCCCGCGCCTGCCAGATTTCGATGAATTCGGCGCGCAGGCGGAGCATCTTCTCCCAGTGCTGGTCCAGGGCGGCGAGCCACTGATCGATCTCGGCCAGGGCGTCTTCTTTCTTGAGCACTGAAGCGGCGATAGATTGCCAGTCGGCGCGGATGCGTTGGCTGAGGGCTACCTTCTCACCCGCTTCGGCCATCAGGCGCGCCGAGAAGGCCATCTCGCGCAGCGTCAGCGCCTCGCGGTTGCCAGGGGCGGCGGCGTTAAAGGCGGCCTCGGCCTCGGCCCCGGCCTGCCGCATGCCCTGCAGCGACTCGGGGGGCAGCCCCTCGATGGTCATGCCATTGAGTGGCTCATCAAAAAGGGCATAGACCGAAAACGAAGCGTTCGGGCGCGCCAGGCCCGGCAGCAGGTTCACCGCGCCCAACTGGCGGATGGCCCGCACGACCGCCTCACCCTGCTCGGGGCCGAAGAAGAGGCAGCCAAAGGCTGGATCAAAGACGTCATCGGGGGTCTGGCCGCCCGTCCAGGCCTGCTCGGCGCCAAAAGCATAGCCGTAGAAAGACTGGCCCAGGGGCTGATAGTGGCCGTGATCGCCCCAGTCGGTATTCAACAGGCCCGATGCCCCGTAGGCGGCGCCCTCACGCGCCAGCGTGCGGATATTGCTGTTCGCATTGTCGATGCGCGGGAAGAGGGTGTTCCACGAGGATGTGCCCGGGCACACCAGGAAACGGCGCCCTTGCTGGGCAAAGAGGGCGACCGAAGGGTAGGTCTCCTCCGCTTCATAGTGCCAATCGAGCAGGGTGATATCCTGGGGCAGGTCGTCGATCACTTCGGGGTGTTGCAGGAGGATATCGCCCCACATTTGCAGGCGCTTGCCATGGCGGGCGGCAAGCTCGCGCACGCGCAGAATGTGCTCCAGGTAGAGGCGGCCGGGGCCGATCTGCGCGCAGCGCGCCTCTGAGCGGCCCTGCCCCAGGTCATAAGTCTCATCGCAGTTGATATTGAGCTGCCGGGAGGAAAAGGCAGGCAGGAAATCACCATAGAGCTCGTCGAGGAAGCGGTAGCCCTCCTCTGTGGGGGCGATGGACCAGCACATTTCGGTCTCGGCCAGGTGACGGTATTGGGGCAGGCTGAGAATGTTCTGCATGTGCCCAAAGGATTGCAGGTTGGGCACCAGCTCAATGTGGTGGCGCCGGCAATGGGCGTCGAGCTCGAGGATCTCCTCGTTGGTCAGGCGGGCGCCATTGGCGCCGATATCCGGGTGATGGGGAAAGTAAAAGGCCTGCTCGTTGTGCATCTGGAACTGGTTGATCTTGAAGAAGGAGAGTTTTTCCACCAGCTCCAGCAGCGTAGCCAGCGTGGGCACCTTGGCGCGGCAGACGTCGAGCATCACGCCACGCTCGGCCAGGGCGGGCCGGTCATCGATGTAAACCTGCGGCAGCGCGGGCGCGTGCAGGCGCACGAGCTGCCGCAAGGTCTGCACGCCATAGAACAGGCCGGCGGCGCTTTCAGCCACGACCACAGCGCCCTGGGCACTAATGGTGAGTTGATAGGCCTGGTCGGGGAGCGCCTGCGCTGGCGGCTCCCAGCCGAAATCCGCCGGTGGGAAAATGGCCCGATCGCGCTCTGCGCGCAAAAGGATGATGGTATCCTGGCGCTGGTGCGGGCGCAGTTGGCGCTCGATGGCCAGGGTCAAGCCGGTGGCTTGGGCAATCTCAGCCTGCAACTGGCGGGCGGCGAAAAGATCATCGTCATCGGCGCCGGCGGCCAGGCAGATTAGCGTGTGGGGCGCAAGAGCCCATGATCCGGCGCGACGCTCCACAGTACGCGGCCGGGGGACCAGATGCAGAGATTCTTCCACGGGGAACCTCCTCGATGCGCAAACGGCCATAGGCGTGCGGCCAGACGAACCTGACACACCATTTGCACAGCAAACAGTCTGGGTCAGTAGAGGGAATCAGTGTAACATGATTATAGTGCGGAGCAGGGAGCCCGCAAAACTGCACAAAGGGCGAAACGTCTTGCATACACCCTGGCACCCTGATTGCTCGTAGGACTTGTGGCCCGATCTACGCGGGCCTGAGAGGAGGAAGATACAATGGAAGAGCTGGTCAAAATGATCATGGATCGGACAGGGGTTTCCGAGAGCCAGGCCCGGCAAGCAGCGACGACGACCATCAACTATCTGAAAGATCGCCTGCCCTCCTCGGCTTCCAGTGAGATCGATGCGCTCATTGGCGCTCAGGCAGCGGGTGGCGTAGGCGCCAAGGTGGGAGAGGTCGCAGGCAAGATCGAAGGCGCCATCCGACATTAGGAAACAAACCCTCCCCGGGGGGCCCCGGGCCTCCGGGAGGTCAAAGCTCGGCCAGCCGACTTTTTTACGAACAGCGAAAGTGTTCTCAATGAATTGGATAAAGTATGGAAATCTGGCCTATGGATATGGCCTGGTGGTTTGGCAGTTGCACAATCTATGGGTATAATTCCCGCTGTGGAATCCAACAGTCGGAATTCTGTGGGGTGCCCGACTGGTGGGCACGTTGCGCTGAACGCCCAACTCCTCTCGCCCGAAGCCGGGTACCGCAATGCCGGCGTCAGCCAGTATATTCACGCTCTTTTGCGCACACTGCCGGCGGTCGCCGATGGATTGAGGCTTACAGCCTATCTCGGCGCCGCAGGAGCCGACGAATTTGCCGGTTGGCAGGTGCGCCGTTTTCGGCTGCCCGCCAACCGCCCTCCTCTGCGCATCCTGTGGGAGCAGGTCCTGCAGCCCTTGGCCCTGTTGCGGGCCGGCGTGGATTTGCTGCACGCCCCAGTCAATGTGGGTCCTTTCCTGCGGCCCTGCCGGCTGGTGGTAACCGTGCATGATCTGAGCTTTATGCTATATCCAGAGGCCTTTCGCCCTGCCCAGCGCACCTATCAGCAGGTTATGGCCCGCTGGACGGCCCGCCATGCCGAGCGGGTGATTACCGTGTCGGCCAGCACCAAGGCAGATGTTATCCACCTCTTTGGCGTGCCGGCGGAGCGGATTGTCGTGGTGCCCAATGGGGTTGATGAAGCCTACCGCCCTCTGCCGCGTGCTGAGGTCGAGGAGTTTCGCCGCCGGCGCAGCCTGCCCGAGCGTTTTCTGCTCTGTGTGGGCACGATGGAACCGCGCAAAAACCTTTCCCGCCTGTTGGAAGCGCTGGCCCGTGTGCCTGAGGCGCCGCCGCTTGTGATCTGCGGGGGCAAGGGCTGGTATTACGATGCCATCTTTGCTGCCGTCGAGCGCTTGGGCTTGCATGACCGCGTACAGTTTGCCGGCTTTGTGCCCCAGGCAGAGTTGCCGCTCTGGTACAATGCCGCCTCCTGGTTCATCTATCCTTCTCTCTACGAGGGGTTTGGTCTGCCGGCCCTGGAAGCCCTGGCCTGTGGGGCGCCGTCGATTGTCTCGCGGGCTTCGTCGTTGCCAGAGGTGGTGGGCGATGCTGCCCTGCTTGTCGATCCTCATGATACCGATGCTCTGGCGGCAGCCTTGACGCAGGCCCTGGCCAAGGGCGAACTGGCCGCGGCTCTGCGGCAAGCTGGGCCGGTGCGGGCCGCCCAGTTCTCCTGGCAGCGCACGGCCAGGGAAACGGCAGCTATCTACAATACTCTGTTGTCAAACTCCCGCTCTATGGGAGGCCGGAAATGAGCAAGCCTAATCTACGATCCTGGCCAATTTGCAAGTTCGTCCTCGACGGCCTCTTAATCAACCTGGGCTTTCTGGGCGCCTACTGGTGGCGCTACCGGCTGCAGTGGTTTCGCATGGTGGATCCCAGTTTCTGGCGGCCCTATGGTGACTATTTAGGCCTGGCGCTGATCTTGACAGGGGTGCTTCTGGTCCTGTATTGGCTCGATGGCGCCTATGTGCAGCGGCGCGGCCGCTCCTGGCTCGATGAGATGAGCATCCTTTTCCGCGGCACCCTGACGGGCATTGCCACAGTGATCTTTTTCATCTTCCTGTTTCAGGGCTTTTACTATTCGCGCCTGATCTTCTTCTATGCCGGGCTCTGGGTGCTGGCGCTGCTGGGGTTCAGCCGTGCTGTTGAGCGCGGGGTGCAGGGTTATCTGCGCCGGCGCGGCATTGGGGTGACACGCGTGCTGATCGTGGGCGCGGGCGAGGCCGGCCGCACGGTCATGCGCAACCTGGTAGCGCGGCCTGAATACGGCTATCAGGTGGTGGGCTTTGTCGACGACCTGCCCGAAAAGGGCTCGACCGACATCGGCCGTTACCGGGCCCTGGGCGGCACCGATCGCATTCCAGCGATCGTCGAGGAGATGGGCGTGGATGAGGTCATCATCGCCCTGCCCTGGATGGCGCACCGCAAGATTCTGACGATCATGGGGCAGTGCGAGCGGCAGCGGGTGCGGGCGCAGATTGTGCCTGACCTTTTCCAGCTCAGCCTCAGCCACGTGGAGATGAACGAACTCAACGGCATCCCCATGATCGGCGTCAAGGAACCCCTGATCCGCGGGCGCAACCTGGCTATCAAGCGTTTTTTTGACGTTGTCATCTCTGGCGTGGCGCTGATCGTGGCGGCGCCACTGATGGGCTTGATCGCCCTGGCGATCAAGCTCGATTCGCCAGGGCCGGTGATCTTCCGGCAGACGCGGGTGGGGCGCTTTGGCCACCCCTTCACCATCTACAAATTCCGCACCATGTGCCAGAATGCCGAGCAGATCCAGGGCCAGTTAGCTGACCGCAACGAAGCCTCGGGGCCCATCTTTAAGATGCGCGACGATCCCCGCCGCACCCGGGTGGGCAAGTGGCTGCGCAAGACGAGCATGGATGAGCTGCCCAGCATCTGGAACGTGCTCAAGGGCGAGATGAGCTGGGTGGGCCCTCGCCCGGCGCTGCCCAAAGAGGTGGAGCAATACCAGCCGTGGCACCGGCGCCGCCTGGAAGCAGCCCCCGGCATCACCGGCCTCTGGCAGGCCAATGGCCGCAGCGAGCTCACCTTCGATGAGATGGTGCTCCTGGACCTGTACTATATCGAAAACTGGACTCCATTCTTGGATTTGAAGATCATGCTCAAGACGGTGCCGGCAGTGCTCTTCGCGCGCGGCGCGTATTGAGAATCGGGGGAACTGACGGAACTGGGGGAACTCATAGGAACTCGTCGGATCTCATGGGAACTCGAAGCTCGGAGAACTCGCCGCAAACTGTGGAAACGCCGGGTTGAGCAGTCTGGGACAAGTCCCCTCAGTTCCCTGAGTTCCATTAGTTCTCTCAGTTCCCACGAGTTCCCATGGTCTGTTTACCTGGAAGGATACGACAAGGAGATTATGGACTGGTCGCTTTCCTCTTCGCTGAACATGGAGATGATCCAGTTCCTGCGCCGGTTGGTGCAGACGCCCAGCCTGTCGACGCAGGAAGGGGCCGTTGCTGCACTGGTGGTTGCTGAAATGCAGCGTCTGGGCCTGCCCGACGTGCGTGTTGACCCGATGGGGAACGTGATTGCGCGCCTGGGGACGGGCGAAGGCCCAACTCTGCTCTTCGATGCTCATATGGATACCGTCGATGTGGGCGAGCAGGCGAGCTGGCGTCATGACCCTTATGGGGGCGTAATCGAGGATGATATCCTCTATGGCCGGGGGGCAGCTGATATGAAAGGCGCCATCGCCGCCATGATCTATGGCGCCCGGCGCCTGCTCGATAAGGGACTCCCCCGCCGTGGTACGCTGGTGCTGGCCATGGTGGTGCAGGAGGAGCCCTGCGAGGGCCTGGCCATCCGCGAAGTGATCGAGGGGCAGGGTATCGAGCCCGATTTCTGCATTCTGGGCGAGCCGACTAACCTGGGCCTGGCCCGAGGGCAGCGCGGCCGCCTGGAGGCTTCGATCACGGTGCGCGGGCGCTCATGCCACGCCGCCAGCCCCGAAGCGGGCCAGAATGCGATCTACGGCGCGGCGCGTGTGATCGTGGGCATCGAGCTGCTGGCGCAGCAACTCAACCACGAGTCGACCCTGGGCCGGGGCTCGGTTGCCGTCACCGAGATCGATTCGCTGGCAGAGAGCCGCAATGCGGTGCCCCACCACTGCACTCTCTATGTTGATCGGCGGCTGACAGAAGAAGAGACGGAGGTCAAGGCGCTCACCGAGCTGCGGCGCGTCATCAGCCGCGAGGGCGTGGCAGCCGAAATCGCCGTGACCGACTATGAGGCCAGCAGTTATACCGGTTACAAGTGCCGGGCGCGGGAGTATTTTCCCCCCTGGCTGATGGCCGAGAACGATCCGCTGATTGCGCACTGCACACAGGCGCTGGAAGGGGCGTTGGGCGCCCGGCCACGCCTGCACTGCTGGCAGTTCTCCACCGATGGGGTCTATACCGCCGGCACGGCCGGCATCCCCACCCTGGGTTTTGGCCCTGGGGAAGAAAAGCACGCGCACGTGGCCGACGAGCAGATTCGGCTGAGCGACGTCATCGCCGCCTCACGCGGCTATGCCGCCATCGCCGCGGAGCTTTTGAAATAGGCCTACCCGGGCCCGTTGCGCGGCTGAGCGACGCCATCGCCGCGCAACAGGGCGCGCGGGACAATAGCCGGGCTCTCTGCCTTTCACCATGCGCTCAGCGTGATCACCAGTGGTTGTAATGCACGCGGTCGTCCCGATACTGGGTGCGAGGTTTGTGGTATTCCGCCGGGTGGCCGACGGCGATAAGGCAGAAGGGGCTGATGTGCTCGGGCATGCCCAGGATATCGGTCACATGGTGCTCGCGGTCGCTGTTGGGGTGCACGCCGCACCACACGGCGCCGAGGCCCATATCGGTGGCAGCGAGGAGGATGTTCTCGGTGGCGGCAGCGCAGTCCTGCACCCAATAGTCGCTGCTGGGCTCCGCGCAGACGACGATGCACAGCGGCGCCTGGAAGAGCATTTTGCCGTAGGGGTGGAAGGTGGCCAGCTGGTCAAGCAGGGTGCGCTCGGTGACGACGATGAAATGCCAGGGCTGCTCGTTGTTGGCAGAAGGGGCGGCCATGGCTGCTTCCAGGAGCCGGCGGATCTCCTCGGGCGCGACGGGCTCATCGGTGTATTTGCGGGTGCTGCGCCGCGCCAGGATGGTATCGTAGGTAGTAGACATGAGCGCCTCCATTCATGCACTCAAACGTCAAACGTGATGCGTGAAAGGATAAGAGTGTTGCAGGCTCGTGTCAAGCAGAAAGATGCCCTGACTGAAACCGATCGGGCTTGCTATGGCCCCGTGCAATCCTTTCCCCCAATCCGTTGACGCCCTCACCACTTTTCCTCATGCACAAACTCATCATGCCACTGCGTGCGGGGTTCCTTGGCCTCGGCAGGGCGCCCGACGGCGATGAGGCAAAAAGGGGCGATCTCCGGCGGGATACTCAGGATCTCGCGCAGGGGTTGGGCCAGGTGCTCGTGGGGGTGCACACCGCACCAGACGGCACCGAGGCCCATCTCGACGGCGGCGAGGAGGATATTCTCCGTAGCGGCGGCGCAATCCTGCGGCCAGAACGCGCTCTCCGTCTCCGCGCAGACGACGATACACAGGGGCGCCTCGTAGAGCATCTTGGCGTAGCGGTGCATATCGGCCAGGCGGTTGAGCGTCTCGCGCCCGGTGACGGTGATAAAGCGCCAGGGCTGTTTGTTGTGGCCCGAAGGGGCGGCCATCGCCGCCTCCAGCAGGCGGCGCAGCTCGGCAGGCGTTACCGGCTCAGGGGTAAACTTGCGGATGCTGCGGCGGGCGAGGATGGTGTCGTAGGTGGACATGGTGACCTCCTTGTTCAGGTCTTCTTTTCTCGCACTTACTATACCACAATAGCCTACAGCCCGGGAAGCGGCCAGGCAACCTCGATCTTCCCGCATTTGACACCTCCAGGTAACTGCCCTACAATCTGAGCATACACTCATTTCCTGAGTATACGCTCAATCTGAGGGGAGCAGCTATGACCACCGCGCAAGACCGGCGGACCCGGCGCATGGAGCGGCGGCGCGAGGGGATCCTGGCGGCGGCGGCGCAGGTCTTTGCCGCCAAGGGCTACCACAATGCCACCACACGTGAGATCGCCGAGGCGGCCGATCTGGCCGAGGGCACGATTTTCAACTATTTCCCCACCAAGCATGATTTGCTGGTGGCGGTGTTCGAGCGGGGCGCAGACCGCATGCGTGAGATGGTGTTGCAGCTGGACCCTGCAGTGCCGGCGCGCCCGGCGCTGACGGACCTGGTGGGGGCAGTGCTCGGCTTTTATGTGGACCATCGCCTCTACATCCGGGCGATCCTGGCCGAAGCGTGGACGGACCCCGACCTGATGCGCGAGCACGCTCTACCTCGCCTGCAGCGCATTGCGGGGGCCCTGCAGCGCTACTTTCAGGTGCAGATTGCTGCCGGTCGCCTGCGCCCCTTTGATACCGGGCTGGTGGTGCGCCTGATTCTGGGTATGATGGCAGCCCTGGTGCTGCCTATTGTGCGCGGCGCAGAGCCGCTGCCCACTGCCGAAGAGCGCCGGCGCCTGGCGGAGAGCGTCGTCGAGCTCGTGTTGCAAGGCATAGGCCAGCCAGAGGAGGCCTGACATGCTCCAGCGCCTGTGGTCCGTAATTCAGAAAGAGTTCCTGCACATCCTGCGCGATCGGCGCACACTCATCGTGATGCTCATGCTGCCGTTGGCTCAGCTCGTCATCTTTGGCTATGCGGTCGAGACGGAGGTGCGCCACCTGCCGACAGTGGTGGTCGACGATGACCGTTCGCAGGCTTCCTGGAATTATCTGCAAAAGCTCCTCAACACGACCTATTTTGACTTTGCCGGCTATGTTTCCAGCCAGAAGGATCTTATCGCAGCCATTGACGGCGGCCGGGCTCGTGTGGGCATTGTCATCCCGGCGCATTTCGCCGCCGATACGCAGCGGGGCGGCGCGCAGGCCCTGGTGTTGATCGATGGCTCCGACCCCGGCGTAGCCCGCTCGGCCCTGAGTGCAGCAGTGACGGCCTCTCAGAATTACTCCATCGATCTGTTGGCTGAGAGCGTCCAGCGGCAGGGGGGCAGTGCCATCGCGACACCCATTGATCTGCATACCCGCCTGCTCTACAACCCCGATATGCGCTCGATCAACTTTATGCTGCCGGGCATTTTGGGCCTGATCATGCAGACGCAGACCCTCATGCTCACTGCCTTTGCAGTCGTGCGCGAGCGTGAGGTGGGCACGATGGAGCAGCTCCTGGTCACGCCTATCCGTCCGGGTGAGCTGCTTCTGGGCAAAATCACGCCTTATGTCGTGTTTACTTTGATCAATACGGGTATGGTGCTGGCGGCGGGGCTATGGTGGTTCGGCGTGCCCTTTTCGGGCAGCCTGCCCCTCTTCTTCCTGCTGTCGCTGCTTTTCCTGTTCTCTTCGTTGGGCTTAGGGCTGCTGCTTTCGACCGTGGCCACCAATCAGCGGCAGGCACAGCAGTTTGCCACGCTGATTATGCTGCCGTCGCTCCTCATTTCCGGCTATATCTTTCCCCGTGAGAGCATGCCACCCCTCATCCGTGACCTGGGCGCGCTGGTGCCCCTCACCTATTACCTCCAGGTGGCCCGGGGCATCATCCTCAAGGGTGTGGGCCTGAACTATCTGCGCGACAACGTCCTGCCGCTGACGGTTTTCTCGGTGTTGGTGTTTACGGTGAGTGCGTTGAGTTTCAAGCGGAGGCTTGAGTGATAAGTAAGGTTGCCGTGGCGCAGCATGCACTGCTCTGTGGTCATCTCGCCCTGGCGAGAGCAACGAAAAGCCGGAAAGGCTACGTCATGGCGACCTTACCTATTACTTATTACGATCATCCCGACACGGGCACAACAAACCATGGATGACTCCTCTCTCATTATCCAGGCTATTGGCCTGCACAAGTCTTTCCGCAGCCGCACCCATGGCGGGCACGTCCAGGCTGTTGCTGGGGTAGATTTTGCCATCGCCCCGGGTGAAACGTTTGGGTTGGTGGGCCCCGATGGCGCAGGCAAAACGACGACCATCCGCCTGCTGAATGGGCTGCTCGTGCCCGATGCGGGGCAGGCGGCCGTGTTGGGCTATGATGTGCTCCGCCAGAGCCTGCAGGTGCACGAGCGAGTGGGCTATATGGCGCAGCAGTTCAGCCTGTATGGCGACCTGAGCGTGGCCGAGAACATGGCTTTCTTCTCGCAGGTCTACGGCGTCCCCCGGGAGAAACGGCAGGAGCGTACACAACACCTGCTCGAGTTTGCCCGTCTGAACGCTTTCCACGCCCGCCCCGCTGCCAAGCTCTCGGGCGGGATGAAGAAGAAGCTGGCCCTGGCCTGCATGCTGGTGCACGATCCCGCTGTGGTCTTTCTGGATGAGCCCACCACCGGTGTGGACCCGGTGTCGCGGCGTGAGTTCTGGGATCTGTTGACCGATCTGCGCGTGGAGCGGGGGCTGACGATCTTTGTCAGCACGCCCTATATGGACGAAGCCGAGCGCTGTCACCGGGTGGGCTTGATGTACGGTGGCCGCCTGATTGCCGCGGGCACGCCGGCTGATATCAAGGCCCTGGCGCCGGGGCAAATGCTGGAGCTGCGCGCTCACGAGTGGCTCACCGCCAAAGCGCTCGTGGCGGGGCAGGAGGGGGTACTGGAGGTGCAGACCTACGGCGACCGTCTGCACATCTTTGTGGATAACGCCGCCCGCCGCGGGCCGGAGCTGGCAGCCTGGCTCCAGGGGCATGGGATTGCCTGTGACCCGCCGCGCCCCCTCTCGCCGCGCCTGGAGGATGCGTTCGTCTCGCTGGTGCGTCGCCGGGGGGCGGAGGGGGGCCAAGCATGAGCGCCGGGCCGGCCATCGTAGTGGAGCACCTGAGCAAAGAGTTTGGGCGCTTCAAAGCGGTCGACGACATCAGCCTGCAGGTGCGCCAGGGCGAGATTTTCGGCTTCCTGGGCCCCAATGGCGCTGGCAAGACGACGACTATCCGCATTCTGCTGGGGCTGCTCTTGCCCACGGGCGGCCAGGCTCATGTGCTTGGGTATGATGTGGCCCGTCAGGCCAAAGCGATGCAGGCGCGTGTCGGCTATATGTCGCAGATTTTCACGCTCTACAATGACCTGACCGCCGAAGAGAACCTGCGCTTCTACGCTCAGGCCTATGGGCTCTCGCGGGCGGCTTTTCGGCGCAAGCGGGAGGAGATTATCGCCATGGCTGGCCTGGAGGGGCGCGCGGGCGAGTTCACTCGTAACCTCTCCGGCGGCTGGCGCCAGCGGCTCGCCCTCGGCTGCGCGATCATCCACGAGCCCGACCTGGTCTTTCTCGACGAGCCCACGGCGGGGGTAGACCCCGTGTCTCGCCGCGATTTCTGGGAGCTGATCTACCTCCTGGCCGGCCGCGGCACGACCGTTTTTGTGACGACCCACTATATGGATGAGGCAGAGCAATGCCAGCGCCTGGCCTTTATCAGCGGCGGGCGCATCGTGGCCCAGGGCACGCCCGATTCCCTCAAGGTGGAGGCCATGCAGCGTGGCCAGGTGCTGGAGGTCGATTGCGCTCACGCGGACCTGGCCATGAAAGCCCTGCGCCGGGCCCAGGCCGAGGGGCGCCTGCCGCTGCAAGAAGTGGCCCTCTATGGCAGCCAGATCCATGTCGTGGTGGCGACCGCGAAAGCGCCGGCTGTCCGAGAGGCTATAGCCAGGCTGCTGGGCGCCGCCGGCGCCGATGTGTATGGCATCGAGCCAATTTCGCCCACCCTGGAGGATGTGTTCATCTCCAGTGTGCGCAGTCAAGGTTTGTAGCGGAGGTACTGGTGAGGAACCCGCGTCGCATCGTGTTCCCAATTATCCTGGTGCTGGGTACTGTCCTCTTGATCGGGCGTTATGGTTTTAGCCTGCGCCCGCCTGGCGCAGATGTGGCCACGCCGGCAGCAGCGCAACAGGGAGCCACGCTCTATTCGGGCGTGATCCAGACCGATGAAGTGCATGTGAGCGCCGAATATGGCGGCCGCGTGGTGGAGGTGTTGGCCGAAGAGGGTGACCCGGTGCACGCCGGCCAGCCCCTGGTGCGCCTGGACACGACGCTTATCGATGACCAGATAGCCGTGGCCGAGGCCAACCTGGCCGTGGCCCAGGCGAGCCTGGCCCGACTGCAGGCCGGGTCGCGGCCGGGGACGGTCGCCGTGGCCAAGGCCCAGCAGGTCCAGGCCGAGGCGGCACGCGCTGCGGCTCAGCAGGCGCTGAGCGATGCCCAGGCGCTGCGCAATAACCCGCAGGAGCTGGCTCTGCAGGTGGCCGTGGCACAGGCGCAACTGCCGGCGGCCGAAGCGCGAGTGCAGCAAGCGGCGGCCCAGCGCGATGAGGCGCAATTGGCGGTGGATGGCCTGCAATATGCGCGCAATGTGATCGACAACTGGCACTACCCCATCAAAAAGCCCTCCCTCCCGCTCAAGACGCAGGAAGCGCCCTATGACCTGTGGGATGCCTGGGCCAATCTCAATGCGATGACCGCGGCGCGCGATGGCGCCCGCGATTCCCTGGCCCAGCTTCAGGCTCAGCTTGCGGCGCCGCAGACGCTGATTGCCAACGTCGATGCGGCCGCGGGCGCCCTCAAACAGGCCGAGGCCGGGGTTGAGCTGGCGCGCTCCCAGGTGAGCGCCCTCTTGGCGGGGCCCACGGCAGACCAGTTGGCGGCTGCCCAGGCAAAGGTATCTCAGGCGGCAGCCGCGCTCGACGCCCTGCGCGTGCAACGGGGACGTATGGAGATCACATCACCCATTACCGGCACCGTGTTGGTGCGCCAGATCGAGCCGGGCGAAATCGCTGCCCCCGGGGCAACGCTCCTCTCCCTCGGCTCGCTGCAGGAGGTATCGCTGAACCTTTACGTGCCAGAGAAGGACCTGGGCCAGGTGCATGTGGGCCAGGGCGTGCGTGTGAGCGTCGACAGCTTCCCGGGGCGCGTCTTCTTGGGGACCGTGAAGCGCATCGCCGACCAGGCCGAGTACACGCCGCGCAATGTGGCGACACAGGATGAGCGCGTCAACACGCTCTATGAGGTCGAGGTGCGATTGCCTAACCCCGATGGCGCCCTGAAGCCCGGCATGCCAGCGGATGCGACCCTGGAGGAGGCGCCG
>DAOTVS010000161.1:0-17884 GCA_034436375.1 Anaerolineae bacterium | reverse complement strand
AGGATGCCCCCTTTTCATAGCGCGCCCACCCCCTCCCCCCCTACCTCCTACATTATCCCTCGAACAGCGCCGTGCTCAAGTACCGCTCGCCCGTATCCGGCGCAATGGCGACGATGAGCTTGCCAGCGTTCTCGGGACGACGGGCAACGAGGGCGGCCGCGTGGACGGCGGCGCCGGAGGAAATGCCCACCAGCAGCCCTTCCTCGCGAGCCAGGCGGCGGGCCATGGCCAGCGCCTCCTCATTGCCGACCGGGATGATCTCGTCAATGACCTCCCGCTGGAGTACCTTGGGCACAAAGCCCGCACCGATCCCCTGGATGGCATGGGGCCCTGGCTTGCCTCCAGCGAGCACGGGCGAGGCGGCTGGTTCCACAGCGATGGCGCGGAAGGAGGGCTTGTGCGCCTTGATGAACTCGGCGACGCCGGTGATCGTGCCCCCGGTGCCTACGCCCGCGACCACGAAATCAACCTTCCCCTCGGTGTCGGCCCAGATCTCGGGGCCGGTGGTCAGGCGGTGGATCTCTGGGTTGGCCGGGTTCTCGAACTGCTGCAGCATGATGGCCCCTCTGGTCGCAGCGACCAGTTCTTGGGCCCGGCGCACGGCCCCCGACATGCCCTCCGCCCCCGGCGTCAACACGATCTCGGCCCCCAAGGCGGCCAGCAGCTTGCGCCGCTCGATGCTCATCGTCTCTGGCATGGTCAGCACCAGCCGGTAGCCCCGAGCTGCTGCCACAAAGGCCAGACCGATGCCGGTGTTGCCGCTGGTGGGCTCTACCAGGGTCATCCCCGGGTGCAACTGCCCGCTCTTCTCGGCCGCGCTGACCATGTTCACGGCGATGCGGTCCTTGACACTGTGCAGCGGGTTAAAGCTCTCCAGCTTGGCGACGACTGTGCCTGCGGCGCCATCCGTCACCCGGTTCAGGCGCACCAGCGGGGTGCGGCCGACGAGCTCTGTCACGTCATTGGCGATCCTCATGGGTTTCTCCTTTAGATGTAATACATAAGGGGCGAGCCGAATTCCCTCTCGCGGCGCACCAGGTCGGCCAGTGAGACGCCGCTCAGGATGCGTTGCACGGCTTCATCCACCTCCCGCCAGATGGGCAGCAGCACGCAGCGGTCGTGTTGGGCGCAGGTGGGGGCACCCGGCTCCATACAAGCTGCGGCGGCGGTTGACCCTTCCAGCGCCTGGATGGCTTCGAGCAGGCTGATCTCTGCCGGGGGCCGGGCCAGCTCATGCCCACCGCGGGGGCCGCGCTCACTGTGCACCAACCCCGCGCGCTGCAGGCTGAGCATGATCTGCTGCAAATACGCGACGGGCACCCGCCGCCGCTCTGCAATCAGCGCGCTTTGCAGCGGCCCCTCGCCATAGCGCCCGGCCAGCTCCAGCAGGGCATGCAGGCCGTATTCGCCTTTCTGAGTGATCTTCATGGCCTATTCCTGAGTTAGTAGATAAACAATGTGAACAATCACATCATAACACGAAAAGGCCGGGGCGTCAAGAGCTATGGGGTACGCCATTTGGCGCAGGTCAGGGGCGCAGAGAGGCGCGAAAGGGTGCTTTCCAAGGTTTCCCCCAGTGTTGCAATCAGTCAACTTGGCGAGCGCAGCCTGCAGGTGGCTCTCCGCCATTGTTTGGTCAGGGTGGTGGCGAAATGGATCAGGGGGGTGGTCATCCGCCCCACAACCCGCGCGCGGCGCAAAGCGGCCAGGAACGCCTGCGGGCTATCAAAGGGCTCGATCTCCACATAGGCGCGGCCGATCTCATAGGGCAGGTGAGAGTCGGAGCCGGCGCCCATCGCCAGCCCGTACTGTTCGGCGAGGCGCCGGGCCAGCACATTATCGGCCTGGATCAGGACGCGCGAGTTAAAGACCTCCAGCGCATCGACTTGGTGAGCGACGCGCTCGAGCACCGCCCTGCCCATAGCCTCATGGCGCAGACGGTCCACAGGGTGCGGGACATAGACAATCCCTCCCTGCTCGCGGATAGCCGCGATCGTCTCCTCCGGCGACATGCGTTTGCGGATGGGCCGCTCCAGGAAAAGGCCGATGATCTCGCCCTGGCTGGTGGCCACCTCTTCACCCACGATCACCGTAAAGGAGTCTGGAGCAAGATCGCGCGCGGCCAGGGCTCCCTCGATCGTGTTGTGATCGGTGAAGGCCAACCCATCGAGCCCACGGAGTTGGGCGGTGCAGATGACCTCTTCAGGGGTCATGAGGGAATCGGGCGAGCGATTGGTGTGGATATGCAGATCGAGTCGCATAAGACCCCCAGCAATTCGTAATGTCGGGCCCAACTGGCCCCGGGGAATGAGGGCAGTATAGCCGGTTCAGCGCCCCCTGTCTAGCCCCTTGCGGAACGGAGGAAGCAAGCACGAGGCTTACGGCTGCGCAACCGTAAGCCTCGTGCTTGCTTCCTCCGTTCCACGGCTCTGAGGCTACAGGGCCCAGGGCATGGGGGTGGGGCGCACAAAGTTAGAAGTGATATCGACTGGGTGCCCCTCGGTAAACGAGGTCGTGATGCCGCAAAGGATCTCGACCACGTGGGCTGCCTGAGCGCCGGTCACGCGCTGCGGGCGGCCCTCCTGCATCGCCTCGTGCATTTCCACGAGCGCGCGTGCCCACTCGATGCCCTTGAACGGCTCGCGTACATAAGGGATGGGCTGGAGTTCCTTGCCAAACTCGGCATAGGAGACGGGCGTGCTGAACTCCTGGAAGCAGCCGATGTGCACGGTGCCCTTGTCGCCATGGAACTCGAGACCGCGTTGCTTGGTGGAGCCGACGTAGAAATTGGTCGTCAGGCGCGCCACCACGCCATTCTCGAACTCGACCGCTGCAATCGAGAAATCGGGCGTATCGATGGTAAAGGGCCGGCCCTCCTTGGTCACACGATCAGAATAGAGGACCTTGCCAAAGGCGGTCACACGCCGCGCGGGGCCGAAGAAGGTGGTCATCAGCGTGAGGGGGTAAACCGCCACGTCAAACAGGGGACCTACCTTGTAGAACGGCTCGGGATTGGGGTGCCAGGCTTCGATCCGGCCGTGGTTCACTTCGGCATAGACGAGGCGCACCGTGCCGCAGACGCCGTCACGGATGGCCTTCCAGGCCGTCTGCTGAGCCTCACCCATGAAAGTCATGGGCGCGCAGCTCAGGCGCAACCCCTTGCGCTCGGCCAATTCGACCAGCGCCTTGGCCTCAGGATAGGTCAGCGCCAGTGGCTTTTCACTGTAGACGTGCTTGCCGGCGTTCAGGCACTGCGCAATGACCGTGGGGTGGGCGTGATGGATGGTCAGGTTGACGACCACATCTACTTCGGGATCGGCGCACACCTCATCCAGGGTGGCATAAAACTTGCCGCCATATTGCGCGACCAGGGCCTTGGCGCGCTCTGGGATCGCATCCATCGCGCCGACGATCTCCAACACATCTTTATGCCCCTGAATCGTCGAGGCATATCCTCGCGAGATATTCCCGCAGCCGACGATTGCCAGTTTCAGTTTGTCCGCCATGAGAGACTCCTTTACCGCCGCCATTCCCGCGGCCAGGACTTGCACAACAGCCCTAGGATATCCAATCTCACAAAAAGGGGCAAATGAGCACAGGCTATTTGGCTCTCAGGCTGTCCAGCGCAATGAGCGCACGATGCCCTCGAAAACATCGGCATAACCCGTTGCCTGGTCGGCGCTGACCGTGGCTGTGATACAATAGCCATTGCGACCGTTCACCAGGAAGAACTGAGTCACCTGCAGGGGCTTGCTGCTCTGGCCCGCTGGGGCTGTATAGGTTAGCTGCACACGCAGGACGCGGCCCGCAGAGGTTGATAGCCACTCTTGACTGGTCGTCCGGACGGCCCGGTCGGCCCTTTGCAAGCTGGCGATGTTGGCGCGCGCAAAAGCATCCACCGAGAGCGCACTGCTCAAGGGCTGGCGGATGATGTTGATGCTAGCGGCTGTGCTGCCCCCGGCCTGCTGAGGCTCCACAGCAGCCCACAAGCCGGCCCCGGCATCCAGACGTGGCTGTGCCCGTTCCTGAAGACGCTGCGCAAGCGCAGAAGCGGCCGCCGCATCCTGTTCCTGGCCCGGGCGCACGTCGGTCTGGCCGTTCACAGGCACTACCTGCCAGTCGGGAGGCAGGGCCAGAGAATAGCCGTTGTCAGCTACCGTGTAGCGCTGCCACCAACCCGCTGCCTCCGGCGTCGGTTGGGCCGGCTTGGCCTTGGCAGTGCTCGATGCCACAGCCCCGTGAGCTACCGGCAGATGGAGAGCGGCGGGTGCCAGGGCCATGCCGGCTGCCAGGGCGACCAAGAGCAGAGAGAAGCCGTATGCAGAAGCCAACTTGGACAGACGGCTGGAAAGCGAGGGGATTGTCACCGGAAGACCTCGGCCCAGGTTGGGAGGCGCCGGTAGTCGCCTGCCCAGGCCGCGCGTCGCCGCCAGGCATCGATCCAGGCGGGAAACCACCGCCGCCAGGCGCCTGTACAGCCGACGGACCATCACAACCAACTGGCTAAGCAGCCAGAGTGTCAACAGCACCAGGAACCTGCCCGACCAGAGAACCAAAACCACCAAGGACTTGAGCAGCCAGAGCGCCACCACCGCCAGAAATCTGGGCAGCAGCGGCAGGGCTGCAAGCAGACGCTTGCCGGAAACTGAGTTCATGCAAGATACCTTTCCCATAACCCAGCGAACAGGGCACTCGTAGGGTCTCCGGACTGGCTTTCATGGGTACCCGTTCCCTACAGAGGGTCAACCTTGGCTCGTCAAAACCAGCGTGCGAGACTACTAGACATGAACATTATAGCATGGCCTGAGAGGGCGTCAATTATGGCAACTGGACTCGAGCACGGCCCGCTTGACAGGCGAAATGGTGCGAGCCATACTGTGGGCCCTCGCTGTTGCACTCACTTGCGCCCGGAGGCGAAGCATGCAGGAAGAGCGGATTATCAAGCTGGACCAGTTCCTCAAGTGGAAGGGGCTGGTGGAAACAGGCGGCCAGGCCAAGCTGCTTATCCAGAGCGGTGAGGTCAAGGTCAACGGCCAGGTCGAGACGCGGCGCGGCCGCAAGCTCCACGCCGGCGATGTGGTGACCCTCGGTGGCCGGAATGTCACCGTCGCCTGGGAGCCCGATAGTGTTCCCTGATCCCGTCTGCCGAGGGGAAAAGGGGGGGCGGGGCAAGAGGCGAAAGGGGGAATATGTGCCCCGTCGCCTCACAGATTTGCAAATGACCCCCCTTTCCTGATCCGTCACTCATGCCCGATCGGGCGAAGCACGATAGACCGGCAACGGAGAATCCCTGCCTCCTTCTGCCCCTTGCCCTTTCCCCCTTTTTCTCCTGAGAAGAACTGGCACATTTCTTGCTAACCCTGTCAGCGTATGTATGGGTCATTCTTGTGACACCAACACATTGCCCACACCTGGAACAGGGCGCCCGGGCGCGCTGTAGGGTGGTAGTCCTTCGGGTCAACCTCATACTCTGGGATACAGGGGGGCGGCATGATCCCATGCGTAGATACACCCGCCATCTTGCTCGACCGCGACGGCACCCTGATCCACAACTACCACTATTGCCGGGATCCCGAACAGGTTCATCTTTTGCCCGGTGTTGCGCCAGCGTTGCGGTGGCTGAGCACTGCCGGATACCGGCTGCTGGTCGTCAGCAACCAGTCGGGGGTAGCCCGTGGGCTGCTGAGTGAGCGTGACCTGGCGGCTGTGCACGCACGTCTGCGCGCGGTGCTGGCTGCCCAGGGGGTGTTGCTGGCCGGCGTTTACTACTGCCCCCATGGCCCGGGCAGCGCTGCCGGCTATACCGGCGCCTGCCTCTGTCGCAAGCCGGAGCCCGGGTTGTTTTTCCGGGCAGCGGCTGAGCATGGCTTGGCGCTGCGCCGGTCGTGGTATGTGGGTGATGTGCTGAATGACATCGAGGCAGGCAACCGGGCAGGTTGCCGTACTGTGCTGCTGGATCTGGGCACCGAGCCGGTGCCCGACTCTAGCCTGCGCACGCCGACCTTTATCGCCCGGAACCTGCCGCATGCAGCACAACTCATCTTGGCTGCAGACGGGCTCAGCCGACGGCCGGTGGACCCCCTGCCACTGGCCGTGCTCGACCGGCCGCGGCTTACTCAGGGACCTTTACTGCCTGGCAACCCCAGCCCCATCCCTACTACTCAATGGGCGATCCAGGCTGCGCAGGAGGGAGCGCAATGAATGCTGCCATTCCCACGGTCCGCCGCTTTGGGGGGCGGCGGGTGCTTGTCGTGGGCGATGCATTGCTCGACGCGTTTATGCATGGCCACGCCACGCGGGTCTGCAAGGAAGCCCCCGTGCCAGTGGTAGAGGCGCGTCAAAAGACGGTAGCCCCAGGTGGAGCTGCCAATACGGCGGCCAACGTCGCCAGCCTCGGCGGGCAGGTATCCTTCCTGGCCGTGATCGGCGCTGATGCGGCATCGGAACAGCTCCGCTGCGAGCTTGCTGCCCGCGGCGTGGATCACTCCAACCTGATCGTTGATCCTGACCGCTCCACAATGCACAAGCTGCGCATTCTGGCCGATGGCCAGTATATGGTGCGTTTTGATGAGGGCGACACGACCCCTTTGAGCCGCGAAACGCGGCGCCGTTTCCTGGACCGCTTTCGCGCGCTGTATGCGAGTCACGACACGATCATCATCTCCGATTACCACTCCGGCTTAGTGAGCCAGTCTTTGATCGAAACCCTGGCCACGCTCAATGCCAGCGGCGAAAAGAAATTACTCCTCGATTCCAAGCGCCTGCTGGCTTTCCGACGCTGCCCGCTCTATGTCGCCAAACCCAACCACTATGAAGCGGCGGCCATGCTCGGATGGCGGCCGGAGCGTGCAGAGGATCATTTGGACGAGCTGGGCGCGCAGCTCATGCGCCGCCTGAGCACCCAATGGGTGATCATCACCCTGGGTGAGGAAGGCTCGGCGATCTTTGGGCGCGACGGGTCCTTCTACCGGGTGCCGGCGCGGCCGGTGCTCAACCCGCAGCCGGTGGGCGCAGGCGATACCTATATCGCAGCGCTCAGCCTTGCCATCGATGTGGGCGCCGATATCCAGACCGCGGCGGAGATTGCCGCCGAGGCTGCGGCTGTCGCAACAGCCCATGCGGGCACGGCTTGCGTATCGCAGCAAGAGCTTTTGCAGCGCCTCAGCCAACGCGGCGACCCCCTGGCGGATGCATCTGACCTGTTGCGGCAACTGGAGGAATATCGCGCCAGCGGCAAGACAATCGTCTTTACTAACGGCTGCTTCGATATCTTGCACAGCGGGCATGTGACCTTTTTACAGCAGGCGCGTGCTTTGGGCGATGTGCTGGTGGTCGGCGTCAACTCAGATGCTTCAGTGCGCCGGATCAAGGGCGAGACGCGCCCCATCAACAATCAGTCGGACCGCGTTACTGTATTGGCCGCCCTGGAGGCGGTCGATCACGTGGTGCTCTTCGAGGAGAACACACCGGAACGGCTGGTCAGCCAGATCCGCCCCGATGTCTATGTCAAAGGCTCTGATTATACCCTTGACCGCCTACCCGAAGCCAAGATTGTGCAGAGCTATGGCGGCCAGGTAGTCCTGCTGCCGCTGGTCGAGGGCAAATCGACTACCAACATCGTACGCAAGATCAGCCGGTTATCGGGTCAGATCACACCGGGCCTGCCCGCAGCAGAGGAGCGCCTGGCCGAGATTGCCATCGATGCGCTGCCGGTCAGCCCTGGCGCGCCGGTGTATTGAGGGTGAGCATGAATATACTGGCCTGGCAGCAGCGCAAGCAAGCCAATCTCAACGCCTGGGCCGATGCAAAGCGTATCCTGCTCATCCGGCTCGATAGCCTGGGCGATACGATCCTCATGACGCCGGCCTTCCATGCCATCCGCGAAACACGGCCGGGCGCACATCTCACCCTGCTCACCAGCCCGACGGGCGCGCAGGCGGGGCGCCTGGACCCGGACCTGGACGAGGTGATCGAATATGCCTCTCCTCTGACGGACCCCTGGCTCGAAGCGCCGCACACACCGGAGCGCGAATGGCGGCTGGTGGAGGAGCTGCGCCAGCGTGATTTCGATGGCGCCATTATCTTTACCAGTTACCATCAGAGCCCGTTGCCGGCGGCTCTTCTCGCCTACCTGGCGGGCATACCATTGCGCGTAGGCGCTACCGACGAGGGCGCTGGCTCGCTCTTGACGACGCGCCACCACTGGCCGGCGGGCCTCTACCATGAGGTCGAGCGGGCGCTCAACCTTGTGCACGCCATAGGCTATCATACGCGCGACGCCGAGCTGGTGCTCTGGGTGCCGGCCCTGAACCGCAAGCGTGTGCGCCGGCGCTTGAGCGAGCAGGGTGTGGACCTTCGACGCCCCCTGATCGTGCTGCATCCCGGGTGCGCCATGCCGGCCCGCACTTACGACTGGCGCCGCTTCGCCTCTGCCGCCGACCTGATGATCGAGCGGCTGCAGGCGCAGATTGTGGTCACCGGCTCCGCGGCAGAGGCGCCTTTGGTAGACCGAGTGCTCGGCCGTATGGCGCACCCCGCCCTCCGTTGGACCGGCGAGGGCGGCCTGGTGGACCTGGCGGCCCTGATCGAGGCGGCGGACCTGGTCGTCACCAACAATACTGGGCCGGCTCATGTGGCCGCCGCCGTCAAGACGCCTGTCGTCGAGCTGTTTGCGCTGACCAACCCGCCGGAGCAGTGGCGCCCCTGGCGGGTGCCCCAACGCCTGCTGAACCGCATTGTGCCCTGCCAGCTCTGCTATCAGCGCCTCTGTCCCAACGGGCAAAGCTGCCTCGATATTGCCCCTCAGCTCGTGGCTGAAGCAGCGGGCAGCCTGCTCGAGGAAGTACAGCACGCCGCAGCCAGGGCAGAGGCTGTGCCATGAACAAGATCCTCTTTGTCGAGCTGCTGGGGGGCCTCGGCGACCTGGTGATCGCTCTGCCGGCGATCCATGCGTTGGCGCTCTCGCACCCGCAGGCCCAGTTGACCGTCCTGACCTTTGCGCCCGGCTCGGAGCTCCTGGCAGCCGACCCCTTGGTGCAGCGCGTAACGACGGCCGAGCGGGGCAGTGCCGCGGATCCAGACCGCCCACGACAGGCCCTGGAAGCCCTGTTGGCGAGCGAATCTTTCGACCTGGTAGTCTCCGATACGACCTATGCTGGCATCGACGCTCTGCTCGAGTCCACGGGCACACGGGTGGTGGCCAATCTGTGGCGGCGCCCGCCGCCCGACCAGCGCATCGAGGAGCGTTTCCTGCAGATCCTGGCCGGGGAAGGACTCATTGAGCCCTGGGCGGTGGACCTCAAGCCGCGCCTGGCGCTGGCGACCTCAGATCGCATGTGGGCGGCTGCCCGTTTTCAGAGGCCCGGACGGCGGGCGCTGCTGCATCCGCATGCCGGTATGCCGATCAAGACCTGGCCGGAGGAACGCTATATCGCCCTGGGCACGATATTGCGCGATGAGTTTGGCCTCGATATCCTCGTCTCGGCCGGCAACACACGCGCCGAAATGGCCACGGCCCGGCGCCTTGCGCACGCCCTGGGCCCGGATACAGAGATCCTGCCCAGCATCTCATTGGGCCGCTTCGCCGCCGCCATGAGCTACATGGACCTGGTCGTGGGCTCTGATACCGGCCCGGTGCGCGCAGCGGCCGCTGCCGGGGCGCTCACCGTCTCGCTCTACGGGCCTACCTGGCACGGCCGCTATGGCCTGCAGCCTCCACACGCCAACTGTCAGGGCTACCCCGAATGTCCCTTGCGCGACGTGGCCGATTTCACTCGCCAGCCCTGCTGGTACGCGGGCGCTTGCCCCCTCAGCAAGGAAAATCCCGCACCTGGTTTTGCTCAATGGCGCACTTGCGTGGAGGATATCAGCGTGGGTGATGTGCTCGAGGCCGCCCAGCCGCTGTTGGATATGACCGTCTGGTGGGGCAAACCCCTCTCGGAGCGCACTCTATGAGCGAGATGAGGGAGAACTGGGAGAGAGCCCGCCGCATTCTTGCCCTGCGCCTGGACAACCTGGGCGATGTCGTGATGACTGGCCCCGCGTTGCGGGCCATCAAAGAGAACTTGCCCGAGGCGCACCTGACGCTGATGGTCAGCCCAGCCGGCGATGGGGCCGCGCGCCTGCTGCCATGGGTTGACGATGTGCTGGCCTGGCGCAGCCTGTGGCAGGATTTGGGCGAGCTACCCTTTGCCCCTGAACGCGAAATGGGGCTGATTCGCACCCTGCAGGCGCAGGCTTTTGATGCGGCGATCATCTTTACCAGCTTCTCGCAGACGCCCCATGTGGCCGCCTATGCCTGCTACCTGGCCGGTATCCCCCTGCGCCTGGGCGAGCCCAAGGACTTTGGCGGCGCTGTGCTCACCGATATGCCCCCGTCGCCGACGCCGCTGGAGGCGCACCAGGTGGAGCGCAATCTGCGCCTGATAGAAAGCGTGGGTATGGTGGTGCAAGACCGGAGTCTGGCCATCCGCATTCCGGCTGCCGATCAGTTCAGCGCAACCGAAGCTCTGGCTCGCCGCGGCTTGCCGCCGGGCGCTCCCTATGTGCTCCTGACACCCTGGACCAGCTGCCCGGCTCGCACCTACACGCGCTTTGGCGCCGCCGGTCGGCAGCTCATGCGCACGACGGGGCTTCCCATTGTCGTCGCTGGTGCGGCCCACGATCGTGACCGGTCGCAGGCCCTGCTGGAAGAGCTGGGCCCGGGCGCCGTGAGCGTGGTGGGCGAGACCTCCTTCGGAGAGCTCGCCGCGCTGGTCACGGCGGCGCGCCTGGTATTGACTAACAACACAGCCACCATGCACCTGGCCGACGCCAAGCGCCGGCCTCAAGTGGTCCTTTTCGCCGGTACAGAGCTGGAGCAGCAATGGGCGCCTCGCCATGGGCCCGCGCGCCTTTTGCGGCGCGCCACCCTTTGCCAACCCTGCTTCGGCTTCGCCTGCCCGCACGGCCTGGCCTGCCTCGATATCGAACCAGAGAAGGTCGTCATGGCCGCCCTCGATCTGCTGCAGGGCCGGTCGTTTGCGGCGCCGTCCATCGCAATGGAGGCATCATGATCATCAAACGTATCGCCGTTCTACGGGCGCTCTACGTGGGCGATTTCATCTGTGCCGAACCGGCCCTGCGCGCCCTCAAGACCCGTTTCCCGCGCGCCGAGCTCACCTACATCGGCCTGCCCTGGATTGAGCCTTTTCTGGCTCGCTATCGCTATATTGATCGCTTTCTGCCCTTTCCCGGGTGCCAGGGCATCTCCGAAGTACCCTATGAGCCGGCGGCGACCGAGGCTTTCCTGGCCAAGGCCGGCAAGATGGGCTTTGACCTGGCTATCCAGATGCATGGCAGTGGCCCGGAAAGCAACGACTTTGTGGCCGGCCTGGGTGCACAGGTCAGCCTGGGCTATACGCCGCCGGGCAGCAAAAGCCCCCTCTCGCACCCCATCGTCTACCCGGGCGATCGGGTGCATGAGGCGCGCAAATGGCTTGCCCTGGTGGCCCATGTGGGGGCTACGGGGCTGCCCCGGCCCGAGCTGCCGATACTGGCGGCCGAAGCCACTGAAGCAGAGGAGATGTTGTCACCCCTCGACCGCTCGCGCCCCATCGTGGCGCTGCATGCCGGCTCGCGCAGCGCAGCCCGCCGCTGGCCGCCAGAACGCTTTGCGGCCCTCGCTGACCAACTCTGGGATCAGCAGGGGTGCCAGATCGTGCTCACCGGTGGCCCCGATGATGCCGGCATCAATACTCTGGTGCGCCGTGCATGCCGCGCCCCGGTTCTCGATCTGGCAGGCAAGACGAGCCTTGGCTCTCTGGCGGCCCTGCTGGAGCGGGTGGACCTGCTGGTCACCAACGATTCGGGGCCGTCGCACATTGCGTGGGCGCGCGCCGTGCCTTCTGTCGTGCTTTTCGGCCCTACCGAGCCGGCGCGCTGGGCGCCCCTGGACACGCGGCGCCACCGCACCGTCATCAGCCCCGACCATAACCTGCAGCACTTGACCCTGGCACAGGTCTGGCCCACGGTAAGCGCAGCGCTCCACTGGGCTCGATCGAGGCAGCGCCCGGCATGAGAGTTGCTTTCCTACCCGGCTCATTCCGCCCCGACCGCTGTGGGGTTTCGCACTATACGGCCCACCTGATGGATGCGCTCCGGTTCCGTGGCGTTCAGTGCAGTGTCATGACCACGCAGGCTGCCGCAGAGCACCACCAGCGTGGCGAGGTGATGGGCGGCACAGTGGGCTGGGGGCCGGGGATGCTCCTCTCTCTGCCGGGCGCGATTCGGCGCCTGAATCCCGATATCCTGCACATCCAGCATGCGGCCGGCAGCTTTGACTTCCGGCGCGCCGTGTTCTGGCTGCCGCAAGCGCTGCGCGCCGCCGGTTGGCGCGGCCCCATCGTCGTGACCTTGCACGAGTATGGGTGGTGGGAATGGAAGGGGCCCCTGTGGAAGAGCCTGGGGCCTTGGGGCGAAAAGCATGGGATGTGGGATCGCGAGGATTTTGGCCTCCTGGTCGGGGCAAACAAGATCATTGTCACCCACGATGGCGCTTTGCGCACGCTCGTGTCCAGGCTGCCGCAGCTCAGTGGACGGGTCGCCCAGGTGCCCATTGGGCCCAATATCCCCCTGCTCGCCACTAACCGCGAGATGGCTCGGGCGGCCCTGCGCGCACGCTTTGGCTGGCCACACGATACGCCGATCATCTCGTATTTTGGTTTTGTGCACCCGGTAAAGGGAATCGAGACGCTGCTGCGAGCTTTTGAGCGCGTACTGGCCGCTTATCCGCAAGCCCGCCTGTTGCTGAACGGGGGCATTCATAGCCTGGCCCTGCATGACAACCAGGCGCTCCAATACCAACAAAAGCTGCAGCGGCTGATCGGTGAGCTGGGCCTGGATAACGCTGTCCGTTTGACCGGCTATCAGCCCGACAGCATCATCTCGCAGCACCTCAGCGGCGCCGATGTGGGCGTGTTGCCCTTTAACGATGGGGTCACCCTCAAGAGCGGCTCGCTGCTGGCCATGTGGTCCCATGGACTGCCCGTTGTGGCCACACGCCCCGCCGTATCGCCGCCCGAATTGGATCGCGCCTGCCGGCTCGTGCCCAGCCGCAGCCCTGAAGCTCTGGCCGATGCGTTGGCCAAACTGCTGGCCGACCCGGATGCTCGCCGGGAACTGGGCGAGCGCGCCCAGGCTGCGGCTGCGGCCTATAGTTGGGAGACTATCGCCGAACGGCATCTGGAGATCTACCAAGCTATCAGCAATCGGAGAGAACATGGCTGACGAACGGCTCAATATCCTCACCTGGCACATACACGGGACCTATCTCAATAACCTGTGCCAGGTGCCGCACAATTGGTACCTGCCCGTCCGAGAGGGGCGGCCGGTTGGCTATGGGGGAAAAGGGGCGACCTTTCACTGGCCGGAGTGGGTACACGAAGTGCCGGTCGAGGAGGTGCGCCATCTGCCCCTCGACCTGGTGCTCTACCAGAGTCTGCAGAACTATACCGAGGATCAGTACGAGATCCTGAGCCCAGACCAGCAGCGCCTGCCCCGTGTCTACCTGGAGCACAATGTGCCGCGGCCGCATGCCGTCGCGACCGAGCACCCGGTCAACGATCCGGACGTGCTCCTGGTTCATGTGACCCACTACAACCGGTTGATGTGGGACACGGGCCGCACGCCGACAGCGGTGGTGGAGCACGGGGTGAGTGTGCCCGCCGATGTGCAGTATACGGGCGAACTCGAATGCGGCGTGGTGGTGGCCAATGGCATGCAAAAGCGCCCCCGCATCACGGGGCTGGACCTGGTATTGGACGTCCGCCGGCGTGTGCCGCTCGAGTTGATCGGTATGGGGACCGAGGAACTGGGGGGGCTGGGCGATATTCCTTTCGTCAACCTGCACGCCATAGAGGCGCGTTACCGTTTCTACTGGCACCCAATTCGCTATACAAGCCTTGGCCTGGCCATGTTGGAAGCCATGATGGTGGGGCTGCCGGTGCTCTGTTTTGCGGTCACCGAGCATCCGCGGGTGATCCAGGATGGCGTCACTGGCTTTATCTCCAGCAACCTGGAGGAACTTGTGGACAAGATGCACATTCTCCTGCGAGATCCCAAGCTGGCTGCTGAGATTGGGCGGCGCGGCCAGCAGGTAGCCCGCGAGCGCTACAACCTGCAGCGCTTTGTGCGCGATTGGGACCAGGTGCTGCGCCAGGTGGCGGGCGCCCCGCGCCCGCTCTTCACAGCCGCCAAGGCGCGCGAGGCTTTGCCATGAGAGCTCTCGGCCGCATCGCTATGATCAGTGAACATGCCAATCCGCTCGCTCTGTTGGGCGGCGAGGATGCCGGCGGTCAGAACGTTTATGTTTATGAGCTGAGCACCGGTCTGGCTCAGCTCGGCTATCAGGTCGATGTCTTTTGCCGGCGCGATAGCCCGCGCCCGGGGGAGGTGGTACGTCTGGCGCCGCGGGTGCAGGTCGTTCACATTGCCGCTGGGCCGGCCCAGTTCATCAAGAAGGATGAGCTCTGGCCGCTCATGCCAGATTTCCTGGCGGGCATCGCCGCCTATATGCGGCGCCAGCGCCGGCCCTATGACCTGATCCACTCCAACTTTTGGATGAGTGGATGGGTCGCCTGTGAGCTCAAGGCCCTTTTGGGGCTGCCCGTGGTGCACATCTTCCATGCCCTGGGCGCCATCAAGCGCCTGGAGCAGGGCAAAGCCGATACCAGCCCTGCCGAGCGGCGGGCGGTGGAGCGCCGCATCATCCGCGAGGTGGATTGCCTGATTGCCCAATGCCCGGCCGAGGTGGATGATCTGCGCCGGTATTATACCGCCGACGTGCGCAACGTGTGCGTCGTTCCCTCGGGGGTGAATGTCGACCGCTTTCACCCGGTGCCGCAGCGCACCGCCCGGGCGCGGTTGGGGCTCTCGCAACACGAGTTTATCGTGGGCTATGTGGGGCGCCTGGTGCCGCGCAAAGGGGTCGATACCCTCATTGAGGGCTTTTCTGGGCTGGCGTGCTGCGCCAGTGCGCGGCCGATGCGTCTGCTGATCGTCGGCGGGGAACAGCGCGACCCGGCGCAAGATTCGAGCCCCGAGCTCCTGCGTCTGCGGCGCCTGGCGGAAACGCTGGGTGTGAGCGACAAAGTCTGGTTCGTAGGCAAGCGTCAGCCCGATGAGCTGGCCCTCTACTATGGCGCCGCCGACGTTATGGTCAGCATTCCCTGGTACGAGCCCTTTGGGCTTACCCCGCTGGAAGCGCAGGCCTGCGGGCGCGCCTTTATCGGCTCGGCAGTGGGGGGCATTACCTACACGGTGGAAGAGGGGGTGACCGGGCTCCTGGTGCCCCCGCGGGACCCGATTGCCCTGCGCAACACGCTGCAACAGTTGTTGAGCAATGACGAACTGCGGCACCGTATGGGCCGCGCGGGACGCCGGCGAGTAGAGCGAGAGTTTACCTGGGCGCGGGTTGTAGAGCGCACCGCTGCGCTGTACGAGACGCTGATTGGGGGCGCCGAAGCGGGCAAAGCGGTCGCGGCCGTGGCTCTGCCCCTCTCAGCCATCCGCCTGCCCAGCCCGCGCAGCGATAGCCTGTGAGACACCTGACAGGTTTCGCAAACCTGTCAGGTGTCTGGGTGGAAGTATTATGCCGGCAGTAGATGTGCTGATCCCAACCTGCAACCGCAAAACGGCTCTGGCTATCACCCTGACCGGGCTGCTGGGGCAAACCTGGCGTGACTATGCCGTCATCATCTCCGACCAGACGCCGGAACAGCCCTATCTGCAGGATGGTGAGATCGTCACCCTGTGCCGGGCGCTGGAGTTGGCCGGCCACCCGGTGCGCACTCTGAGCAATCACCCCCGTCGTGGCATGGCGCAACAGCGCCAGTTCTTATTGGAGCAGGCGCAGGCGCCCCTGGTGCACTTTCTCGATGACGATATCCTGCTGGGGCCCACCATGCTCGAGCGCATGGTACAGGTCATCCGGCAGGAGCAGTGTGGCTTTGTTGGTGCGGGCATCAGCGGGCTCAAATACGCTCACGAACTGTTACCCGGCGACCTGGATGCTTTTGAACCCTGGACAGGCCCCGTCTGCCCAGAGCGACACACCTGGGAGACGATTCCCTGGCCGCGTTATCGGCTGCACACGCGTGCCAACCCCCTGCACCTGAGTCGCCTCTATGCGCACGATGGCCGCACCGTGCGCTACAAGGTTGCTTGGGTGGGGGCCAACGTCGTCTATGACCGCGAAAAGCTCCTCAGCGTAGGGGGCTTTAGTTGGTGGACGGAGCTGCCCCCCAATCACTCGGGGGAAGAGGTGCTGGCCCAGTTGCTCCTGGCGCGGCGCTATGGCGGCTGCGCCATCCTGCCCGCCGAAGCCTATCACCTGGAGCTGCCCAGCGAGACGAGCGACCGCGACGTCAAAGCCGACCACATGTTCCCCCGGCTCGCGCCGATCTACGCGCCATAGGGTCAGAACCGGTCTCCCCCCCAGATGTAAGGATACCCCACCGCCCGCAGACCCCTGGCACAGATGCTGCTATGTACCTTAAAGACAAAGGCTGCCGGGCGGGGGCCCCGACGCCCGCCAATACACTCTCTACAAGAAGGAGCCATGCATGGACCTGCCTCTCACCGATCAGGTCGCCATCGTTACTGGCGCAGGCAGTGGGTTGGGTGAAGCGACAAGCCGGGCGCTGGCTGCCGCTGGCGCACTCGCCATTTGCACCGATGTCAATGGCAATAATGCCGCGCGTGTCGCGGCGGAAATCCGCGCTCAGGGCGCCCTGGCCAAGGCCCTGCCCGTTGATGTGCGCAACGAGGTGGAGATCCAGGCCGCCGTTGACCGCGTCACCGCCGACTATGGCCGCATCGATATTCTGGTGAACAATGCCGCTATCGATCACACGGTATCGGTCGATGAGATGAGCATTGCCCAGTGGGACCAGGTGATCGCCATCAACCTGCGCGGGCCCTTTCTTTTCAGCAAGGCCGTGCTGCCCATCATGAAGCGTCAGCAGCGCGGCCACATTGTCAATGTCGCCTCCACTGCCGCCAAGCGGGCCTGGGGGCAGGCTGCGGCCTATCACGCCTCCAAGTGGGGGCTCGTCGGCTTTACGCGGGGGCTGGGCGTGGAGGGGCGACCGTTTAACATCAAAGCCAGCATCGTCGTGCCGGGCGGCATGCGCACCCACTTTTTCGATCGCTTTGCCAGCACCGATATTCCCATGCCCGATGCCGACAAGCTGCAGGACCCACGCGAGGTGGCTGAGCTGATCGTCTTTATGGTGACCCGGCCCGACAACTCGGTGATCCAGGAGGCCATCATGACGCCGCTCCTGGAGACTTCGTGGCCGTAAGGAGCTATGTATGTTTGGCTTTCTCAGACAGTACCAGGATCAGGTGTACGATGCCTTGCGCAGCATCTCCGAGGCGGCCATCGCCGAGGCCACCAGCGCTTTGGTCGACGTGCACCGGCGGCGTGGCACGATTTTCGTGCTCTGCCCGCCCGAAGATAGCGCCAGCGTCGAGCACTTTGTACGCGAATTGAGCCAGGGCATGAGCTCGGGGTTGGGCGGCGCTCAAGTTGCAGGTGGCTCAGCACGGCCCCCCGCGGCCGGGTTTCGCCTGGTGCAGGTGCTGGGCTCACCGCGCCAGATTGTGGCCTGGCAGAACGATTGGGCCTATGAGGACATTTATGCTGAGCAGATCCGTGGCCGCATCCGGCGCGGCGATGTGGTGTTGGCCATTTCGCGCCGGGGCGACACCGCCAACGTGGTCAATGCCCTGCAGGCGGCCCGAGCCCTCGGTGCAGTCACCATCAGTCTGGTAGGGGGAAAAGGCTCTGGCATTCGTGAAGCCTCCGACATCACGCTTCACGCAGGCACAGAACAGCCGGAGC
>DAOTVS010000160.1:0-11812 GCA_034436375.1 Anaerolineae bacterium | reverse complement strand
CTGGCGGGCTAGAACCTCTACCTGCCTTTCGCCTCTGCAATCAACCTCACAATCTGCGCCCACGACTGCGGGTCGCGGCCGCGCCGGGTAGCGCCGAGGCCGTCGATATCGGGTGCGCGCAGCAGCTCGGCGGCGTATTCCGGGGTGACCGAGCCGCCGTAGATAATGCGCGCGGCGTCCGCCGTCCCCGCGCCATAGCGCTCGTGCAGCCAGGCGCGGATCAGCTCGCAGGCCAGGGCGATGTGTTCCTGCGGGGCGGGCTCAGCTACGCCGATGGTCCACTCGGGCTCGTACATGAACACCGCCCCCGCCGCCTGCTCGGCCGAGAACCCCCGCAGCAGGGCCGGAAGCTGGCGCTCCAGGTCGCTGAAGGCCTCCCCGCGCCGGTCGGCCGCCTCACCGACCGCCAGCAGCGGATGCAACCCTGCCTCCAGCGCGCGGTGGGCCTTGGCGTTCACCCGGGCGTCGTCATCCCCCCGGTCGCGCCGCACCTCCCAATGGCCCAGCAGCACGTAGCGGCAGCCCAGGGCCTCATCCGCCAGCAGCGCCGCCGAGATCTGCGCGGTATGCGCGGCGTCCGAGAAGGGCGAGACGTCCTGCCCCCCAAGGGCCACCCCGCGCCCGCGCAGCTCCTGCGCCAGCGGGTAAAGGGCCGTGCACGGCGGGCAGATCAACACCTCCACCCGCGACAGCAGATCACCCGCCAGCGCGATAAAGCGCTCGGCGAAAACCCGGCTTTCGGCCACCGTCATGGCCATTTTCCAGTTGGTCAGTGCGAAAGGTTGGCGCATAAGCCTCGTACGTTTTACGCCTCCGTCCCATGATGGGGCTCGGCCGGCTGGGCCAGCGAGCGTTTGACCTCCTGGGCAAACGTCTGGCCGAAGGTATAGGCGCGGGTCAGGTCCTCAGCGTCGGGCGCCCACTTGATGGCCAGGTTGGCCTCCATGACATCAAAGCCCGCCTGGCGCAGGCCCTCCTCCAGCTCAGGCACGGCGCCGCCCGCCCAGCCATGCGAGCCAAAGGCAGCGGCGATTTTGCCCGTAAAGCGCAGGCCGCGCAGATCGTGCATGAACGAATCGATATTCAGCAGCGAGTGCTGGTTGTGGGTTGAGGAGCCCACAAGCACACCCTTAGCCTCCAGCACCTCGCCGATCACATCCGTCCGGTCCGATTGGGGCAGGCTGCGCACGAGCGCCTCCACGCCCTCGTCGGCCACGCCTCGCGCCAGCGCCTCGGCCAGCTGAGCCGTGGAGCCCCACATCGTCTCATAGGCAATGACCACCCTCGGCTTGGCCTCGCCCGCAGCCCAGCGGCGGTAGGCCTCCAGGATAGCCCCCACGTCACGCCGCCAGATCACGCCATGGCTCGGCGCGATGGTGGCAATATCCAGCTTGAGCTTGGCCACTTCATCCAGCTTGCGCAGCACCAGCCGGCTAAAGGGGGTAAGGATATTGGCATAGTAGCGGACCGCTTCATCCCACAGCTGGCAGGGATCCACCTCGTCGGCAAAGCGGTGCGAGGTCGCCAGATGCTGCCCAAAAGCATCGTTCGGCATGAGGAGCTTATCTGCGGCATCGTAGGTAAACATGGTATCGGGCCAGTGCAGCATGGGCGCTTCGATAAAGCTGAGCGTCTTTTTGCCCAGGGGCAGGGTATCGCCCGTCTTGACGACGTGGAAATCCTCGAGGCCGAAATAGCTGCCCAGGGTCTCGGTGCCCTTTTGCGTGCAGATGAGTTCGGCCTCCGGCGCTTCGTCGAGCACATAGGGGATGGAGCCGGAATGGTCCAGCTCGCCGTGGTTGGCGATCAGGTAGCGAATATCGGCCGGGTCCACCAGCTCGCGGATGCGCTCCATCATGTCTTCCTCAAAGCCGGGGGCCACCGTATCCACCAGGGCGATCTGCTCATCCACGATCAGGTAGGCATTATAAGTCGTGCCGCGTGGAGTGAGATAGGTGTAGCCGTGAAAATTACGCACATTCCAGTCTACGGCGCCGACCCAATAGACGTTTTCAGCAACTTGCACGGGCATGGATGGCACTCCTTTCTGCAGAGAGAGGTTGATCATGGGGATAGGCCAGGCCAGGTGTGCTTGCCCCCACAGGCTGATCAACTATCCATAGTATACCAGGACCTGCAAACGCCCCTGACAGGCAGGTTACTGGCTCACCAGCCTGCCAGCAAGAGACGTGCCGGGGTGATGCCGAATCAACCTATCGCTGGAGCATGCCTCTGCATGTCTCACTACAACACTGGCCCGCCTCCCTGGCAACAGACGGATCTCCCACTCCGCTGTCGCCCGGCACAGGCCAGAGGGTGTGAGGGGGTAAAGCTGAACGGGGTAGCGCGAAGCATGGGGCCCGGTCACCGCCAATCTGGCAATCACTTTTCTTCCGCGGGCAAGCGTGGTAAACTGCTATTGTACTCTCACCCAAGCTTGCTGAGGGTGCACAGGGAAAGGCAAGTACTATGAGCCACCATATGGAAACGGCCCAGGAGCTGCGTGCGCGGGGCTACCGGCTGACTCCCCAGCGTCTGCTGGTGTTGGATGTGATCAAGGGCGCCGGCCACCTGACGGCGGAAGAGGTTTTGCAGCGCGTGCTGCCCGATTATCCAATGATCAACGCGGCCACTATCTACCGCAGCCTGCAGTGGCTGAAAAACATGGGTCTGGTAGCTGAGACCGACCTGGGTGACGAGTGCCGGGTTTTTGAGTACATCGCCGATCACCCCCATCACCACCTCACCTGCCTGAGCTGTGGCCGGCAGATTGAGCTGCCCGATGAGATCCTGCGCGGCCTGCGCGAGCACATCGAGGCTGAATATGGCTTTAGCCTGCGCGCAGACCACATGGGCCTCTTTGGCTATTGTGCTGCATGCCGCCACCAGCATGACGAGGCTCCACTGGAATGAGCTGTTGCTTGTCAGCGCCCCCGAGCTGGCAGCCTTCACCCCGGCACCACACCCGGCAGCAACTTAACCGGGATGTGCATCGCCTGCTCTGCATCGGGTTGCTCTGTTTGGGGGTGGAGTGGGTTAGCTGCATCCGAGGCCGCCCACGGGCGGGCCCAAATGCTGCCAACCCACCCCATCCCCGCCCCGGGTCAGGGCCGGGCTGATATGGAGCAGGTTCGCTGGCTGCTGCCGGGCGCCATTTATCTCAAGTACGGTTGTGGTACTGGCGCGAGCGTCATCAAGAGCAGCATATGCTTCGCAACGGCGACCTTACGCATCGCCCATTGCGCCGCATTATCACTTACCCGCGCTCGGCCGCGATCTTTTGCTCGTACCCCGAGGCCCGATAGGCCGCCAGAGGATCGGCGGGCACGCCCAACCGCCGGCGCACCTCCACCAACAGCGGCCGCACATCCGTCTGGTAGGCATCATCCAAAACCGCATTGCCGCCCAGAACGTCGCCCGCCTCCGCCGCCCGCTCCAGCGCCGCGCGGTCAATCAGCAGCGCCTTGGCATAGGCCGTCTGCACGTTCATGACCGACACGATCATGGCCCCAATCTTGCCCTCGACATTGTGGCTCTGATCGATCATGTAGGCCACCTGCGCCGCGCGCTGACCCGCGGCGATGAGCTCATTGAAGATCAGGAAAAGCTCATAGGGGTTGGTGGAGCCGACCATCAGGTCGTCATCGGCATACTTTTTGGCGTTAAAGTGGAAGCCGCCGAGCTTGCCCTCATCCAGCAGTGTGCCCACAATCTGCTCGATATTGGTGCCCAAGGGGTGGTGCCCCAGGTCCACCAGCACCTGCGCTTGCGGGCCCAGCTTCTGACAGAGCAGGAACGAAAAGCCCCAGTCGGGGATATCGGTGGAATAGAACGCCGGCTCGAAGAACTTGTACTCGACCAGCAGGCGCATATCGGGGTCCATCGCCGCATAGATCTCGCGCAGGGTTTCTTCCAGGCGATGCTTGCGCGCCATCAGGATATCCTGCCCGGGATAGTTGGTGCCATCGGCCAGCCACAGGCTGATCGCCTTGGAACCGGTGGCGCGGGCGATATCGATACACTCCAGGCAGTGGTCCACTGCCTGCCGGCGCACCTCGGCTGACGGATGGCACAGGCTGCCAAGCCTGTACTCCTTTTCCTGGAAGAGGTTGGGGTTGATGGCGCCCAATTGCAGCCCCAGCCGGCCAGCATAGGCCTTGAGCGCCTCGTAATCATCGGTCTTGTCCCACGGAATATGCAGGGCCACACTGGGGCAGATGCCCGTGTAGCGCTGCACCTGGGCCGCATCATCCAGCTTTTCCTGAGCCGTGCGCGCCGCCCCTGGATGATGAAACACCTGGAAGCGCGTGCCGGAATCCGCAAAGCCCCAAGAGGGCACTTCTACCCGCTGCTCCGCCAGGGCCGTCAGGACCTGCTCCAGATCCATACCCCGCGCGGCCATCTTGTCGGCCAGACGCTGCAAAGCCTCATCTTTGTATGCCATGCTCATCCTCCTGGAAATGGGAAACCTCCACCACCGTTCGAGGGTGAGCATAGCACAAAGTGGGGGGAATGTCGAAAGTGGCGCACGATACGCATCACCTATTGTCCTCGTCAGTCGTTCTCCAGCAACTCCAAGATCCCTCCCAGCTTGGCCACACCATCCAGGTAGGCGTAGCGGCCGCCGGTGTACTCGCCCTTTTGCACCAGAGAGATGCCCTTGCCCTCCAGGTAGGCGATCTTCTCTTTCATACCCTTGATGACAAAGGCGATGTGATGGAGCGAGTCGCCGTGAGTATCGAGCTGCTCCTTCCAGGTGCTGGGTCCCCCGACGGGCTCGATCAGCTCGATCTGCACCTGGCCGCAGTTGAAAAAGGCCAGCTTGGCCCTGCCCTCACTGAGCTCCCCTCGATACTCGGTCTGCGCCTTTTCCACCGGGTCGGTGATGATGATGGGGGGTACGGGGAGGCCCAGGATCTCGCTCCAGGCCTTGGCCTTGGCCTCGATGTCGTGCACGATAATGCCGATCTGGGTGATAGTCGTGGTGCCGAGGGTTTCCTCTGCCATGGGATGCCTCCTTGCAGAATGAAGAACGGAATGGAACCGCAGATGCGCGCCGATGAACGCAGATTACACTGCCTCCTGAGCCGTCTGCTGCCGCATAAGGGTAGTATAGTCTTCACGGCCGGATCCCCCAAAGGGTTCGCGCCGGGCCTCTCGCTCCGCATGCACCCCGGCAGCCACCCAGGCCACCGCCTATCCCATAACACCTGCAATCTCCTATCGGGTATTGACGCAAGACCCGATATGTGCTAAAATCGCAAGTAGATGCAAGTAAACCGCAATAAACGCTAGGAACTGCAAAGCAATGACTGATTCTTCCGCCCGTAAGCTCTTTCCTGAGGAGCGCCTCAATCAGATCGCGCTGTTGGTGGCCGAACGGCATGCCATGTCGGTGGCCGAGCTGAGCGAGCGCTTTGCAGTGTCTCCGGCGACTATACGTACCGACCTCGATGAGCTGGAGCGCCGCGGGCTGCTGTTACGCACTCACGGTGGTGCGGTGCGGGTGGAACGCAACGGCCGCGAGTTTTCGCTGCAGGCGCGCGAGTTTCAGCAGGTGGAGGAAAAGGGGCGCATCGGCGCGGCAGCCGCTGAGATGATCCGCGATGGCGATGCCATTGCCCTCGATGCTTCGACCACCGCTCTGCAGATTGCCCGCCGTATCCGCGACCGGCGTGAGCTGACCGTCGTGACCAGCTCCCTGTTTGTGGCCCTCGAGCTGATCGACTCCGCCGGCATTACGGTCGTCATGCCGGGCGGCATGCTGGAGCGTGACACTGTCTCTCTGGTCGGCGCGCTGGGCGCCGAGACGCTGGCCAAGTGCAACGCCGGCAAGGGGTTCTTTGGTGTGCGCGGCCTGACGCCCGAAGCCCTGACCGATGTCAACGCCTACGAGGCGGAGCTCAAACGCTCATTGATCAGCGCTTCGAAAGAAGTCAATATTGTGGCCGATGCCAGTAAATGGGGCCGGGTGGCGCTCGTGTCGCTCGTGCCCTGGAGTATGGTGCGCCGGGTGATCTCCGATCGCGCAGCGCCCCCGGCGATGGTTGCTGCCCTGCGCGAGCGCGGCATTGAAGTGGTTCTGGTGTAGAGTGCTCTGGACCTGACAGGCCTCGGAAACCTGCCCGGTCTACGATAGCCAACCGAGGTGAATCATGAGCGAAAAAGTCCAGCGTTATCGACAGGGCAGCGAGCCCCTGCCCGCCAGCCACCGCAAGTGGCTCCTGTTTGGCGCCGGGTTTGAGAACCTGGGCGTCGATGGCCACACGACCGAGGCCCCTCTCCCCACCTATGGGCCCGATGAGATCCTGGTCCGCAATGATGCCGTCGGTCTGTGCTTCTCTGACCTCAAGGTCATCAAGGCTGGTCAGGAGCACCCCCGCATTATCGAGGATATGCGCACCAAGCCGGTGGTGCTGGGGCATGAGATCGCCCTCACCGTGGTCGGCGTGGGCGCCAATCGCCGGGATCAGTTCAAGGTAGGCCAACGCTTTGTCGTGCAAGCCGATGTCTTTTACAAGGGCGTCAGCCTGGCCGTGGGCTATGTCATCCCGGGCGGTCTGCAGCAATACAACGTGTTCGGGAAAGAGGTACTCGACGGCGACGAGGGGTGCTACCTGCTGCCCCTGCAGCCGCAGCAGGGCTATGCCGCGGCGGCGCTCTCCGAGCCTTGGGCCTGTGTGGAATCCGCCTATGTGATCGAGTACCGCGACAACCTCAAGCCGGGCGGGGCGGCCTGGTTCTTCGGCGCCCCCTCCGCCGGCCGCTATACCCTGAGTCGCGGTTTTGATGATGCCTGCCATCCGCGCGTTGTCGTGCTCACCGATGTGTCGGAGGATTTCAAGTCAAGCCTGGCCATCCGCGCCGCCGAGCTGGGCATCAAGCTGATCGAGGTCAACGGCCTGCAGCCCACAGAGTTCGGTCGGGCCGCCGAGGCGGCGGGCGTCAAGGCCTTTGACGATTGTATCTTGATGGGCCCGCACCCCGCCTCGCATATCGCGCCCGCCATGGCGCTGACGGCTTTTGAGGGCGCCTTTATCCTGGCCTCCACCGAGCCCTATGCCGAGGCGGCGCCGGTGGATGTGGGGCGCTTGCACTATGAGCGCATGCTTCTGGGCGGCACCGATAGCCCGGATATCAGCGCGGCCTATCACAAGTTCGACCGCCAGATCAAGCCCGGCGGCGTGATCTGGGTCATCGGCGCCGCCGGCCCCATGGGGCACATGCACGTTCAACGCGCGCTGGAGCTGGGCGCCCGCGGCCCGCGCCGCGTCATCGCCTCGGACCTGTTGCCCGAGCGCCTGGCTGTGGTCGAGCGCAAGTTTGGCCCCCTTGCCCGCCGCAACCATGTGGACCTGGTGTGCCTGGCCGACCCACAATTCACCCCCGAGGCGTTCAAGGCCAAGCTGCTGGAGCTGACCGACGGCCAGGGCCCCGACTATATCGTCGTGTTGGCCCCGGTGCCGGCCGTGGTGGCGCGCGCCTATAACGAGCTGGGTGCGGGCGGCGTGCTGAACGTCTTCGCCGGCCTCAACCGCGGCACTACAGCGACCCTGGATGTGAACGCCGTGCGCGACGCACGCCAACTGCGCATCATCGGCTCGAGCGGGTCATCCATCGCCGACCTGCGCCTGGTGCTCAGAAAATCGCTCGACGGCTCCCTCTCGCCCGAGCAGACGCTCGCCGCCGTCACCGGCCTCGAGGGCGCCCGCGAGGGGCTGGAGGGCATGTCGGCCCAGCGCTTCCCGGGCAAGGTGGTCGTCTTCCCGCAGGCCGTCAACCTGCCGTTGACCACGCTGGACGAAATGCCGGAAAAGATGCCCGAGATCGCCGCCAAGCTGGGCGAAGGCCAGGTCTGGACGAGCGCGGCGGAAGAAGCATTGCTGGAAAAGTATCTCAAGGAGTGAACATGGATCCCCGTCTTCCCGGATATCGTGCAATTGTCACCGGCGGCGCCCAGGGTCTGGGCGAAGCCATCGCCTGGCGCCTGGCGCGCGAGGGCGCCTCTGTGACGGTGGCCGACCTGCAGCTCGAGCGGGCGCAACAGGTGGCGGCCGCCATCGAGGCCGAGCAGGGCAAGGGCCGCGCGCAGGCCTTCCGTGTGGATGTGACCAGGGCCGAGGACGCCGAAGCCATGGTGCAGGCCACGGTGGAGGCCTTTGGCGGGTTGGACCTGATCGTTTGCAATGCGGGCATCGTCATCTCGGGCGACATCCTGGAGATCGACCCCAATGCCTGGCGCAAGGTGATCGACGTCAACCTTTTTGGCTATTTCCAGTGCGCGCGCGCCGCGGCCCGCGTAATGATCCCCCAAAAGCGCGGCGTAATCGTGCAGATCAACAGCAAGTCGGGCAAGCGTGGCAGCTTTCGCAACTCGGCCTATGCCTCTAGCAAGTTCGGTGGTATTGGCCTGACTCAGAGCCTGGCCCTGGAGCTGGCCCCCTACGGCATCCGCGTCAACGCCATCTGCCCGGGCAACCTCCTCGACTCACCCCTCTGGAAGGATAGCCTCTACGAGGCCTATGCCAAGCGTTGGGGCATCACGGTGGAGGAAGTGCGCGCCAAGTACGAGTCGCAGGTGCCCCTTGGGCGCGGCTGTAGCTATGATGATGTGACCAATGTGCTCGTGTTCCTCGCTTCCGACCAATCGTCCTACATGACCGGTCAGGCCATCAATGTGACCGGCGGGCAGGTGATGGATTAGCTATCAGCCAGCCGTTGATAGCCAGACGGGATGGACCCTGACATGACCAAGAGACCTACCGCAATCGTCTTCGGCGCCGGGAACGTGGGGCGTGGCTTTCTGGGGCAACTCTTCACCGAATCGGGTTATGAGGTTGTCCTGGTTGATATCGATGAGCCGCTCCTGCGCGTGCTCAACGAGCATCACGGCTACAAGCTGGCTCTGGTTGATAACGAGCGACGCGAGGAGCTGTGGATCGCGCCGGTGCGCGCCCTGCACGCCGGCGATACGGAATCGGTTGCGGCCGCAGTGGCCGAGGCTTCGCTCATGGCGACCTCGGCTGGCGCCCGCGCCCTGCCCGCCGTGGCCAAGACGGTGGCCGCCGGGCTGGCCCGCCGCTTGAGCAGCCCCCAGGCAGCACCTCTGAACATCATCGTCTGCGAGAACCTGAAGGATGCGGCGGACTATTTCCGCGGCCTCGTGACCCGGGAGCTGCCGCCGCGGCTGCAGAGCGCGTTGGGCAAAAAGGTCGGTTTTGTGGAGACAGTCATCGGCCGCATGGTGCCCCTCCTCACCCCCGAGCAGCGCGCCGCTGATCCTTCCTTCATCGCCGCCGAGCCCTACAAAGAGCTGCCGGTGGACCGCGAGGGCTTTGTGGGCGCAATCCCCAGCGTGGTGGGCATGGAGGCCTGCGATCACTTTGCAGCCTATGTGGCGCGCAAGCTCTATGTGCACAATGGCGGCCACGCTGTGCTGGCTTACCTGGGCTATCTGCGCGGCCTGACCTATGGCTACGAAGCGCTGGAGGACCCGGCCGTGCGGCCGCTGCTGGAGGCGGCCTGGGTCGAGTCGCGGCAAGGCATTGCCGCGGCCTACCAGGTTTCGCCCCGCTGGCTGGAAGCCCACGCCGATGACCTGCGCCGCCGCTTTGCCAACCGCGCCCTGGGTGATACCATCGTGCGCCTGGCGCGCGACCCCCTGCGCAAGCTGGCCCCCGATGACCGCCTGGTAGGCGCGGCGCGGCTGGCCGAGCAGGCGGGGGTAGCGCCCGAAGCCCTCAGTTGGGCCATCGCAGCCGGCTACCGCTTTAACAGCATCGATGATCCCATCGCGGGCCGCCTGCAGGGGATGATCAGGGCTCAAGGCCTGCCGGCTACCCTGCAGGAGGTCTCTGGGATCGATCCGGCGGAACCGCTTGGGCAAAGGGTGTTGGAGCGCTATGCGCGCCTGGAGGCAAACGAATGGCCATGATTGTTGCGGTGGATCTGAACCCATCCCTCGACCGCACGCTGACCGTCGCCAGGCTGGACCCCGCGGCCGTCAACCGGGCGCATACCGTGCGCCTGGACCCGGGCGGCAAGGGCCTTAATGTGGCGCGGGCGCTCAGCGCCTGGGGGCTGCCTGTAATGGCCTTTGCTCTGCTGGGCGGTGGCACTGGCCTCACTGTGTCACGCCTCCTGGAGAAGGAAGAGGTGCCCTGCGAGGCAGTGCCCATCGAGGGAGAGACCCGCAGCAACATGGTCGTCGTCGATGAAGCTACCGGCATCTCGACCAAAGTCAACGAGCCTGGCCCGGTAGTGACCCTGGAGGAACTCGATAACCTGGAGGATCGCATCCTGGCGCGGGTGGAGCGGGGCTCCCTGTGGATCTTTTCGGGGAGCCTGCCCCTGGGGGCGCCCCAAGATACCTATGCGCGCCTGATCCACCTGGTGCAATCGCGCGGCGCCCGCGCCCTGCTCGATGCCTCGGGCCGGCCCCTGGTGTTGGGCGCCGCGGCGCGGCCTTTCCTGCTCAAGCCCAATCAGGTCGAAGTGCAGGACCTGCTGGGCCACCCGGTAGAGACGGAGGCCGAGGCGGTGGCCGCTATCCGCGAGATCTGGATGCGTGGCATCCGCACCGTGGCCCTGACCCGCAGCGAAGCCGGGGCCTTTATTGGTTGGCAGGGGACGATCGTCGAGGCCGTGCCGCCAAAGGTCCAGGCCATCAGCCCCGTCGGTGCGGGCGATGCCGTCATGGCCGCCCTGGCCTGGGGCATCCGGGAGGGGCTGCGCCCGCTGGAGATGGCCCGGCTGGCCGTCGCCGCTGGCACCGCTACCGCCCTGGTGGAGGGCACCGGCATCGCCACCCTGGAGCAGGTGGAGCAAATGCGCCCGCGCATCCAGGTGCGGGTACTTTAAGGAGGGAGTATGACCAAGCCGACCTACGATGTTCTCTGTCTGGGCATCATGGTGGCCGACGTGGTGGCGCGCCCGGTCAAGGGCCTGCCGAAAAAGGGCACCCTGGAGACGGTGGAGCGCATGGAGCTGCACACCGGCGGCTGCGCCGTCAATACCGGCATCTCACTGGCCAAGCTGGGTGTGCGCACCGGCATCATCGGCAAGGCCGGCCAGGACGGGTTTGGCGACTATATCATCAGCGTCCTGCAGCGGAACGGCGTCGATGCCTCGGGCGTCGTGCGCGACCCGGTGAACAACACCTCGGGCACCATGGTGATGGTGGATCAGGAGGGCGAGCGCACCTTTATCCACTATATCGGCGCCAATGGGGCCATCCGCGAGGAGGACGTCGATTTCGACCTGGTGCGCCGCACCCGCATCCTGCACGTGGCCGGCCACAACCTGATGCCCGGCTTTGACGGCGAGGTCTGCGCGCGTGTGCTGCAGCGGGCCCGCGCCGCCGGCGTCACCACCTCACTGGATACGGCGTGGGATTTCAGTGGCCGCTGGCTCGCTGTTATTGAGCCCTGCCTGCACCATGTGGACATCTTTGTGCCCTCCTTTGAGGAGGCCAAGGAGATCGCCGGCCGCGAGGAGCCCGACGATGTGGCCGCTTTCTTCCTCAACTATGGCATCAAGACCGTGGCCCTCAAGATGGGGAGCCAGGGCTGCTATGTCAAGACGCGCCAGGAGGCCTTTGCCCTGCCCATCTTCCCGGTGCAAGCCGTCGATGCCACCGGCGCCGGTGATGCATTCGCCGGGGGGTTCCTGGCCGGCATCGTCATGGGCTGGGACCTCAAAGAGACGGCCCGCCTGGGCAATGCAGTCGGCGCCCTCTGTGTGACAGCCATGGGCGCCACCACCGGCGTGCGCTCTCTGGATGAGACGATCGCATTCATGAAGCAGTACGAGG
>DAOTVS010000159.1:0-26181 GCA_034436375.1 Anaerolineae bacterium | reverse complement strand
GGGCCGACGGAGAACCGCACCATCGAGCAGACGTTGGACATCGGCTGGCGCTTGCTCTCGGGCCTGCCGAAGGAAGAGCTGACCCGCCTGAGCCCGGCCGAGATCGACCAATACTACGGTAGATGATATGCCACGTATGAATGTGCCGCCCACGCGGAGCAACCTCCTGAACATCGAGCAGGAGCTTGCGCTGGCGCGCGAGGGCTATGAGATCCTCGATAAAAAGCGCGAGGTGCTGATCAGCGAGCTGGTGCACCTTGCCCACGACGCAGAGGCCCTGCAACAGGAGGTCTGGGGCCTGTTGGCGGAAGCCTACCGGGCGCTGGAGCGGGCCCGCATGACCATGGGCCAGGAACGCGTCGAGTGGGCAGCGCTGGCGGTGAACAAGACGGTGGAGGTGGAGGTCACCAGCCACGGGATCATGGGCGTCCCCATACCGGTTATCCGCGCCCACGGCACACCACCGGCCATGCCCTACAGCCTGGGCGATACCACGGCCACCCTCGACGAGGCCAGCTTGGCTTTCCGGCAGGTCCTGGATCGCATCCCCGAGCTGGCGGAAACCGTGACTTCGGTGTGGAGGCTGGCCAACGAGCTGCGCAAGACGCAACGCCGGGTCAATGCCCTGCAGAATGTCTTTATCCCGGATTATGAGGATACCGTGTCCTTTATCAGAAGCGAGCTCGAGGAACGCGAGCGCGAAGAGACCTTCCGGCTCAAACGCCTGAAGGACAAAACGGCCCGCGCAAAGGAGAACGGGTAATGGCAGAGAAAAACGGCCTTTTCCGTCACATCCTGGTACCTACGGACGGATCCGAATCATCGGTAGCAGCAGGGCAACTTGCCATCCGCCTGGCAGCCGTGCACAAGGCGCGCATGACTTTCCTCTACATCATCGATGATACCGTGGTCGAGCAAGTGGCCGACGCCTCGGGCAGAGCAGCCGATCAGGTGCGCAGTGAGATGCAGGTCACCGGCCAGCGTTACGTGGATCACCTCCAACGCCTGGCGACCGAAGCCGGACTGACGGCAAACAAGGTCGTGCGCAGCGGCATTCCACACAACGAGATCCGGAACCTGGTGCAGCAGCAGAGTGTGGACCTGATCGTCATGGGGCGCGTGGGCAGGCTTGGACCGCGGCGCATTCTCATCGGCAGCGTCACCGAGCGCGTAATCGAATACGCCCCCTGCCCGGTGCTGGTGGCAGGCAAGACCCCATAAAGGTTGCCCCCCCACCACGGCCATCGGCATCCACTTCAGCGGCCTGCAGCACCGGCCGCCCTCGCCGACTGGCAGCCGACGGGTACGGGCATGGTTTCCGTCGGCTGCCATCGTTCTGTTCGGCAGCTTGCTGGCGCTGGCGGCCTTCAGCCTGCGCCAGCGGGCCCTCCACAAATGTCGTGACCCCAGGCCTTGACAGCGATACACGCTTTGCTTATCATCCCCCGCATGGATGTGCTTGCGCAAGTGCGGGCCACCATCGATGCCCACAACCTGATGCAACCAGAGAGTTGCCTGGTTGTGGCCGTGTCGGGTGGCCCTGATTCGTTGTGTCTGCTCCATGTGCTCTGCCGGTTGCGCGGCTGCTACCGGGTGCAGCTTCACGTGGCTCACCTGGACCACGGCTTGCGTGCCGAGGCAGCTGCCGATGCCGCCTACGTGGCAACCCTGGCAGAGCAATGGGGTCTGCCCTGCACCGTCGGCCACGAGGCCGTGCGAGACGAGGCCCGGGCCGAGCGCCGCTCGCTGGAAGAGGCGGCCCGCATTGCTCGCTACCGCTTCCTGGCCCGGGTAGCCCGCGCCGTCGGCGCCCCTGCCGTCGCCGTCGGCCACAATGCCGACGATCAGGTCGAGACGGTGCTCATGCACTGCCTCCGCGGAGCCGGGTTGGCCGGCCTGCGCGGCATGGAGCGCCGCGCCCGTTGGCCGGGAGAAACGGACTTCCAGAATCTCAAAGACTCAGGTCTGACTCTCATCCGCCCCCTGCTCGACGTGCCGCGGGCTGAGGTCGAGGCCTATGTGCAGGCGCAAGGGCTCATCCCCCGCCTCGATGTGACCAACCTGGAGCGGACGTTCTACCGCAACCGCATCCGACACGAGCTGATTCCCGTGCTCGAGAGCTATAACCCACGCATCCGCGAGCTGCTGCATCGCTCGGCCGATCTGCTGGCTGATGATTATGACTATCTGCAGCAGAGCCTTGCCGTCTGCTGGCCCGAGCTGGTGCTGGCTGAGGGGCCCCAAGCCGTGGTCCTGCGCAGCACCGCCTTTCGCGCCCTCGCCCCGAGCCTGCAGCGGGGCGCCCTGCGGCGTGCCGTGGCCCAGCTGCGCCGCTCCCTGCGTGACCTGAGCTGGATCCACGTCGAGCAGGCCCGCCGGGGCGCGCTGGATGCGCCGACCGGCTCTACCTTCACCCTGCCCGCCGGGCTGGTGCTCGAGGTGGGCTATGACCGGCTGACGATCCGCCCCGCCGGCCCGCCGGCCCCCACGCCAGGGGCCATCCTCATGGTCGGGCCCGAGCGCCCGCTGTTGGTGCCGGGGGCCATCGAGCTCGCGCCGGGCGGCTGGGTGCTCGAGGCCTCGCTGCACGAAAAGTGGCCCGCAGGAGGCGAGGCAGAGGCTGCCGCCGGCGGGGTCTGCCTCGATGCGGACCGGGTCGGCGCGGACCTGCGCCTGCGCACCCGCCGGCCGGGCGACCGCTTTCAGCCCCTGGGCCTGGCGGGGCACTCGCAGAGCGTCAAGGACTATATGATCAACGCCAAGATCCCGCGCGCCGAGCGCGACCACGTGCCCCTGCTCGTTTCTGAGCGTGGCATCCTGTGGATTGTCGGCCACCGCACGAGCGAGATCGCCGCGCCCGGGCCCGAGACCCGGCGTTATCTGTGCCTGCGCCTGGTGCGCCCCGTGGCTTGATGCGCATCATGAACCCGGGCATCGTCCGGAGGGCTGCAGTGCATTTGTTGAATCGCTGCTCAGAAACCTGGCCCCCCAGAAGGAGCGGCGGCGGCCCGCACCGGCCCTGGCCGCCTGGCAGGCGGCGCTCCACCATAGAAGCCAGGGTTTTGAGCGCTGACTCGATCCGGCGGACCTGGGGTTACTCAGCATGATACGCTGCTGGATGGCGCTTTGCCCGCAGACTTTCGGAAGTCACTGGCAAGCTGGGGATCAGGGTAGCTGTTTGCCTGGGCTCTGCGCTCCTTGTGTCTTGGTGCTTTGTGGTCAGGGGATCTCGCACCAACACGTCAGTTACGCAATTCCGCATCGGGAGGTACGGTATGACGGCCACGGCTCAGCTCAAGCCGGGCAAAGAAAAGGCCGCGCTGCAGCGGCATCCCTGGATCTTTTCGGGGGCCATTCGCCGGCTGCCGGCTGAGGGCGAGGCCGCCGACGGCGATGTGGTGCGCCTGGAGGACTCGGCAGGCCGCTTTGTGGCCTGGGCATACCTCAACCGCGCCTCGCAAATCACCCTGCGCCTCCTCTCCTGGGATGAAGCGGAGCCGCCCGATACGTCCTGGCTCTACCGGCGCCTGGAGCGCGCCGTTGCCTGGCGGCGCCTGCGCTTCGGCTGGCCCGAAGCGGGCGCCTGCCGCCTGGTCTACGCCGAATCCGATGGCCTCCCCGGGCTCATCGTGGATCGCTACGGCCCCTGGCTGGCGGTCCAGTTCCTCACCCTGGGCAGCGAGCGCTGGCGCGAGCCCCTGATCGCCTGGCTCGTGCGCGAGCTGAAGCCCGCGGGCATCTATGAGCGCAGCGATGTGGACGTGCGGGAAAAAGAGGGGCTGCCCCAGCGCACCGGGCCGCTGTGGGGGCCGCCTCCGGGGCCCCCCATGGGGTCTCCGGTCCCGCCGCCGCTGGTGGAGATCGAGGAGGCCGGGCATCGCTTTCGCGTGGACGTGGTTGCCGGGCAGAAGACCGGCTTTTACCTGGACCAGCGCGAGAACCGCCGGCGGGTCGCCTCTTACAGCCAGGGGCGCGAGGTGCTCAATTGCTTTGCCTATACCGGCGGCTTTGGCGTCTATGCGGCCGCCGCCGGCGCCGCCGACGTCTGGCATGCCGACGTCTCGGCCGATGCCCTGCGCCTGGCGCGTGAGAATATGGAGCTCAACGGCCTGCCGGCGCCGGAGGATCACTTTCTGGAGCGCGATGTGTTCCAGCTGCTGCGCGAGTTCCGGGATCGCCGGCGCGAGTTTGACCTGATCGTGCTCGACCCGCCCAAGTTCGCCTTCTCACAATCGCAGGTCGAGCGCGCCTGCCGCGGCTATAAGGATATCAACCGGCTGGCCATCCAGCTTTTGCGCGCCGACGGCATCCTGGCCACCTTTTCCTGCTCCGGCGCCATCAGCAGTGAGCTCTTCCAAAAAGTGATCTTTGGCGCCGCCCTCGACGCTCATCGCGACGTGCAGATTGTCGAGGCCCTCGGCCAGAGCGAGGACCATCCGATCCTGCTGTCCTTTCCGGAATCAAGCTACCTGAAAGGTTTGATCTGTCGAGTTCTTTAGGAGGAATCCCCATGCCCATCCAGGATGCAGCCCGCATTACCGACCGGATCCTGATCTCTGAAGAAGCGCTCCAGCAGCGCATCAGAGACCTGGGAAAGCAAATCTCTGCCGATTATGCCGGCCAGGACCTGCTGCTGGTCGCCATCCTCAAAGGAAGCGTCATCTTCCTGACGGACCTGATGCGGGCTATCACCACGCCGCACCAGATCGACTTTATGGCCGTCTCCAGCTATGGCGTCGGCGCCCGCATCTCCAGCGGCGTCGTGCGCATTGTCATGGACCTGGCCTCGAGTATCGAGGGCCGCAATGTGCTCATCGTCGAGGATATCATCGACACAGGCCAGACGTTGGACTATATCAAGCGCATCCTGCTGGAACGCAACCCCAAGAGCCTGCGCATCTGCACGTTGCTCGACAAATCCAGCCGCCGCCAGGTGGAAATCGACGTCGACTATGTCGGCTTTGAGATCCCCGACTATTACGTCTTTGGCTACGGCCTCGATGTAGACCAGTACCACCGCAACCTGAACTATGTCGCCGTGCTCAAGCCTGGGGCTCAGATACAGACTGAGGATTGATGAGGTAGAGAGGGGACCAACATCAGGCGCGTGCCGGGCGCAATGCTCCGCCGCCTTCCGGCCTGATCCGAGGGAGGGGAGTTGGCGTGCTGTACAGCACGCCAACTCCCCCAAAAAGGACGGCGCCGGGCCCGTGCGCAGCGTAGAGCCCGGCTGCCAGCGACGTCACGGGCGCCCAAGCTCAGCGATGGCCTCAGCCATACGCTCTAGCGCCCGCTCGATATTGGCCAGCGAATTGGCATAAGAAATGCGCACATACCCCTCACCATAGCGGCCAAAGGCCGTCCCCGCCACCACCGCCACACCTGCCCGCTGCAGGATATAGTCGGCAAAATCCTGGCTGGTGAGCCCGTATCCGCTGATATTGGGGAAGACATAAAAGGCCCCCTGCGGCTCGCGGCAGGTGATCCCGGGAATGCGCCGCAGCCCAGCGACCAGTGCATCACGCCGCTCGCGAAACGCGGCCACCATCCGGGTCTGCGCCTCCTGCGGCCCGCGCAGCGCCTCGACCCCTGCATGCTGCGTAAAGCTCGCCGTGCAGGAATTGGAGTTGATCATCAGCCGGCGCATGTGTTGGGCCAGTTCCTCCGGCATCACGCCGTAACCGAGCCGCCAGCCGGTCATGGCGTGGATCTTGGAGAACCCGTCCATGATGATGGTGCGCTCCTTGAGCCCTGGGAACGAGGCAATGGACAGGGGCTCGCCCGCGTAGAGGATGCGCGCATAGATCTCATCGGAGAGGATCATCAGGTCATGCTGCCGGGCCACCGTGGCGATCGCCTCCAGGTCTCGCTGCGAGAGGACGCTGCCGGTCGGGTTCTCCGGCGAGTTCAGGATGATCAGGCGCGTGCGTGGCGTAACCTTGCGGCATAGCTCATCCACATCGATGCGAAAGTCGTTCTCTTCTCGCAGGGGCGCCGGTACCGCCTTGGCCCCCACAAAGTCGATCATCGACTCGTAGATGGGAAACCCCGGGTCCGGGTAAATGACCTCATCACCGGCTTCGGCCAGCGCCAGCAGGGTATAGAAGATGATAGGCTTGGCGCCCGGGGTCACGATCACCTCTGCCGGTGAGACGGGAATGCCCCTTGTGCGGCTGACTTGCGCAGCAATGGCCTCACGCAGAGGCGCCAGGCCCTCCGGCGCGGCATAGTGCGTCTGGCCCGCGCGCAGCGCCTCGATACCGGCCGCCGTCACATGCTCTGGCGTGTCAAAGTCTGGCTCGCCGATCTCCAGGTGAATCACCTCGCGCCCCTGCGCTTCCAGCGCTCGCGCTTTGGCCCCCACCTCGAAAACCGCCTCCGTCCCCAACCGTGCCATCCGCCCCGCCAGCTTCATCGAGTGCCTCCCGACCGAAGAAGACTACCAAAGTCTTGGAGACTTGAGTCTACTCCACCATTATGCCATCACATCCCGATATGCCGAAAGGAGGGTCCGCGCCGCCCCCTCCCAGGTAAAGCGCTGCGCCTGCACAAGGCCTGCCTCTTGCAAACGCGCCCGCAGCCCTTCGTCGCTCAATACGCGCTCCAGGGCCTGAGCGATATCCTCAACTTGATAGGGATCCACCAGCACAGCAGCGTCGCCCACAACCTCCGGCAGCGACGAGGTGCGCGTCGTCACCACCGGTGTGCCGCAGGCCATGGCCTCCAGGGCTGGAATCCCAAACCCCTCATAGTACGAGGGATAGGCCAGGCAGCTAGCCAACGAATAGATGGCCGGCAGGTCGGCATCAGCCACATAGCCCGGAAAGCGCACCCAATCTTCCAGCCGGCACACCTGCACCTTGTCGAAGATCGGCTCGTAGAGCCACCCTTTGCCGCCCACAATCAACAACTCGTGGGGCAGCCCCAACCGCTCGCGCAGGCGGGCGTAGGCTTCGACCAGCCCGGGAAAGTTCTTTCGCGGCTCCAGCGTCCCCAGCCCCAGGATGAACGGCCGCCGCAATCCATACCGCTGCCGCACCGCCTCCAGCGCCTCGGGATCCGTCACCCTGTGGAAGCGGCTTTCTACCGCCGCATTCACCACTCGCACCCGGTCCTCCGGCACGTGCAGCAGCTCAATCACATCCTGCCGCGTGCAGGCTGAATCGGCCAGCACCAGGTCGGCCCGGGCCACGGAGCGCGGCACTACCTGCATGAGATACTCGCGCAGCACAGGGTGAGCGAATTCGGGCACACGCAAAAAGGTCAGGTCGTGCACCGTCAGCACCGTGCGCGCATGATACACCGCCGGCAGGACGAAATCAGGGGAATGGAAGAGGTCCAGCCGCCCCAAGAAAAGCTCTATGGGTAAAGGTAACCGCAGCCGCTGCCAGAGGATCGAGGTCTCGCGGTCGGTCAGCGGCACCCGGCAGGCCCTAAAGTTAGGGCCGGAAGGCATGGCCCCGTTCACGCCGCGCGCGGCGGCGAACAGCCGGTAATCGTTCTCCCGGTCCAGCGCCGGGAGCGCGCCGATGAGCCCCCGTGTATAGCGGCCGATGCCCGCTCTCTGGCGAAGCCCCGCGGTGTAATCAATGCCGATGCGCATTCCTTACAAGCCCCGATAAGTCCAGACTCGGTTGACGCCGAAATTCCAGAAAAGCACCACCAGCACTGCCACCCCCTTGGCCACGTTATAGCCCAACGTGCCCCAGGGGGCGAAGACCCAGGCATCGAGCGAGAGAAAGATGACCTGGCTCAACACATAGCCGACCACACTCACCAGAAAGAACTGCCCCAACTGCGAGATCACAGGGCGCTGGCGCGACTCGGGAAAGCTCCACAGGCGGTTCCAGGTAAAATTGCTCAGCGCTGCCAGCGTGAAGGAGCACGTGTTCGCCCAAAACTTGGGCCAGCCGAACACCAGGATCAGCAGGTTGAGCACCCCCATGTCGATACAGGTGCCCGAAATACCCACCAGGCCGAATTTCACAAAACGTTCCACTTCGTGGCCGTTCTGCGCCACCCAGCCCAACATTTCCTTCTGCCGCCCCCGGGTATGCGGCTGCAAGCGGAGCGCTGCTCCGCTCACCACCCGCGCCACCAGACTCTCGCCAACCCTCTGATCCATTTCCAAGAGGAATCCTCCAAACGGCAAGTCGTGGGAATTCGTTATTTCCCCGCTACCAGCCATGCGGCCAACCCGAGCATCAGCCCGATCTGGATCGGCATGCCATGCACATAGAGATCGTCGACAAGGTTATGCACGCTCAAATGCACGATCATGCCCAACACGCCAAGAGCAATCCCCAGCGCCACCCCTCGTGAAACCCGCACAGCCCGCACAGCGATCCAGAACCCGGCCACCACCCAGAGCAGGTACGCGACGAGGCCGGGCAACCCCGCCTCGGCAGCCATATTCAGATAATAGTTGTGCGCGTGACCGAGCGGATCCTGCCAGCGCGGCAAGGCATACTTGGGGTAGACCTGGGCATAGTTGCCCAGCCCCACCCCCGTCCAGGGATGGTCGGAGAACATCCCCCAGGCCGCCTGCCAATGCGCCGCACGCTCGACGACGGCAAAGTTGGCGTCGGTCACTTCGATATTGCGCACATCAAAGGTCGTGAAATCGGCCGCAAAATCGACCACGCGCTCGCGCAGCGCATCGGGCACGGGCACGCGCCCCAAGACAGCCAGCGAAACCAGGACCACGACCGCAATGGCCATCAAGGCGCCGCGCAGCCAGAGGCCGCCGCGCGCCACCAGGACGACCACCAGCGCCACCGCAGCGCCCAACCAGGCGCCTCGTGACCAACTGGCCAGGAGCCCCCCTGCAATCAGCGCCCCCGTCACCGCCGCATAGAGCCAGATGAGCATCTTGCGCCGGCGCACCCGCGGTTCATCATCTCTGCCGGGCCAGGCTGTGAGCAAAAGCCCCACAGCCAGCGGTAGCAGGAGCCCCAGGTAGCCGCCAAAGGGGTTCGGCTGGTCAAAGCTGCCCGACGCGCGCATGAAGCGGCCCATCAGGGTAAAGGCAGCCGGCCCGACGCCCGCCACAAACTGGTATAGCCCCAGAAGGCCTTGCGCCGCCCCAGCCAAAAGCAGCCCACCCACCAGCAACAAGATGTCGGTGCGGTCGCACAGGTTCAGCACGAGCACTGCCGCCAGCCACAGCTCGCCCCACTTGACCAGTTCCTTGAGGGCGGGTCTCAGGGCCGTCGCGGGCAGAAATGAGAGCAGCATGGTCGCCAGGAGCAGCGCGCCGGCGCCCGCAAAGCCGGGCCAGCGGATGGGCAGTTTGCGCTGTGCCAGCCCCCGCAGGATCCATGCCGCCACGACCGCGGCCAGCAGCACATCCTGCGCGCCCACTGCCCCCGAACCCAGGCTGAGGCCCTGAAATGCGCCAAAAGGGATTGCCAGCGCGATCAGCGGCAACCCCAGCCCCGGCCGGATGAGGATCAACACGCCCCCAACCAAGGCCGCCAGCAGCGCCGCCGCCCATGTCAGCGGGCCAGTCAGGAGCACCCATACCCAGGCCAGCACCAGGAGCGCCAGAACCCCTTGCCCCAGCCGGCGGCCATCGAGCACCTCACCCACCCCCCGTAGAGACGGCCCGGTGGGCCGTCTATCAAGCCCGGTGGGCCGCCTGTTGGGCCCAGCCGGCTGCTCACCGGGCATCGTCACACTCATCCCTGCGCCTCAAGAGGCCAGGCGGTCGCGGAACCAGACGATCGTCTGGCGCAACCCCTCTTCGACCGGCACCCTGGGCTGCCAGCCCAACAACTGCTGTGCCCGGTGAATATCCGGCTGCCGCGTGTGCGGGTCGTCGGCCGTGCGCTGGTCTTTGGGCTTGATGAACTGGATCTGCGATCGGCTGCCGCTCAGCCCCAGGATGAGCCTGGCAAAGTCCAGAATCGTCATCTCCTGAGGGTTACCCAGATTCACCGGCTGCGGGTCACCCGCCATCAACAGGCGATACAGCCCATCCACCAGGTCCGATATGTAGCAAAAGCTGCGCGTGCGCATACCATCATCATAGACGGTAAGAGGCTCCCCCAGGAGCGCCTGGCGCACAAAGTTGGGCACCACCCGCCCATCATTCAGGCGCATGCGCGGGCCATAGGTGTTGAAAATGCGCGCGATGCGCGTCTCGACGCCATGGGCGCGATGATAGGCCATCGTCAGCGCCTCGGCAAATCGTTTGGACTCGTCATACACCCCGCGCGGCCCCACCGGGTTGACATTGCCCCAGTAGCTCTCACTCTGCGGGTGCTCCAGCGGATCGCCATAGACCTCCGAAGTCGAGGCCAACAGAAAGCGGGCCTGCTTGGCGCGCGCCAGCCCCAGCGCCTTGTGGGTGCCCAGAGCCCCTACTTTGAGCGTCTTGATCGGCTCCTGCAGGTAATCGACCGGGCTGGGCAGCGAAGCCAGGTGCAAGATCGCATCCACATGGCCTTCGAGATAGATATACTCGGTCACATCGTGCTTGATAAAGCGGAAATTGTCGTTCCCCGCCAGATGCTCGATATTGCGCGTGCTGCCGGTGATCAGGTTATCCATCGCGATGACCTGATGGCCCTCGGCCAAAAGGCGATCGCAGAGATGAGAACCGATAAATCCGGCGCCGCCGGTGATCAGAATGCGCATGGGCCCCCTTTCCCGCTCTGGACATACCCGTCTGCGGCGGCCAGTATAGCAGAAAGCCCCACCCGGGTCAACGCTTTAGCTCAGGCGATAGAGCTGCCGCATCATCCCCATCATGATCGCGCAGATCGCCGCCAGCTCGACCACAAAAAAAGCTGCATCGATCAATCCATGGGCCAGCATGTCGACCATGCCCGCCGCCAGGCCAATGGCCAGCGCCCAGAGCACCCGGTCCTGCCGCAGGCGGCGCCACACGGCTGCAACGCGACGGAGGAACTGGACCTGCAGCCACACAAAGCAAAAGAGGCCCGCCAGCCCCAGGCGCAGCCAGAAATCCAGTATCCAGTCGTGCGGGTGCGATAGATTGGGCTCGCTGAGCGCCTCCGGGCGGATGTAACGCGGGTACTGGTAGAGGAAATTGTCCAGACCGACGCCAAAGAGCGGGTGGTCGCGCACCATGTCCAGGGCCGACTCCCAAAGGTTGATGCGCAGCAATGTGGTCCCCTGGCCCGAAAGGAGCGAATGGAAGCGCGCCGTCCTCAGGAACGGCACGAGCCCCACCAGCCCCGCCCCCACCAGAGCCAGGGCCGCGGTTCGCGCCCAGCCGCCGGCCAACAGCCCCAGGGTCAAGAGCGCCGCTGGCATCCCCACTAACAAAGCGCCTTTGGAGAAGGTCAGGAAGAGGCAGATGCCCCCCAGCACAGTCGCCAGCCCGTATAGCCAGCGCCGCTTTCCGCTGCCGGCGAGCGCGACCGCGAGCATCAGGGGCAAAAGCCGCCCGAGCACCAGCGCCAGGTTATTGGGCGAGCCATAGATGCCGCGTATACGCCGCACCCCCTCCGCCACAATGACCTGCTGGGTGAAAGCATACTGGTAGAGGCCCTGCAGCGTGATCGCGACGGCGCCCAGCGCCAGCAGGTCGGCCATGCGCAACAGGTCGGTGCGGCCGGGCCGCAGCCGCACGATCAGCCCATAGAGAAACGCCGCCTGCAGCACCACCACTCGCAGCTCGCGCAGGCTCACCCAACGCTTCTCTGAGACAGCCAGCGAGCCTACAGCGATCACAACCAGCGCGACCCAGCCCCAATCGAGGGCATTGACCTGCCCCAACGCCCGGCGCAGCTCACGCCCCAGCGCCTGCAAAAAAGGGCGCCCGGAAAGCATCCGCCGCAGCCCCAGGGCCTCCCGCGCCAGCTGCGAGGCCACCGTCAGCAGGGTGACGATCTCCAGGAAGGAAAAGCTCGCCCCACCAAAGTGCTTTTGCAGCGGGGCCAGGGGCGCCAGGAACACGGCCAGTTCCAGCCCCACCCGGGGCCGCATGGCCACGATCAGCGCCAGCACCAGCAGCGCCGCCGCGGAAGCCGCTAACCCCGGCACGGCGGCCAACAGCAACACGCCCGCGGCGCCAACCCCCAGGGCGGGCCAGGCCCTCAGCCCCTGGTAGCGCGCCACGACCGTGCGCCCCCAACGCAGCCAGGGGTAAGGCCGCAGCAGCCAGAACAGCCCCGCCGCCGCCAGGATAAACGCGCCCGCCAGGGGCAACGCCTGCTTCCACGGCAGCCAGGGCGTTCCGTCACGCGATACGATGGCCACCAGCCCCGCACCGGCATGGCTCAGCGTCAGCCGGTGCTCGCCGGCTGGCAGGCCACTCACCCCCCGGGCAGCGCCCCCAGAGGCCAGGCTCAGCGGCCGGCCATCGAGCGCGCTCACCTGCCACGACCCGGCGCCCTGCAGGTCCAGCCGCGTGCCCCAGAAGCGGATCTCACTGGGCCCGGCAGGCAGCGGGTGCTGCCCCGGGTAGAGTACACCCCGGTCGGCGGCGAAACGCTCCTGCAATATCCCATAGAGAGGGCTCAGATGGCCCTGCGCGTCCACCAGCGCGAGGCCCCACAGCGGGTCGTCGGCCGGCAGCATGGGCTGCCAGGCGGCGTAGCACATGAGCCCCAGCCAGGGCCACTCCTGTTGGGCGCGAGAGATCGCATCCAAGTCGCGCGTATACTGGCGCGCCGGATCGTCGGTGCCCCAGGGCGAAGGGCGGCCCTGCCAGCCGGGCGGCAGCGCATTCCACCCCCAGGCCAGCGCCCACACGGGCGTGTCGCCGTCTCCCTGGCGCGCCATCTCCTCGTGCACGGCCACCAGCCGGGAAAAGTTCAGCACCCCTGGGTCCACGCGCCGGTCGTCAGGCCCAGACCAAAAGCCGTACGCCTTGAGGGCCATCGCATCAAAAGCGCCCCGCGCCCCCGCCTCGTACATCCCGCGCAGGTAGACGAGATCGTTCTCATAACGGCCCCCCGGCTCCAGGGTGGGGGCCAGGGCCGCCGCAATGGTCCGCGCCCCCGGGTCGGCAGCCCGGATGGCATCCCCCACCGTCCGCAGGAGTTGGACATAGCCGGCCGGGTCCACATCGCGCTCGCCCCAGTGGGGGTAGACGTTGGGCTCATCCCACACCTGGTAATCATTGATCACGCGCCCATAGCGAGTGGCCAGGGCGCGCGCAAAGGCCGCCAGGTCCGCGGGATCGCGGGGGGGCGCCAGGGGGTTCTTGGCATCTCCTGCCGGGCGCGCCCAGGCGGGCGAGGCATCGAGCACGGCGATAATGCGCAGGCCGTGTTGCTCGCACTGGCGCACGATGACATCCCAACGGGACCAATCATAGACGCCGGGTTGCGGCTCGATCTGGTCCCAGGGGAAACGCTGGCGCACCGTCGTAAAGCCGCCGGCCACCAGGAGGTCCAGCGATTGGCTCAGCGCCTCTTCGCTCGGGTACTGCTCCAGCCAGGTATTGATACCCTGCACATCGGCCCCGGCGCCCCATTGGGATGCCGGCCTACCCAGGGCAATGCCCCGCTCCAGAGCACGGGCCGCCTGCCAGCGCGCAACGAGCGCCCGCGCCCCCAACAGCACTGCCGCCAGAAACACCACCGTGGCTAACGCGGCCAGAGCATGCCGCCCAATCCCCATACGCCGGAACGTCTCCCGGCGGGAGGCGTTCGCAGGTCCTCCGCTCACCATCAGCCCAACGCTTCCCTCAAGCCCGCCGATGCGGGTGCATTTGCCGCTCGATGTGGGCATCTGCCCCTGCAGATCCGCCCATCAACCCGGCCTCGCCCGGGCGGGGCGAGGCAACAGCCATAATCTGCGCCTCAGGGGCTGCCTGTCGCGCATCACCTTGCCGGTTGGTACTGGAGATCGGCCCCCGCCGGCTGCACACGCGGCACAGTGGGATCGATGCTCATCTCCACCCCGCCGGTCGGAAGCATCGCCCTGACGGCGAGCTGGGCCGCCCCATCCGCGGTCCCTTCCTGCCAGGCCAGGTGCACCTGCACCGCCGGATGGGTAAAGGCAAACACATACATGCGCCGCAGATCCGTCAGGGGCATGCAGGTCACGGCCTGGTAGCGGTCGCCTACCCGCATGGTAAAGGCCAGCCAGCCGTCGGTCAGCACCGGCGCGGTCTCGTCGCCGGCCGGTGTATGGGTCAGCCGGACAGCGCCGGTCACGCGGGCCACCCGGCCATCGCCATCCACCTGCGCCTCGGCGCGGTAGATGTCGGTTCCGCCGTCTCGAGCCGGCGCGGCGAAGAAGAGCCGGTAGCGCCCGGGAACCTGCCATTCGGGGCGGGCACCCGCCCACACCGGCGGTGCAGAGGCGCGCAGGCCCGCGGCGCTCAAGCGCGCCACGGCCTCCGCCTGCGCCAGCCGGGGCACCGTGCGCACCGCTACCGGCGCGGGTGCGTTGCGCGTGGCGCGGTAGGCCACGCCTACGAGCAAGATCGAGAGAACCCCAATCCCTGCCAGGGCCAGCGGACGCCGCCGTCGCATCACGGCCTCCTCTTCAGCAGATGCATCGCTCATCTCTGGCCGGCCGGCCAATGGCATCGCACCTCCCTACGTACTTTTCCCATCGCAGGACCCGGCTATTATAGCACAAAGGGATTGCCTGCGCATGTCCCAAGCTGTCGCATTCACCTTTTGAGAAATCGTGGCTAGAATAGTACTGCAACCGCACTTGATCCAGCCCGCTCCCGGTAACAGCCGGCCAAGGTGCTGTGCGCCTGCCCGGCCCTGACCCGCCAAATCCCCCGAATGGCTCCACTCCGGTCGCGTGCGAAGCGCGATGCCCGGATGGGATCCGCGCCCGAGTCGGTAAGTACGGCTGTAGTGATAGGCCACCCTCTTCAACAAATGATTGGCTCAATCACTGTTTTGTGCTATAATCCAGCCACCACCCGTTGCAGAGAGAGAGGAGCACTTTGGTGTTAAGCCCGGTGAATTCCCTGCTCGGCCTCTTTTCGCGAGACATTAGTGTTGACCTGGGCACGGCGACCACCCTGGTGATGGTGCAGGGCCAGGGGATCGTCATTCACGAGCCCTCGGTAGTCGCAATCGACCGGAAAACCAAAAAAGTCCTGGCCATCGGCGCCGAAGCCAAAGAGATGGTAGGGAGAACCCCGGCCAACATCATCGCTGTGCGCCCCATGCGCGATGGGGTGATCTCGGACTTTGACATTACCGAGAAGATGCTGCACTACTTTATCAGCAAAGTCCACGAGCGCCTGCGCGTGCCCATGCCCCGCCCCCGTGTCGTCGTGGGCATCCCCAGCGGGGTGACAGAAGTTGAAAAGCGCGCCGTGCATGACGCCACCATCAATGCCGGGGCTCGCGAAGCCTACCTGGTCGAAGAGCCGGTCGCGGCAGCCATCGGCGCCGGCCTTCCCGTCAGTGACTCGGTCGGCAGCATGATCGTGGACATCGGCGGCGGCACCACCGAAGTCGCCGTCATCTCCCTCGGCGGCATTGTCGTCAGCCGTTCCATGCGCATCGCCGGCGACGAGATGGATGAGCAAATCGTGCAGTACATGCGCCAGAAATACAACCTGCTCGTTGGCGACCGCATGGCTGAACGCACCAAGATTGCCATCGGCTCTGCCTACCCGCTCGCCGAGGAACAGACCATGACCGTCCGCGGCCGCAACCTGATCACCGGCTTGCCCGATGCTGTGGACGTATCGAGCATCGAGATTCGCGAGGCACTGTCGGGGCCGGTAGGCGCGATCGTAGAGACGGTCAAGAGCGCCATCGACGAGACGCCGCCCGAGTTGGTTGCCGATCTCATGGAGCAGGGCATCGCCCTGGCCGGCGGCAGCTCTCTGCTGCAGAGCCTGCCTGAGCGGCTCGCAGAGGAGACGCGCATGCGTGTCTACCGGGCCGACGACCCGGTGACGTGTGTGGTGCGCGGCGGCGCCAAGATCCTCGAAAGCCTGGGCACGCTCAAGACCATGCTCTCAGCGACCCAGCGAGCCGGCATGCAGCAGCGCTAGGCCCTGCATGTCCAGGATCATCGAGGGCTCCACAAAGGCAGCACGGATGTGAAAGGTCTCCGAAACTGGCCACTCCTTCTGGTTGTCATGCTCGCCAGCGTCATCGTTCTCGTTCTGGGATGGGCGGGCACTTTGCGCCCCGTTGAAGATGGGGCATCCAGCGTAGTGGTGCCCGTGCAATATACAATGGAAAGGCTGATGCAGGGGATCAACAGCATTATCGAGATCCCTCATGACCTCCAGAGTATGCGCGCAGAAAACGCGCAGTTGAAGGACCAGGTCGATCAATTGATCTACCAGGTGAGCATGCTGCGTGAGATCCAGATCGAGAACGACAATCTACGCCAGCTGCTCAATCTCAAGGAACAATCGCCTGATATCCTGGGGCCGAATGCCGATCTGCTCTTTGCCGACGTCATTGGTCGCGACCCAAGCAACCTCCTCCGCTATCTAACGATTGACCGGGGCAGCCAGGATGGCATCAAGCCGGGCATGCCGGTGATCACCCCGCGCGGCCTGGTTGGCCAGATCGACGAAGTACGTCCCAATTCAGCCAAGGTCAAGCTCCTGACCGACCCGTCCAGCTCAGTGACGGCCATGGTGCAGCGCTCACGGGCCACGGGCAGCGTGCAGGGGCAGACGGGCAACAGCCTGGTGATGAACCTCCTGCCGCAGACGGAGCAAGGCGTGGCCCAGGTGGGCGACCTGATCCTCACTTCCGGTCTCGGCGGGAGCTTCCCACGCCACCTCCTGATCGGTCAGGTGACCGAAGTGCGCCAGCGCGATGTCGATATGTTCCAGGAGGTGCAGATACAACCGGCAGTGGACTATGACCAGCTGGAAACGGTGATCGTCGTACGGTACTTTACGCCCATCGGCGTGGAAGAAACGCCCACGCCAGGCGTCAGCCCATGAGCAAAGGCACAGCCATTCGCGTCTACCTGGGACCGGTCCTGCTCTTGGTCCTGGCCCTGCTGCAGGTCACCATGATGCCGCGTTTGACCATCGCCCATCTGCAGCCCGACCTGGTGCTGGCCACCGTGGTCTGCTGGGCGCTGTACAACGGCCCCTCTCATGGCGCCCTGAGCGGTTTCATTGGAGGGTTGGCGCTCGACATGGTCTCGGGCGGCCCCTTCGGTATGCATACCTTCGTGATGTCCATCGTCGGCGCGCTGGCCGGCTTTGGTGCAGCTCTGTTGCCGCGTGAGCACTTTATGCTCCTGCCCACCGTCGCCGTGCTCTGTACGCTGACTCAGGAAGGCGTTTCCGTCTGGCTTTTGCGCGCGGCCGGTTGGCCTCTACAGTGGGGGCAGATACTGCTTCCTGTAGTTATCCCAGCGGCCATCATCAACCTTTTCTTAACCGTCCTGGTTTATCCGCTGGTGGGCCTGTTGCATCGTCGGACGGCGCCAAAGGAACTCGGCTGGTAAAGCTATGAGTCAATGGGAGCAAAGGATTCGCCTAATCCTGGTCCGGCTGGCCATGCTGGCTGCCTTTGGAGCGCTCGTCGCCCAACTTTGGCAGCTGCAAATTGTCCGTGGCCAGGAGTTCCAGCAACAGGCCGACGGCCAACGCTTCCGCATCGAATCGGTTGATGCACCCCGCGGCGTATTCTACGACCGCAATCACCAACTCCTGGTCCAGAATACACCCCGCTTTGTCGTTTCCGTCACAGCGTCACGCCTGCCTGCAAAGGAGGTGGATCGCCGCCCCATTCTCAACCGTCTCTCCAGCCTGCTAGGCATTCCTGTGGCCCAGCAGTCGTCCCCTCCGGTCGCATCGACCGCCGGCGCCCCCTCCAGTGCCACCACGGATGCACCGGTAGACCTGGAGAGTATGGTGAAGGAAGCGGAAAAACGCCCCTTCGATGCCTACCCGATCGCCTCCAACATCGACCGGCAGGTTGCTCTGATTCTGCTCGAAGAGTTGCCCCAGATGCCAGGCATTAGCGTCGATATTCAGCCAACCCGTACCTACCTCGATGGCCCGCTCTTCTCGCAGATCATCGGCTACATGTGGCGCATGCCGGCCGAGCAGGTCAACCAATACCTCTCGCTCCCCAACAGCGACTATACGCCGAACGATATGGTCGGCTATGCGGGGCTGGAGCGCACGATGGAGTCGCAGTTGCATGGGCAGCGGGGACGCAAGCACGTCGAAGTCGATGCCTATGGGCGTGAAGTCGCCACCCTCGCCTATGAACCCCCGCAGCCCGGCCACAGCCTGGTCCTTACCATCGATCGCGACCTCCAGGCGCGTACCGCCGAGTTCCTGCAACAGGGCATGGAGGCCGCCAAGGGGAAATCGGCCGTAGCCATCGTCATGGCGCCCCAAACTGGCGAAGTACTGGCGATGGTATCGCTCCCTACCTATGACAACAATCTGTTCGCACAGGGCAACAGTCAAGCCTATGCCCCTCTGCTGACCGATCCGACACAGCCCATGTTCAATCGGGCCATCGCCGGCCAATATCCCCCCGGCTCGATTTTCAAGATCATCCCGGCCAGTGGCGGCCTGCAGGATAAGCTCATCAACAAGGACACGACCTTTTACTGCGGGGGCACCATGCAGGTCAATTCTATGGGCACCATCTGGAATTTCTACTGCTGGATCCGCAAACTCGGCGTCGGGCACGGCAACATTAACGTTGAGCAGGCGCTGGCCCAATCATGCGATATCTTTTTCTACAAATTAGGCGGCGGCTATGAGGATTTCCCGGGCCTTGGCCTCGATGAGATCGACCGCTATGCGCAGATGTTTGGGTTGGGCAGTCCCACTGGCATCGAGTTGCCCGGCGAAGCCCCGGGCCTGGTGCCCACCAGCCAATGGAAACGCCTGAACTATGAGGAAAGCTGGACAACCGGCGACACCTATAACATGTCCATCGGCCAGGGCTTTGTGCTGACGACCCCTCTGCAGATGCTCAATGCCTACTGTGCAGTGGCCAATGGCGGCACGCTCTACCGGCCGCAGATCGTCCGCGAGATCGTGGATGCTGACGGCAACGTGGTACAGCCCTTCCAGCCCAAGATCATCCGCAAGCTCGATGTTTCGCCCGATGATCTCAAGATCGTCCAGCAAGGGCTGCGCGACGCGGTCGCCCCCGGCGGCACAGCGCCGCTGGCCAATCTGCCCGAGGTCCCTGTGGCCGGCAAGACTGGCTCCGCCGAGTTCGGTCCAGCGGATGCCCACGGCAACCGCGCAACCCATGCCTGGTTCGTCGGTTATGCCCCAGCCGACAAGCCAGAGGTAGCCGTAATCGTCTTTGTGGAAGGTGGCGGTGAAGGCTCATCAACGGCGGCTCCCATTGCTGCCAACATCCTGCGCTACTATTTCGGATTGCCGGTCAACGAGGCGCCGGCCACCACCCCATAGCTCCAAAAGGGGACTGTTGGCGCCGTTTGATAGGGGAGCCAGTTCAGCCTTGAACTGCACCCATTCGACAGTTGCACTGGGCGCCCTGTGGTTCATGCCTGCATGAGGGGAATAATCTCATACATGAGTGATGACCAGATCACCATCAAAGGCACACGAGATGGAGTAGCCCTTACCCTTGGCGAGGGCAATTGGCCTGAGCTGATGGCTGGCCTGGCCGGCCGTCTACATGCCCAAAAAGGGTTCTTCAAAGGTGCGCGCGTTCTAATGGATATCGGTGCGCGCGCCGCCAGTGCTGATGAGCTGGCCCAGGCCGCGGATCTGCTGGCCGGGCATGAGATGCAGCTCGCATCGGTGATTTCGACCAACGCCGAGACACAAGTGGCCGCGCGCGAGATCGGCCTGGGGCTCGTGGTCCCGCAACCGCCACGCATCGATGCCAGAGAAGCTCCCCCATCGCTGCCCTTTGTGGAAGGGATCCTGTTAAGGCGGACGCTGCGCTCGGGCCAGGTTGCCCGTCACGAAGGCCACGTGGCCATCATTGGCGACGTCAACGCCGGCGCAGAGGTCATTGCGGGAGGGGATATCATTGTCTGGGGCAAAGTCCGTGGTATAATTCACGCAGGTGCAATGGGCGATGATAGTGCTGTAGTCTGCGCGCTCTACCTGGCGCCAACGCAATTGCGCATTGGCTCACATATCACACGGGCGCCCGAAGGCCGAGCCATGAGGCCCCGAGCGCCGGAAAAGGCATACGTCCATAACGGCGCCATTATCGTTGAACCTTGGGGCATCCGTGACCCGTAGCTTTTCATGAAGATCCTGACGGGTCGATCATGCGCTGCTCGTCGGGATTTCTGTGGAACAGCGTCAATCATCGTAGCCTGGCCCTCCATGGGCGTTACAGTCCGGGCAGTATCGTGCGGCGATAGGGAGCAAAGGAGTACTTCATGGCAGCACAGGTCATCACCATCACCTCGGGCAAAGGGGGCGTCGGCAAGACGACCACTACCGCCAACCTGTCCGTCTCATTGGCGCTTCTCGGCAAGCGGGTCGCAGCCATCGATGCCGATATCGGTCTGCGGAACCTCGATGTCGTCATGGGCCTTGAGAACCGCGTGGTCTATGATCTCGTCGATATTGTCGAGGGGCGCTGTCGCCTCCGTCAGGCTCTCATCCGCGATAAGAAACTGTCGGAGCTCTACCTGCTGCCCGCCGCTCAGACACGAGACAAGACGGCCGTCAGCCCCAATCAGATGGTCGATATCTGCAACCAACTGCGGCCCGATTTCGATTTCATCCTGATCGACTCACCGGCTGGCATCGAGCAGGGCTTTCAGAATGCCGTCGCCCCCGCCGATGAGATCGCCATCGTCACCACCCCCGAGGTTTCGGCCGTGCGCGACGCCGATCGCATTATCGGTCTGGTCGAGGCGGGTGAAAAGGGCCCGGCGCGCCTCATCATCAACCGTATCAAACCAGATATGGTGCGCCGCGGCGACATGCTCGATGTCAACGACGTGTTGGAGATCCTCGGTATTGACCTTCTGGGCATCGTGCCGGAGGATGAGCATATCATTATCTCGACGAACAGGGGCATGCCGATCGCCCACGAGACCGGAGTGCCTGCGGCTCAGGCCTACCGCAACATTGCCAAGCGCCTCTTAGGTGAAGACATTCCTTTCATGGTCCTCGGTAGTCCAGGCGGCTTCTTGGGACGCCTGCGCAGGCTGATGGGATCACGCCCGGATGATCGTTAACCCGACAGCCTACTCTCCAAGGCCCAAGGGGGCAGGGGGGGCGCGATGGGCTTCATCAATAAACTCCTAGGGAGAGAGCCAGTGGGCAGCAAAGATATCGCCAAAGAGCGGCTGCGCCTTGTTCTGATCCACGACCGAACCGATATCTCGCCGATCATGCTCGATGCCCTCAAGGCCGATCTGATCGCCGTCATCTCCGAGCATCTTGAGATAGACCGCTCGGGCATCGAAATCACCATCTCCGAGAGCAAGGGGCACAGCCGGCTATTGGCAACCATACCGATCCTGGGAAAGAGGTCTCGTTACTGATGCATCCGCAGCGACAGTTCAACTTTGACTGGCTGCTGATCCTATTAACGCTGCTTCTACTCGGATTGGGCCTGCTGATGATTTCCAGCGCCACAGGTCGCGATGCTGCGGCGGTGATGACGTTCTTCGAGCTGCCGGTGGTGCGCCAAGCCCTTTTCGCTGCAGTGGGCCTGCCCCTGCTGTTTGCGCTTACCCTGATCAACTACCGTTCCTGGATCGCCTGGCGCTGGTTCCTCTATGGGGTCATGCTGCTGCTCCTGATTGCGGTGTGGTTGCTGGGGCGAGCCAATTTCGGCGCCCACTCCTGGTTCGACCTGCAGAGCTTTGGCCTGCAACCCTCCGAGCTCAGCAAGCTTGTCCTCATCATTGTCCTGGCCGATTACCTGGCCGGGCACGAAGCCGCGGTCAAGCGCGGCGACGGCTTGCTCGTCTCGCTGCTTCTTGCGGCGCCCATCGTGGTCGCCGTGTATGTGGAGCCCGATATGGGCACGGCCGTTGTCCTGGCCGCCATCTGGTTCGGCATGCTCTTTGTGGCCGGTGTGCGGCCGGTGCACATTCTGCTCTTGATTATCGTCGCCATCGTCGCCGCCCCCCTGCTGTGGAGCATCATGCAGCCCCACATGCGCGACCGTATCCTGATGTTCCTGCACCCCCAAACTGATGTCCTGGGCAAGGACTATAATGTGATCCAGGCCCTGATCGGCGTCGGCTCTGGCGGCCTATGGGGCAAAGGGCTGGGGCAGGGCACCCAGAGCCAACTCTACTTCCTGCGTGTCCGCTACACGGACTATATCTTTGCCGTGCTGGCCGAGGAACTGGGCCTTGTCGGCGCTCTGCTCCTGCTCTCGCTCTTCGCGTCACTCCTTCTGCGTATCATCCGTATCGGCGCGCGCGCCAGCGATTCCTTCGGCCGTCTGCTCACAGCCGGCGTCGCTATGATGATCTTCGTGCAGGTCTTTATCAATATCGGTTTCCAGGTCGGCCTGTTGCCTGTCACCGGCCTGCCGCTGCCCCTTATCAGTTATGGCGGCAGTTCTCTAATCACCACCCTCCTGGGCCTGGGCCTCGTCGAAAGCGTGGCCCATCATCCGATCGCCCCCGATGCCCTCTAGCGCCCTCCAGCAGCTTTTCACAGAAATCCGCACGCCCTCGCCGTGCATGCCCCGTCAGGCTGCCAAAGGCGTGCGGATTCATGCGCAATAGCGCCAGCCGCAGAAAAAGAACTGGGGGCTTACCCCACATCCCTTCACTTATGGTATAATAGGCCGCTTCAGAGGCATCTTTCATTATGTATAGGAGGACTCGTGGCACAGCCCAACGTGCGCGTACGCTACGCGCCGAGCCCCACCGGCTATTTCCATATCGGTGGCGCCCGCACTGCTCTCTACAACTGGCTCTACGCCAGGCACACGGGCGGCCAGTTCATTCTGCGTATCGAGGATACCGACCGCACCCGCTACCGGGCCGATGCATTGCAGGATTTGCTGGCCGGCTTGCGTTGGCTTGGCCTCGATTGGGACGAAGGCCCCGAGGTTGGCGGCCCGTTGGGGCCCTACACCCAGTCGGAGCGCCTGCCGCTCTACCAGGAATATGCCCGCCAGCTGCTGGCCAGCGGCGCCGCATACCGTTGCTACTGCACCCCTGAGCGGCTGGCTGCCTTGCGCGAAGAGCAGGCCCGCCTCGGCCTTCCGCCCGGCTACGACCGCGCCTGCCGCCAGCTGACCCAAAAGCAGATCGCCGACTATGAGGCCCAGGGCATCACCCCGGTCATCCGGCTGCGCGTGCCCACTGAGGGGCAGACGACCTTCCACGATATGATCCGGGGCGATATCACCATCGACAACAGCCAACTGGATGACCTGGTGCTACTCAAATCCGACGGCTTTCCCACCTATCACCTGGCCAATATCGTCGACGACCACCTGATGCAAATCAGCCACGTCATGCGCGGCGATGAGTGGATCCCCTCCACTCCGCGCCATGTGCTGCTCTACCAGGCCTTCGGCTGGGAGCCACCCCGGTTCGCACACCTCCCCCTGATCCTGAGCCCTACGGGTAAAGGCAAGCTCTCCAAGCGCAAAGAGCGCGGCCCCGGCGGCCAGGATTACCTGGTGATGGTGCACGAGTTCAAAGAGGCCGGCTACCTGCCCGAAGCGCTATTCAACTTCCTGGCGCTTGTCGGTTGGAGCTATGACGAGCAGACCGAGATCTTTACGCGCGAGCAGGCTATCGCCACCTTTGATATCGAACACATCAACAAGTCACCGGCCGTCTTCTCTTATGACAAATTGAATTGGATGGATGGCATGTACTTGCGCCAGCTTTCACCGGATGAGCTGGCGAGCCGCCTGCTCCCGGTGTTGGCCCGTTCGGGGTTCGTGGTAGACATCGACACGGCGCTCAAGGTCGTCGCGCTCGTGCAAGAGCGCATCACCACCCTGAACGACGTCCCGGGTCTGGTCGATTTTGCCTTCGCAGAGATTCCTGCCTACGACCCACAGCTGCTGGTGCAGAAAGGGATGACCGCCGAGAGCACCCTGGCCGCCCTGCACACCGCCCAAGAGGCCCTGGCGCAAGCGCCGTCGTTCGACCCGGATACCCTGGAGGGTACCCTGCGCCCGCTGGCCGCATCGCTGGGGCTCAAAGTGGGCCAGCTCTTCGGCGCCATCCGCGTGGCCGTCACCGGCCGCACCGTCGCACCGCCGCTCTTCGGCACTCTGGAGCTTGTCGGGCGTGACAAGGTGCTCGCCCGCCTGCAGCGCGCCGTCGAGATGCTGGCGGGAAGCCTTGGGAACTGAGGGAGCTCCAGGCTCATGGGAAATGAAGGGGCTGAGGGAGCTTGTGGACCTGGAGCTCCCCCAGTTCCTCGCGTTTTTACCCCTTTTGCCTGATTGGGGCTATATTGTCCTCCACCACACTCCGGAGGCTGCTCATGAAAAGGACCACCGCCTTTCTCATTCTCTGCCTGGTGGGTGGGCTGGCAATCTTCAGCTCGACTATCTCCAAGAATCCGGTGCTGCCGATCTTAGCGCAGAGCATCGGCGCCACCACCGCCACCATCGGCCTGATCGCCGCTGCGTCGACCGTCACCGGCATTCTCACCAGCCTGCCTGCAGGTATGCTGAGCGACCAGCGGGGGCGACGCCCCGTGCTGATCGCCTCGGGGTTTGTCTTCTTTACCGCGCCGCTCCTCTACTTCCTGATCCACACCTCATGGCAATTGGCCCTGGTGCGCATGTACCACGGCCTGGCGACCGCGGTATTTGGCCCCGTGGCCATGGCCTATGTCGCCGATCTGGCGCCCACCCGGCGCGGGGAGCGCATGGGCTATTATTACTCCTCCACCCTCATCGGCCGCGCCTTGGCGCCCATCATCGGGGGAACAATCCTCACCGTCACGGCCTGGCAGAACGTTTACATCGCCTGTGCAGCGGCCGGTTTCCTGGCCCTGGTCGGCATGTTCCTCCTGCCCAACCCCTCCGCGACAGCTGGCGCCGAGGCCAGGCCCAAAGAGGCCAAGGCGCCCCTCTCGGTCGTCTTTCGTAACCCGGCCATCCTCGTCACCAGCCTGGCCGAGGCAGCTCAATTCCTGGCCTATGGCGCCATGGAGGCCTTCTTGCCTCTCTATGCCCTGAGCGTGGGCATCAATGAGGCCGAAGTGGGATTGCTCTTTGGCGTGCAGGTCACCGTGCGCACCCTGGCTCGCCCACTCATGGGTATCCTGAGCGACAAGCGCGGCCGCACCATGCCCATCATCGTCGGGCTGATCGTCACCGGCGCAAGCATGGCCCTCTTCACCCAGACCCGTTCGTTGGTCCTGCTGCTGGTAGTCTCAGTGCTCTTCGGCGCCGGTCTCTCCATTGCCTCCGCCGCCACATCCGCCTATGTCGCCGACCTGGCTCCCGAGCAGGGACGGGGCGTTGCCCTGGGCTTTATGAGCACCATCATGGACGTCGGCCAGAGCCTGGGGCCCATCCTCCTCGGCGCCATTCTGGGTTATGCCAGCTACCAGGCCGGGTTTGCCGTCATCGGCGCGCTCGTCTTGATCAGCGTCGTGCTCTTTGCCGCCGTCGCCCTGCGGCAGGCCGGCGCTCGCAAGAGCGCGCCGACGGCATAGGGAAAACTAGACTTCCGAAGTCTTAAAGACTTCGGAAGTCTACTCTCGCTGCGAAAGGAGCATCCCCATGAAATGGATCACGCGCGAGCGGGTCAAGGTGGACCGGGTAGCCTGCCCGTGGCTGATCAAGCACTTTATCGACCCGGCCGCCGAGTTCATCTTTGTGCCGGGGGACCGGGTGCTGAGTGAGGCCGCGCGGCTAGGCGCTACCCCCTATGATGTGCCCGGCGCCGAGCTGGGTCACCACGGCCAGGAATGCACCTTTGACGCCCTGGTCAAGAAATACGGCCTGGGCAAAGACCCCGCCCTCCTTCTGCTGGCGCGCATCGTCAACGGCGCCGATACCGACAACAGCCTCTGGCACCAGCCCGAATCGGCCGGGCTGCAGGCCGTCGCAGAGGGCTTTCGTCACCTGGGCCTCAAGGACGACCTGGAGGTCAACACCGCCGAGTGGATCGTCTACGACGCTCTCTACGCCTACTGCCAACAGGCGACCCGCGGGTAAAAAAGGTCATGATATATCCCGGATTTAACAGGTGCAGACGTTCATACGCTTGGTCAAGGTGATACTCATCCATCGTCATCGCAACGAAGGGTTATGGCTCAGTGAGCTTGGGGGTTACTTGCTGGCCCCGTTACAAGCGGAAGCGGGCCGCAAGCGC
>DAOTVS010000158.1:0-11876 GCA_034436375.1 Anaerolineae bacterium | reverse complement strand
TGCCCCTCATCGAGGCCGATACCGTGCCTGTTGTGACCGGCTATATTGGCGCCACCGCCGGCGGCGTCCCTACCACCTTGGGCCGCGGGGGCAGCGATTTCTCCGCCGCTATCCTGGGCGCCTGCCTCGATGCGGATCAGGTCTGGATCTGGAGCGATGTGGACGGCATCCTTACCGCCGATCCCAATATCGTGCCCGAGGCGCAGACGTTGGCTGAGCTTTCCTATGCTGATGCGGCGACCCTAGCCGCTTTTGGCGCCGAGGTGCTGCATCCCAAGACTATTGCTCCCCTGGTGGAGCGTGGCATCCCTCTGCGGCTGCTCAATACCTTCCGCCCCGCGCACCCGGGCACCTGGATCGTGCGCCAGCCAGCGCCCACAGCCTTGCGCCCGCCGGCCATCATCTCGACCCGTGGGCTACGTCTGCTGGGCGTGGTGGGCAACGGCGAGCAGTGGACCCCCGCCGTGGCCGGGCGCGCCCTCTCGGCCTTGGCCGCCGCAGGCGTGGAGGTGCTCATGTTCAGCCAGTCGTTCTCCGAACGCACGTTGAGCCTGCTGGTGCGTGAGGCCGATTGTGAGGCTTCGCTGGCCGCTCTGCAGCAGGAATTTCAGGATGACCTGAGGCGGGGCGGCCTGCGCCGCGTGGAGCCGCTCGAGGCTGTGGGCACCATCTCGGTAGTCGGTGCGCCGGGCGGAGGCGGCGCCGCTTGTGGTCCGCTGACCTTCGCTGCCCTCGGCCGCCTGGGCACCCAGGTCATTTCCGTCAGCCAGTCGGCCTCCGAGTATAACGTGTCGGTCGTCGTGCCCGAGGCGCAAGTGGACGAGACCGTGCGCTTTATCCACCGCGAGCTCAACCCGGCATAGAGTACGGGGAGACGCGGAGAGTCAGGGGTGGCTCTGATCGTTGTCTGTCGGCCGCTGTACAAAGGAAGCAGAAAAGAGAACTGAGAATGTCCCCGTGTTCTCCGTATCTCTGACCTCTGTGTCTCCCATCCCCCTAACCCTGGAAGGTGGATACCGATGAAGTATGTGAGCATTGTGCAATATGGCCTGGGTCAGGTGGGCCAGGCGCTGGTGCAGCAGATCGTAGCCGGGCGTGAGGCGCTGCGCGCGCGCACGGGGCTGGAGCTGCGCCATGTGGCCCTGGCCGATAGCCGTGGCGCGTTGGTAGACCCTCGAGGCCTGAGCGATGCCCGGTTGGCGGCTGCCGTTGCGGCCAAGATGGCAGGGACGTCTCTGCAACGGCAGCCGGGGGGCGTGGGGCGCGCAGGTGCGCTGGATCTGGCAACACTGGGCGCTCCGGGCATTGTGGTGGATGTGACTGCCGCCGACGGCATGGAGGTGACGGCGCTGGAGGCCATCGAGCGCGGCTGGGGAGTGGCGCTGGCAAACAAGCGCCCTCTGGCCGGCGACCTCGAGACCTTCCGGCGCTTGACTGGCGCGCGGCGTCTGCGCCACGAAGCCACGGTAGGCGCCGGCCTCCCCTGGCTGGAGATGCTCACTCATCTGCTGGATACGGGCGATCGCGTGACCTGCCTGGAGGCGGCAGTGAGCGGCACCCTGGGCTTTATCTGCTATCGCCTGGAGCAGGGCGCGGCCTTTTCCGCGGCGGTGGCCGAGGCCAGGGCCCTGGGTTATACCGAGCCCGACCCACGCGATGACCTCTCGGCCGCCGACGTGCGGCGCAAGGCTCTTATCCTCGCGCGTATGCTGGGCCTGGGCCTGAGCTGGGATGAGGTGCCGGCCGAGGCGCTCTACCCGCCGGAGTGGAATGCCCTGACGATTGAGGGCTTTATGGAGCGTACCCCCGAGCTCGACGCCGCACTGGCCGGACGCATGGCCGCGGCGACGGCTCGGGGTCGCACTCTCCGCTATGCGGTCAGGATCGCCGAGGGCCGCTGCCAGGTGGGCCTGCACGAGGTAGAGCGCACAAGCCCCCTGGGCGCGCTGCAGGGCCCTGCCTGCCTGCTTGCCTTGCATACCCAACGTTATCATCCAGCGCCGCTGGTGATCAGTGGGCCCGGCGCGGGCGCCGAGGTCACCGCGGCCGGTGTGTATGCGGACATAATCAGTCTTGCGATGATGCGTGACGTGTAATGCGCAAGATTGACATGACTTGTAATAAGTAAACCGTAATAAGTAAAAGTTGCTATGGTGGAGTCCTCGGTGCTTTTCATGACCTTCGCCGTAGCATAACTTGCACGGAGCAGCGGGGACGCGGATTGGCGACCTTACTTATTACGTTTTACTCATTACGCCCTTACATTGGAGAAAGAATCCCATGGACAAGAGAATCCCCGTCGCTATCCTGGGCGCTACGGGCGCCGTGGGGCAGCGTTTCATTCAATTGTTGGCGGGCCACCCCTGGTTCCGTGTGGCGGCCCTCGCCAGCTCAGAGCGCACGCAGGGCCGCACCTATGGCGAGGCCTGTCACTGGACCCTCGACGCCGACATGCCCGCGGCCGTGCGCGACCTGCCGTTGCTGCCGCCCACACCCGAGGCGCTCGATTGCCCTCTCGCCTTTTCGGCCATGCCGGCGAGCGCCGCCGGCCCGCTGGAGGAAGCGCTGGCCCGAGCGGGCGTAGCCGTCGCCTCCAACGCCTCAAGCCATCGTATGGAGCCCGATGTGCCATTGCTCATCCCTGAGATCAATGCCGACCATCTGGCCCTGGTGCGCGAGCAGCAGCGGCGCCGAGGCTGGCCGGGCCTGATCGTCACCGGGCCCAACTGTGCCTCGGTGCCGGTGGCTGTAGTGCTCAAGGCGCTGGATCCGGTCTTTGGCGTGCGCCACGCTCACGTCGTGACGCTGCAGGCGCTGTCGGGCGCGGGCTACCCGGGCGTGCCCTCGCTCGATATCCTCGACAACACGGTGCCCTATATCAGCGAAGAGGAGCCCAAGCTGCAGCGCGAGCCGGCCAAGATGCTCGGCCGCCTGGCAGGCGACCATGTGGAGCCCTCACCGGTTGCCATCAGCGCCCAGGTGAACCGTGTCCACGTGCGTGATGGCCACACGGCCTGCATGTCCATCGCTCTCGGCTGCAAGGCCACGCCCGAAGAGGTGGCCGAGGTCCTGCGCAGCTTCCAGGGCCAGATTGCCTCGCTCGATCTGCCCAGCGCCCCCAAGCCCTTGATCGTTGTGCGCACAGAGGCCGATCGCCCGCAGCCCCGGCGCGACCGTGACGCCGGCCAGGGGATGGCGATCGTGGTCGGGCGCATCCAGCCCTGCCCGGTAAACGATATCAAACTGGTCGCCCTGTCGCACAACACCGTGCGCGGCGCGGCCGGTGGCGTGATCCTCATCGCTGAGCTGCTGCGTGTGCAGGGTCTGCTGGGGGTGGCATGATGCAGCTGTATTCTCTTACGACCCTGCATGAGTTCCTGGGCGATCGTGTGGTCTACCGCAACCTGGAGCCAGCTGACCCGGGCCTGCCGCGCCTCAGCGTGGGCTGGCGCGAGATGGGCCTGGCTGGCCCCCAGGTGCCCCGAAAGGCCGAGTTGGGCTATGCGCAGGTGATCGTGCACCTGCTGCGGCGGGCCCAGGAGGCCCCCCTGGACCGCCTGCTCTACATCGGCGATACGCGCCTGCTCGACGGCACCGCCTACCGCAATATCCTGCAGGTGAGCGGCTGGCCCGGCCTGGCCTTTATTGCCAGCGAAAGACTCGCCGAGCCGCCCCGGCTCGAGCGCGATGGGAACGTCTACCTCTCGAACCGCTGGGCGCTGCTGGGCGAGTTTCTCTCCCGCGCCGAGGTGGAGGGCCTGCCGGTGGGCCCGGGCATGGCCGTGGTGCTCGATCTCGACAAGACGACCTTTGGGGCGCGCGGACGCAACGACGGCGCGGTAGACCGGGCGCGGGTGGATGGCGTGCGGCAGGCGGTGGCGGAGCTCCTCGGCCCCGGGTTCGACGAGGCGCGCTTTGCCGAGGCCTATAACGAGCTGAATACGCCGCCCTACCATGGCTTTACGGCGGATAATCAGGACTATCTGGCCTATATCTGCCTGGCCATCGGCGCCGGCATGATCAGCTTTCGTGAGCTGCTGGCCGAGGTGAAATCGGGCGCGCTCCGGGATTTCCCCGGCTTTTTGGCCCGTGTGGCGCCCCGGGCAGAGCAGGCCGAGCCGCGCTTGCGCGCCCTGCACCACGACATCGCTGCGCGGGTGGCGGCGGGCGATCCGACCCCGTTCAAGGATTTCCGCCGCCGCGAATATCTGTGCACAGTGGCGCGCCTGGGCTCTCTGCCTGTGGAGGCGCCCCTGGACGTGCGCCTGCGGGAGGAGATCCTGATCACCCAGGAGGTGCGCCAGGCAGCCCTGACCGCGCGCCAGCGGGGGGCGCTCCTCTTCGGCCTGTCGGACAAGCCCGACGAGGCCTCGCTGCCCACCCCCGAGCAGGCACGGGAAGGCATGCAGCCCCTACACCGTGTGCCTACCCATGCCTATGGGGAGAGCCTGCCGGCGCCCTGGGGGGTGTGACGCTTCGAGAGAGAGTATCCTTTGTGACGCTATGGCTCCCGTAGCGTCATGCGGCCATCGAGGGCAGGCGCATATGCCATCGGCCCCTGGGGGATGAGGTTCGCTACCTGCAGGTAGCCCGCATCAATGTACTCCCAGATGACTTGGAGCGGCGCCTTGCCCTCGACCCACTTTTCCACGATCACAGCGCCGTGCCCCGGCAGCACGGTAAAGGCCACCTGCCGCGGATCAGCCGGGTCTTGCAGGCAGCGGGCGCGAGCAAAAGCAGCCTTGATGCCGCGCGCCTGCGCCGCGGTGGCGCAAGAGACGAGGTAGTGGTAGTAGGGCGGCTCCAGGGGCGTGTATTCCACCCGCTGCGGGTCATAGGCGCTGACGCCGCGGTGCCCGTGCAGCTTGGAGCGGACCACGGGCCGAGAGTCTACGCGGGGGAGCTGGCTATCCATATCCATCATCTCCACTGCCTCGGAAGAAGGCGGCAGATTCGTTCCCCCTTCTACGTGCCGCACAATGGCCCCGCGCCCGTCGGGCCGTACGCCCACGATCACTGCCAGGTCGTCGTCGCTGAGGCGCCATTTGTCAATGGGGCGGGCGCTGCCTGTGACGGTGGCGATGAGCGCGCCCAACTCCGGCTCCCAGGTGGAAAAGCACCCTTCGCTGTACTGGCTGGCTACGCTATCGGCTACCGCTGGCACATGCACCAGATCGGCGATGCGCACCATTTCGGTGAAGAAATTGCGCTCGCCCAGAGCGCGGCCTGCCGCGGCCAACGCCGGGGGCACGCTGAGGCCTGCCCACTGGGCACGGGAAATGGCCGGCTCCTGCACCTCGTGCGCCGTTACCTCGTCGGTGCTCACTGTGGTCACGATGCGCAACACGATATCCTCGTAAAAGGCCTCGGGGTCGGTAGCCGGCGATTGAGGGTGCGCCCCCACCAGATCCAGGTGATAGGCCGTTTCGGGGCGCTCTTCCCCCACCACTAAGATGATGCGGATGCTCTTGCTCTGCGCCTGCAGCAGCCGCTCCAGTGACAGAATCGGGCCGCCGCGCCGGCCCTGTTCGATCATGACGCGGGCCGCCTGCGGCGCCAGCCCGGGAAAAGCAAAATCCGCCGGGTCGGGGGGCTCCTTGCGGAGCGCGGCCGCAAAGTGGGTCAGCAGCTCCGCCAACCTGGCCGGGGGCATGGGAATCAAGGTGAACAGGGGGGGCAGGTGGTCCAGGTTGAAGCGCCGGCGCGCCGAGAAGAGCAGTGCTTGCCGCCAGGGCACCGGCTCGGCGCAGGGAGCGCTGGTGAGAAGAACATCGGTCCGGTCATCGGGCGTATCCTGGACAATGTGCCCCAGGCGGCGAAAATGTCGCACAAGGCCTGCCAGCACCTCATCGAGCATGGGAGTGCTGGGCCCCGGCACGAACGAGACGTGGAGCCGGCGCAGCCATGGGTGGAGTGGATGGCCCATCAGAGAAAGTGGTAGGGCATCGTTCATGACCTGGGACTCCTGAATGCTGTGCAGACAAGCGACTTTGAGTCTATCCCTGAAACGGTTGAAATGCAAACGCTGCTTTGATCGTGTGATAGCGGCCCTTGTGAGTGGCGACGTGAAAGGCCTGCGCATATTTCTCCAGCCGGAAGCGGTGGGTGAGCAGGGGGGCCAGATCGATGCGCCCCTCGGCCAGCCAATCGAGGGCGAGCTGGAAGGTGCGCACCCGCCGGCCCTGGAATGTTTCGGTGCCGCACCAAAAGCTGCCCTGCACGTTCAGTTCCTTGAGCCAGATAGGGGTCCAATCGACCCCGTGCGGGGTGGAGGCCAGCCCTACCAGCACCACTGCACCCCCACTTGCCGTCAGGCTCAGGCTATCGTTGAGGCTGCGAGCGCTGCCGATGCATTCATAGGTGACATCGGCGCCGCCCACGAGCACATCGCGCCCCAGGAGCGGCTTGTAGAGCCTGCCCCCGGTGATGCGGGCCAGCGGGGCCGCCAGGCCGCCCGCTTCCGTGCGGATGACCTCGCTGGCGCCGAGCTTCTGCGCCATCTCCGCCTGGAAGGGATAGCGGGCCGAGACGAGGATACGCGCCCGGCTGCCCGCCGCCCGCAGCGCCGCTATGGCGCACAGGCCAATGATCCCCGCGCCGAGGATGAGGACGGTCTCATGGTCTGCCGGGAAGCGCAGCATGACGCCGTGCAGGGCCGAGGCAAAAGCGTCGACCAGCACGGCGCTCTCATCGCTGACATTGGGGGGCACGCGAAAGACCTGCGAACGGTGGGCGACGAAGCAGGGGCTCCAACTCCCGCCTGTATCGCGGCAGGCGCCGATGCTCATTCCGGGCGCCAGCGTTCCTTCGGCGAGATGGCGGCAGCGAGAGAACTCGCCCCGCCGGCAGGGCGCGCAAGGCTCGGCGATGCCGCGCGTGGCGCAGGGGAGGAGCCCTTCGGCCACCACCCGATCGCCCGGCCGCAGGTCCCCGGCCTGCGGCCCGACCTCTATCACCGTACCCACGCTCTCGTGCCCCAGGGTAAAGGGAAAGGAAGTGAACACCGAGAGGGCAGGGCTGTTCTGCAGCTGGATCGTGTGCAGATCACTGCCACAGATGCCGCCATAGTGAGTGTGGATTTTGACCCACTCGGGGCCGGGCAGCGCAGGCTCGGGCACCTCGCGGAGCTGGAGCATGGACAGCGGGCCCCAGAAGGCCGGCTGGTATAACCGGCCGACCATCTTGGTCAGGGCATAGCGGGGGATGCTTGAGATCAACTGAATCGCCTTCATGGGCTATCCCCATCCACCGAGCGCGCCTTGCCATGGTATGGCAGACGCCTTTTGGGTAAACGAAAACCGGGTGTACACGCGCAATAACACCCATGAGGCCAAGACGATGCGCCCCAGTTCCCCCCCTCGCCCGCGACCCAAGTGCACCCCTGTCGGCAGCGATTTGTGGTATAATGGCCTCCTGTGCCTGCAAGCCCGGCGGTTGCCGCAACCCCTTTCTGGGCTGTGGGTTCTAGTATTTAGCGCAGGGCCATCAGGCCGGGCGCAATCAGCCGAGGGGTAATCCATGGTAGAAACAGTGGTCCGATACCTGGCCGTGTTCTTGCTGGCCTATCTGATGGGAGCTTTTCCGACCGGTTACCTGATTGTGCGCGCGTTTACGGGTACTGATGTGCGCAGGGTGGGCAGTGGCCGCACGGGCGGCACCAACGTCTTGCGCTCGGCGGGTCCGATGCCGGCAGTGCTGACTGTGTTGGGCGATGGCCTCAAAGGCGGGGCGGCGGTGTTGGTGGCGCGCGCCATCGGCGGCACCCCGTGGGCATTGGCCATTGCTGGGGTGGCTGTGATCCTCGGCCACAATTACTCTGTGTTTTTGGGGTGGGATGGCGGCGCCGGCACGATCTCCAATATCGGCGTGGCCCTCTTCATCAACCCTGCAGCCGGGGCGGCAGCGATTGCGGTCGCCATCCCTGTGCTGGCGTTGTCGCGTTATGCTTCGCTGGCCTCCATTGTGGTGGCTGTAGCCCTGCCAGTGTTCTTTGCTGCCGGCGCCCATTGGGGCGGCTGGCCGTGGGCTTACTGCCTCTATGCGGGTATCGTAGGCCTGCTCAGTGTCTTTGAGTTGCGCTCCAATATCGTGCGCCTGATCCAGGGCACCGAGCGCAAAGTGGGCCAACGCGCCAGCGCCGTGCCGGCCTCTGCGCGCAAGTAAGGCCGTCCATGGGTTTTGTGTGTATCCGCCTTTTGCCTAGAATCACGCCGTACCGGGTATCCCCGCCTTTCCGACGGGGTCTTGGACCACGTGACCAGGGGGAGAAGTGGCCATGCCTCGCGATTTCGAGATCGTGCCCGTTGAGAACGACCGTGACCGGAATGCCTTTATCGATTTCCAGTATGAGCTTTACCGCAACAACCCCGTTTGGGTCCCCTACTTGCGCTCCGAACGCATCGAGTTTACTGACAGGAACCGCCATCCCTTCTTCAAACACGGCGATGTCGCCTTTTACCGGGCCGTGCGTAACAAGCGCACCATCGGCACTATTGCTGCCATCCGCAACGATAACCACAACCAGTTCCATCAAGAAAAGACGGGCTTTTTCGGCCTCTTTGATGTGATCGAGGAATATCCTGTGGCCGAGGCGCTGTTCGATGCGGCGCGGGACTGGACCAAGGCGCAGGGTATGGAGACACTCCGCGGCCCCATGAGCTACTCGACCAATGAAGAGTGCGGCATGCTCCTCAACGCGTATGATATGCCCCCCGTCGTGATGATGACCTACAACCCGCCCTATTACCCGACCTTTGTCGAGCGCTATGGCTTCAAAAAGTCAAAGGACCTCTACGCCTACCGGATGGATACGGCGACCTTCCTGGACGGTGGCAAAGGTATCCCCGAGAAGGTCCTGCGAGTGGCCGACATTGTCGAGAAGCGGCACAAGGTCCGGGTGCGCAAGGTCAACATGAAGCGCTTTTACGACGAGCTCGCTCTGGCCAAGCAGGTCTACAACGACGCCTGGAGCCGCAACTGGGGCTTTGTGCCCATGACCGACGCAGAGTTTGACCATCTGGCGGAGGAACTCAAGGCGATCCTCGACCCCGACCTCCTCTTTGTGGCCGAGGCGGAGAATGGCCGGCCGGTAGGCGTTTCCGTCTCGCTGCCCGATGTGAATCAGGCCTTCCGGCATGTGCGCAACGGCCGCCTTTTCCCCTTTGGCTGGGCGCCCTTCCTGTGGTATCGGCGCCAGATCAACTGCCTGCGTGTGATCATCATGGGGGTGGTCAAGGACTATCAGCTGCGCGGCATCGACTCGGTCTTTTACCTGCGCACCATTCAGGAGGGAGCGCGCAAGGGCTACACCTGGGGCGAGATGTCGTGGATCTTGGAGGATAACATTCCTATGCGTCAGGCCATCGAGGCGCTCTACGGTACGATCTACAAAACGTACCGGGTGTACGATCTGAGCGTGTAGCTGATAGCCCGTCCTTTTGTACCCGTGCCCGAATTTGCTATAATCTGACCATGCATGAGATGGCTATTACCGAGGGCATGCTCTCCGTGGTGCTGGAGTATGCCGAAAAAGCAGGCGCCCAGCGTGTGACCGGCATCAATCTGTGCGTGGGGGAGATGTCGGGCCTGGTTGATGATTCGATCCAGTTCTACTTTGATTTTCTCAGCCAGGGCACCCTGGCCGAAAAGGCTCGCCTTACCTTTACGCGTATCCCGATCCGTTTTCGGTGTCGCAACTGTGGAGCTGAGTTCGAACCTGCCGAGCGCGAGTGGACCTGCCCAGATTGTGGGTCAACCGGCGGGGAGATTCTGGCGGGGCAAGAGATGCGCGTGGAAAGCATCGAAGTCGAGTAGAGGCGCGGCAGCGAGCTCCATCGCCGCAGAGGCGGCCCATAGGGCCGCCTCTTTTGTTGCACAGCCTCCGGGCAATGGATCGGACGAGACTCCTGCCGGGCACCCCATGGCGTCAACGCCGTGTGGGAAGCCGCCTGACACTTCTGTCGTAGCGGCGGCTTGAGCCCAATACCCTCCAAATGAGTCACCCATGCCCGATTGGGCGCAACGCACGATGAAAACGCCTTCTGGTTTCCGGGCATCTTGCTGGGCACACGGCCGGAACAGGCCTTCTTATACGACCCACTCCCTCTGAGATAAAGCCAGGCTTGGGCGGAGCGGACCAGCCCCCAATTGCCCGGGAGGGTGCTGGCGCTCTTTTCGGGCTAGAATCCCAGGGTTGGGCTAGTGGTAGGGCTCGCAAGCGGCCATCCTTCGCCCCTCAGGAAATCCGTTATTGCGTTGGCATACGCCTTGGCCAGGGCTGCGCGAAAATCCGCGCGCGTCAGGAGGGCTTCCTCGGGCTCGCAGGTGATGAAGAGAGGCTCGCTGAGAACGCCAGGCATGAGGCTGGGGCGCGTGATGACATTGTCATGTGGCCCCAGAATATAGATGTGCTCGCCCTTGCCGGTCGGGGTCTGCAACTGGTGGTCGTCGATGATCCCTTGGTCCGCCGGCTCGTAGCCAAAGCTGCGGATGGCGGTCAGGACCTCCCGGTGCACCAGTGTGGCCAGGCGCAGGTTGCGGTCGGCAAAGGGGCGGTCGGCGCAGTAGTAGGTGGTGGTGCCGCCACCCCCATTACTGCACGAAGCGGTGGGATCCGCATTGTCGAGGGCGTTCTCGTGCAGCGAGATGAGGACGTCGGCGCCTGCGGCGTTAGCGCGGTCCACGCGCAACTGGAGGTCATCGCGGACGGTTATCTCGCCGTCGCCATTCCAGTCCTGCATGGGCTCGTCGGGAAAGTCATCGCTGCTGCGCGTCAGGTAGACGTCGCAGCCGCGAGCCTGGAGCGCGTCGCGCAGCAAAAGTGCTATCTGCAGGTTGACCTGACTTTCCGTGAGGTCGACGACCCCCTGGGCGTTACGGTGTTCCCCGCCCGCATCCGTGCCCCCATGACCAGCATCAACGGCCACCAGCGGCTTGCGCGAGGGCGTCGAGCCGGCTTCCACCTGTGGCAGATCAGAAGTAGGCTCGACATCGACTTGTGGTGGCTCAGGTGTAGACTCGATATCCGCCTGCGGTGGCCCGGATATGGGGGGGCTCTCTACGGTTGGCGGCCTCGGCGCCCCAACTTGGGCGACCGTCCCGATGGCGAGAACCAAGAGGACTATTCCCAGGCCCATGCTCAGCGCAGCCCACCCGCGCACCATCTGCCTCATTCAATACTCCTTGTCCCGGCTCAGCCTATGGCGGGATCCCACCGGCAGTTGACCGCCCGACGCGCCGGCATATCGCACTCCCTATCACGGCGCGTGCCACCACCTGTGATTACAACTCTGGGGCAAACCACATATGCGCAGCCTGTTGACACTTGATTGTTTCAGTGATAGAATCAGATTGCGTCTGATCATCTATGCCCATTGCGGTTGTGATTTGCCGCTGCCGGTGCCCGTCATCACTGGCTGCAGGCGGGCCGGATCTGTGGAGGTAAGCTGTGCTCAAGACTGAGCGGCAGGATGCCATTGTCGCCGAGGTGTGGCGCCGGGGGACCGTCTCGGTAGCGGACCTGGCTGCGCGCCTGGGGGTGAGCGAGATCACTATCCGGCGAGACATAGATGAGCTAGGGGCGCTCGGGCGGTTGCAGCGCATCCGTGGCGGCGCCCGCCGCCTGATGCCGCGGGATCCCGAGCCCCCGGTTGTGCAGCGCCAGGCCGAATGCGGCGAAGAAAAACGCGCCATCGGGCTGGCGGCCCTGGGGTTGGTGCACGATGGCGATGTGATCGCCATTGAGTCTGGCTCGACGACGCTGGAATTGGCGCGTGCCATCGCCGGCCGTGCGTGGCGCTTGCTGCAGGTAGTGACCAACAGCTTTACCGTCCTCAACGAGCTGCTGCGTGTGCCGGGGGTACAGGTTGTCTTTGCCG
>DAOTVS010000157.1:0-9442 GCA_034436375.1 Anaerolineae bacterium | reverse complement strand
CTCCCGGGTCAGAGCCGGGCAGGCGCACAGCACCTTTGCCGGCTGTTACCGGGAGCCGGCTGGATCAAGTGCGGTTGCAGCACTAACCACAAAGACACAAAGGCACGAAGCAGCACAAGGCCAGGATTATATCCTTTGTGTCCTTTGTGGTTAAGGGATCTCTGTTATTCGTACGGCGTGTCGGGCAGCAACTGCAGGCGGTGGCGCGCTGAGCGCTCGACATCGGCGCGAGCGTAGAGCATGGGATGGTAGCGGCCGACAAGCCAATCTTCCATCTGATCGTCATAGTGGGGGCTGCAGGGCTGGCCAGCCTGCCCGGGCGGCAGCACCGCTACCGAGTTGGCCAGGTTGCCCAGGTCAATGATGCTGCGGAAGCTGGGGCCGATGATCGTTTCCGGCCCCGACTCGCTGGCGGGCGCAGCGCCGGTGGCACAGATGGTCATGAAATCACCCCCGATTGCATAGTCGCCCCGGTTGTAGAACCCGTCCAGCGGCCTGGTCCGGCTGAGGATGTGGGTGTAGGTTAGCCGGTGCATCTTGCCCCAGGCCCAATCACTGATAGCGGGGCCCTGCGTGGCCCGCAAGTGATCCACCGCCTGACGCAGGGCCAGGCGCATGACATCGTCGCGCGTTTCGCCGTGCCCCAGGTCGAACCAGTGGGACTGCGCATCGGCCAGCACCGTTTGCAGCCACTCCCAGGCCCGGAAGCCGAGCAGGCAGGCATCCTCCACCACTGGCGTAGGCCCCTGCCCTAAATAGCTGTGGACCAGGTCGCCGAGCCTGTCATCCAGCATCAGGTGCAGCAGGCGCCGGCAGAAGACCTGGACCACGGCGGCCGCGGGGCTATCCGCGGCCAGGCGACCATCCCACTCACGCACCAGCCTGACCACCTCTGCCAGTTGCGCGTCATCCACGGTCAGGGCGCCCAGGCATTGGGCAATGGCGCGTGCGCCCGGCGATACCTGGTCTAGCTGCATGCGCTGGGTATAGGCAACATCGATCGGCTCCTCGGCGGCCTCGATCAGCTCGATAATGCGACAGGCCCTGTCACTGGAGCAATAGTCGCAGCTGATATGAAAGGGATAGTCATCGCCTACCGTGCGATTGTTGGCTGTCGCCACATAACCTTGCGAGGGGTTGAGGGCCTGCGGCAGCTCCTCAAAGGGGACATAGCCTTTCCACTCATACTCCCCTGTCCAGCCGGGCACGGGCACCAACCCATTACCGCGCGCCCGGATGGGCAGACGCCCCGGGTACATAAAGCCAATGTTCCCTTGATCGTCAGCATAGATCACATTCTCGGCGGGGGTCGTCCAATAGCGCAGGGCTTCGCGGAACTCACGGCAATCGCGCGCGCGGTTCATGTAGTGGAAGGTCCAGGCCATGGTTTCCGGCTCGTGCGACGTCCAGCGCAGGGCCAGGGGTTCTTCACCCACCAGGTCTGGCGCCAGGGCGTTGATGACCGGCCCATGCCGGGTGATAATGACATCTTCCGTGACCGCGGGGCGCCCCCGCACGCCGATGGTCTCATGGATGATCTGGGCATCGTACCACTCATCCTGGAACTGATACTGGATGCGTCCATCATCAGCCCGCCGCAGGCGCTCCACATACAGGTCCTGCACATCAGGGAAGCCGTTGCTGAACCCCCACGCCACGTGGTCATTGTGGCCGCAGATGATGCCCATCACCCCCGGAAATGTGCAGCCGGAGACATGTAAGTCGCCACCATCCAGGTGATTCTCATACCAGAGGGAGGGCGCCCCCATGGGCTGGTGGAGGTCATTGGCAACCAGTGGCATACCTGAAGCCGTGCGGGTGCCGGCTATTACCCAGGCGTTGGACCCCAGGCCGTCCTGAGCGGGCGGGCCGGCAATGGGGCGCGCCGCCAGCGCCCAGTCTTGGGCCGCCCGCCCGATGGCGGCATAGTCCACGCCGGGCGGCAAAACCCAAGGCCAGCGCCCATCATTCTCCGGCTCCAACTCGGCCGCAAGCTCCGGGCCCAGACGCGCAATGAGATGGGCCCGCACGAGCTCGCTTTCCCAGTTCACCGAGAGGCTCCACGCCATCATTTTGGTCCAGGTCAGCGTGTCTGCCGGGGTCCAGGGATCGGGCTGATAGCGCAGCAGGGTAAACTCGATGGGCAAGCACCCCTGGGCGATAAAGGCGTTCACGCCGGCTGCGTAGGCTTCCATGTGGGCGCGTACCTCGCCATGCAGGGCAGCCGCCTCTTGCGCAGCCACGCGCCGCATGCCAATGATGCGCATCCAGCGATCAACCGGCAGGGCGGCCGGCCCCAACACTTCAGAGAGCCGCCCGGCCGGCAGTCGGCGCTGAAAATCCATCTGCCATAGGCGGTCCTGGGCGTGGACAAAACCCTGGGCAAACATGAGGTCGTGGGTATTACGAGCATAGATGTGGGGCACGCCCCAGGCATCCCGAATCACCTCTACCGGGGCCAGGAGCCCCGACAGGCGCAGTGTGCCGTCAAGCTGCGGCAGTCGCCGGCGGCTGAGCCAGTTCAGCCCGGCGCAGGCGGTAGAACTCAAGATGGAATTGATGCCTGGCATCAAGAAACCTCTTTCATCAGTCTTGGGTTTTTCGTGCATTTCCGGGGCGCGGGCCGTTACTCATGGGGGGAACAGCGCCCTTAGCACAAACAATACCAGCACGGCATCGTCGCACCCTGGTCACTGGCACGAAACTTGATCGGGGCTGTGCAGATCAGATGAAGTGAGGGTGAATGTGGTGAATCCCACCGGCAACAACTGGGGCGAACTGGACGAGCAGACCGGGCCCAGCCGCATAGAGCAGACCTTCGAAGTCCTGGTTTTCCTGGCCGTCATTGTGCCCTCTGAGATTCTCTCATACTTTGTCTTGCAGGCGGGCACGGCGAACTTTGTGCTTTCAGCAACAGCGACCATCGTGCGCGATCTGGCGCTCGTCGCCCTGATCCTCTTCTTCCTCTGGCACAACCGCGAGGGGCTCCCCCGCATCGGCTGGACGTGGAGGAGTTTCTGGGCCAACGTGGGCATCGGCATCGGCCTCTTTATCCCCTTCACTCTGGCCGCCGGGCTGATCGAATCGGTCCTGCGCGCCGCGGGGCTCAGCGCCCCCTCGGCGCCCCTGCCGAGCTTTCTGACCGCCGCGGGCGCGGGCCAATATGTGCTGGCCTTTTTCCTGGTGGCGGTGGTGGCCGTCGCCGAGGAGACGATCTTCCGGGGCTACCTCATCCTGCGCTTCGGCAACACCACGCGCAGCCTGGCTGCCGCTGTGATCCTCTCGACAGGCGTCTTTGCGCTCGGGCACGGCTATGAGGGGTCGGCGGGCATCGCCACCGTCGCCTTTATGGGCATCGTCTTTGCCCTGGTCTACATCTGGCGGGGCAGCCTGGTCGCACCTATGGTCCTGCACTTTTTGCAGGATTTCATCAGCATCATCGTCCTGCCCCTGCTCATGCCCCACTAACGGACATCCTGCGCCGGCAGGGGCTGCTGGTGGAGGATCAACACGCGCACCATGTTGGCCATGGCACGCTGCATGTAGGGAAAGGTGCCTACCCGGATGCGTCGGGCTGAGGTATGTACCGCGATCCGGGGGTCGAAGAGGATCTGGGCAACCTGGCCCACCCGCCCCGCCAGGTACACATCTTCGCCCAGCAGCCCCTCCGCTTTGTAGCCGCTAAAGCCCCCCACCTGCCGGAAAACTTGGGCGCTGACAGCGAAATTGCACCCCATCCACCAGCTCCGCCCGGCGCGGTTGGAAAGCGCCAGGGCCCATGTGACCGGGTGTTTCATAATGAATTGCTCGTGCGGACGGCCATCGGTCCAGTAGACCGGGCCGCATACTGCGCCCAGATCGGGGTTGCGCGCCCAATGCCCGGCAATACGCTCCAGCCAGAATGGAGGGACGATGGTATCCGCATCGGTACTGGCCAGCACTTGCCCACAGGCCACCTCGAACCCCGCCTGGCGGGCGCGAGCGATGCCCCTCACCGGTTCCTCGACCACCCGCGCCCCGAGCCGGCGCGCAACGAGGGCTGTGGCATCGGTGGAAGCATTGTCGACGACAATGACCTCATAACGGTCACGGGGAAGGGTCTGGCGCCACATGGCCTCCAGGCAGGAAGGCAGGTACTTTTCCTCATTGTAAGCCGGGATCAACACAGAGAGTAGCATCATGCACTGTTTCCACCCAAAGGTAGGCCACAGGGCCAGGCTTGCCTCACGCGCTCGAGGGCGGGGAATCGCCTTCCCCCGCACCAGCAAGGTCCGTGCCCGGCAGCTGCAGAACCGTGGGCCTCAGCCTCGAGTAGACATAGAACTGCGGGCATGAGATTTGCTCAGACAGTAGAAGATTCCTGAGAAGGAGGATTACCATGTCTACCGGCCGCAGGTTCGCAGCCGATATCGAAGCCGACCGGGACCGCCTGCAGGAGCTCAAGGGCACGCTGGCGCACTGGGCACAGATCGTGCGCGAGTACTCGCAGGAAACCCGGGACCCTTACTCCTTTGTGACCTACAAGAGCCTGGAATACGCGCTCGAGAGCGCCCACCATTTGACCGAGCAGGCCATAGCCCTGGTGCTGGAAGAAAAGGACGCCGGCATGGTCGAACGGTTGGCCCAGTTCCATCGCGAACTCTGCGGCAAATCGACCGTCTTCGGCTCTCCCTGCTAGAATACCGACTTTGCCCCTCTCCTCTACTGCAAATCAGCCTCCCACGTCCGTTCAGGCGCAACGCACGATGAGAACGCGCTTCGGCCTCCGGGCAATGCGCTCCGCATGCGGCCGGAACAGGCCTTCTATACGGTGTGGGTCTGTGGGGGCGGCCGCTGTGCGGCCGCCCCCACAGACCCACACCCTCTGAGGTAAGGCCGGGCTTGGGCGGAGCGGACCAGCCGGCAGTTGCCCGGGAGGGCCCTGGCGCCATTTTCGGACCGGGCACCGCCGCCATGGCACATTCTTTGCTGAATAGAAGAAGATACCATGCAGCCAGAAACCTGACTCAAGCCTCCAAGCCCGGGTCTTTCCTTCCCCAGACAGGCACTCTACCACACATTGCGGGAGGAGATCCAGTGCATAGAAGGACACTGTTGGCCATCCCCATCGGCCTGATCGCCCTGACAGCCTGCGCGGCCCCCGCCGTGACCGCGCCCACAGCGCGGGTACAACCGCTCATTACACCGGTGCCGTCGACTCAGGCCGCCACGCTGACCCCCTGCCCCTCCCCTCCGGGGATCACCTTCGGCGCCATGCTGACCGCGGCCGCTACCACGCCGGGAGCCCCACCAATCACCCTGACGCCCGGTATACCGGGCACGGGCACGCCTCCCATTGTGGTTACGATGCTGCCGGCGCCATCGGGGCCGACGGCAACCGGCGCCATCCCTTCGCCGGCGCCCATCACAGAGACTCCGACGGCCCCTCCGGGAAACACCGAGACTTCCTCGCTCGTCCCCTCGCCTACGTCGGCGGGCGGGTGATGCGGCGCCCCGTCATACCGGCGGATCGAGGGAGCCGATCATCGTATGCAGGCGGGCGCACCCGTGCAGCAAAAGGAGGCACAGTTGGGCCGGAAGATCATAGCCGGATTAAGCTTCATCATCGTGGTTCTCGCTCTGATAGCCTGTACACCCTACCCGGCCCCTATGACGGCAACACCGGATCTGGGGTATGGCACACCCATCCCGACCTTTACGCCCGGCCCCAGCCCGACGACGCTGCCGACGGTCACGCAGTTCCCCAGTCCGACTCCGCCGCCCGTGCAGCCGTCCGGGGCCGGCGGTGCGGCGACGCCCTTTGCCGGGGAATAGGGATAGCTTAATACTGGGGCTGATCGCAGCCAACGAGGAGGTACTGCTTTGGGCATGCGTTCTTTCACCCGCAGCGTGCCCCGGTGGTTGACCCAGGAGAACTCGGCCTCGGCCAACTGGATCCTGTCATCGGCCGTGTGGGTCGTGCTCGGCGCCAGCATGGGGCTGGTGCTGGCCCTCGAGTTCCTGCTACCGAACCTCTTCCAGGGCGTGCCCTACCTCACCTTCAGCCGCCTGCGCCAGGCCCACGTCAACACGGTGGTCTTTGGCTTTGTCTCCACCGGCATGATCGGGCTGTGGTTCTACATCGTGCCGCAGCTCACGGGCCGGCAGCTCTGGAGCGAGTTCATCGGCAACGTGGCCATGCTGGCGTGGAACGGAGCAGTGGGCGTCGGCGTCGGCGCCATTTTGCTTGGGTTCAGCCAGGGCCGTGAGTACGCCGAGTTTATTTACGGCGTCGATGTGGGGATCATGGCAGTGCTCATCTTGAACGCCATCAACGTCTGGGCCACCATCGCCCAGCGGGTGGAGCCCAAGATGTTCGTTTCCCTGTGGTACATCGGCGCCACGGTGATCGTCTTCCCCATTGTCTACTTTGTGGGCAATGTAATGTGGAACCCGCCCACAGGCGCCTTTCAGGGGATCAACGATGTGGTCTTTAACTGGTTCTACGGTCACAATATCCTGGGCATGTGGCTGACCCTGGGCGTGGTCCCCATCATCTACTATATCATCAGTAAGGTGACCGATACGCCGGTGTACAGCCACGTTATCGGGCTGATCGGCTTTTGGACGATCCTCCTCTTCTACAACGGGCTGGGGGGCCACCACCTGGAGTGGGCGCCCATCTACCCTTATGTGAAGAACCTGGCCATCGCGTTCAGCATTGGGATGATTATCCCGGTGGCGGCGGTGCTGGTCAACTGGCTCTTTACCCTGCGCGGCAACTGGGGCAAGGTCTTCACAAGCATTCCCCTGGCGCTCATCGTAATCAGCGCCATCGCCTATATTCTGGTGTCGTTCCAGGGCGTCCACATGGCGCTGCGCGCGTTCAACTTCCTGGAGCACTTTGGCCAGTATGTGCCAGGGCACGCTCACCTGGGGATCCTCTTCTTCTCGGGAGTGGGCGTTATCGGCGGCGTCTACTATGTGCTGCCGCGCATCTGCCACTGCGAGCTGTACAACTGGCGCTTCGCCTGGATCCAGTTAGCCCTGCTGGTCGTCGGGTTCTTCTTTTTCTTCTTCAGCTTTACCCTCACCGGCCTCGAGCAGGGCAGCGCCTGGTTCAACGTGGGTGTACAGGTCTACCCTAACCTGGTCGGCATGCGCCCCTACATGGGCCTGCGCCCGGCATCGGGGGCCCTGGTGCTGGCCAACTTTATCCTCTACTTTGTGATCGTCTTCCTGACCTGGGTCAAGCACAAGCCCATGCCTGAGCCGGAGGTGCCCGTGCCGCTGAGCAAACCGATACGCACTCGCACCTCGGGTTCCGAGGAATAAGGAGGCCCAGCGATGAAGATGAGCATGGTGGTCATAGTCGTCGGTTCCCTGGGCATCCTCCTGGGGGTGATCCTGGTGGCGGTGTTCATCCCCGCCTACATTCACAACCCCCAGCCGACGACCAACGCCCATCCTTTTACGCCAGAGGAATACCGCGGCTTTACCCTCTATTACCAGAACCAGTGCTGGACGTGCCATACCCTGTATTCGCGGCTCTTTGACAATAGCGGCTACCCCGTCTCTCAGGCCGGAGACTATTTCTACTTTATGCCCCTGCCCCTGGGCTCTGAGCGCACCGGGCCAGACCTCTCGGATATCGGCCGCAAGCGCAGCGAGTCCTGGGAGATCGAGCATTACAAAAGCCCGCGGGCGATGATGCCCAACTCGATCATGCCCAACTTTTACTGGATGCCCGACCGGGACCTGGAGGACCTCTCCAACTTTTTGTTCAATCAAGGTGACCGCGTGGCCGGCGAACAGATGATCCAACCGCCGATTCCGTACACCAACAATCCCTATCCACTGCTTGTGCCCGACTTTCCCCCCCAGTCGGCTTCCGCCCAGCTCACCGGCTTTGACTCGTTTACCGCCGCCGGCCTGCAGCAGGGCAAGGAGCTCTACGTGGCCCGCTGCCTCGACTGCCACGGCTGCGCCGGCAATGGCCTCGGCTACTATGCCGGCAAGCTCATCATCACGCCGGCCAACTTTAAAGCCGAACCGTTCAGGAGTATGACCGACAGCGAGTGGTTCTGGCATGTCTCGGAGGGGGTGCCGGCCAGCACGATGCCTGCCTGGAAGATGAGCGACCTCACCGAGGACCAGCGTTGGCTCATCATCAAGTACATCCAGACGGTCTTTGCCAACCCCGTCGCCCGCAACCCCAACGAGGGTAACCCCAGCGGCCCTTACATCGGGGTGCAGAACCCACTGCCCCTCAACACCGCCGTGCTCGAGGAGGCCAAGGCCATCTGGCTCCGTGAGTGTATGATCTGCCACAACGACACCGGCACGGGCAACGGCACCTATTCGGCCGGCCTGCAGCCGCCGCCGCCCAACTTTCACGATCCCGCGACCTACAACAGCTACACCGACGCCGACTGGTACTGGCGCATCAGCGAAGGCATCCCCTGGACGGCGATGCCCAGCTGGAAGATGAAGTACAGCGATGCGGACCGGTGGAAGCTGGTCCACTATATCCGTGTCAATTTCGCCATGACCGAGCCGCGGCCGCCGGTCGAAGGCGCCCAGTTCTACCCGGCGGAGTACCTCAGCCAGCAGTTGCCAGCCTCTGGCCTGAGCTTTGAGCAGGATCGCGATACCTACCTGAACAATTGCGCCAAGTGCCACGGGCTCGACGGCAAGGGCAACGGTTGGCTCGGCGCCTGGCTGGCCCCGCCGCCTGCCGACTTTACCGCACCGCACATCCGCAGCCTGAGCCCCGGCGCCTGGCTGGCCAAGGAGAGCTTTGGCGTGCAGAACACGGCCATGCCCGTCTGGAACGAATTCCTGACCGAGGGCCAGCGCTGGTCGGCCATCCAGTACATCATCGATGCCTTTGTCTCCGGCATGCCCGACCGGGTCAGCCACTCTTACTATGATAACGGCCAGGTCGCTGCGACCTACTCGCCGGCCGGTATCGGCGAATGGATGGACGAAGGCAATACTGTCGACCCCACCAATGGCCAGGTGCTCTACGGCACCTTCTGCGTCCAGTGCCACGGCGCCGTAGGCCTGGGCAGCGCGCCGGCCAAGGTCAGCGGCGGCATCGTCCCGCCCTTCCCGGCCGGGATGGATACCACCTACATCTTCTGGCGCACCAGCGAAGGCATACCCCATACGCCCATGTATCCTTTCTTGCATATGCGAGGTCCCGAGGGGCTCTCTGAGGGGGATATTTGGGATATCGTCGCCTATGTCGCTTCGCTGGTCGGCACCAATGTACCAGGCGTCAGCTTTGGTGTGTCAGGAGGTTGACGATGCCACTCAGTGGTTGGATCATGTTCGCCTACTTTTGGGCGGTCATCCTCACCGGCGCGGGGCTGGCTTTCTGGGGCTGGCGCGACGCTCTATCGGGCCAATATGGCGGGCGCTATCGGCCCACGACGCCGCCGGAGCGGCGGCGCGAGCC
>DAOTVS010000156.1:0-11658 GCA_034436375.1 Anaerolineae bacterium | reverse complement strand
CCCCCCTCCCGGGTCAGAGCCGGGCAGGCGCACAGCACCTTGGCCGGCTGTTACCGGGAGCCGGCTGGATCAAGTGCGGTTGCAGTACTAACAAGTTAGAGACTCCGCGCTCCAACGCGCTGGAGATTCCGGCTGTTAGTGGGCCTGCAGTTGCGCCGGATATTTGACCGTGCTGCCAATCCAGATCTCCTTTTGTTGGCGTCCAACCCTGTCCGGAATCCCCAGCGTGCTGGGGCGTCTCTGCCCTGCTTTTTGCAGGAGGTGCTTGGTGACGATATGGCTGAGGTGGTATCTCGGCAAGTAGCGAGCGCCCGTGTTCATGGAGCGCAGAGACGCTCCAGCACGCTGGGGATTCCGGACGAGTGGTACGGGGCGTGCCTGGGCAGGGTTAGGTGCTCATGTGAGGAGCGGAGACGCCCCTACAAGTTGGGGAGTGCGGATGAGCGGTACGAACGGCGCCCGCACAATCGAGTGGATAACTCTGTCGTGCGGGCGCCGCCTTACAGGTCACGCATCACGCGTCACTTTTCCACGCCGGCAATCTTGAGCCCGGCATCGAGGATGGACTGCACCTTGTCTTTCTCGGTGGTCTCGGTATAGACCCGCAGCACAGCCTCGGTGCCGGAGAAGCGGATGAGCAGCCAGCCTTGGTCGCCAAGGATGTAGCGGAAGCCGTCGGAGGTGTCGATCTCGGTTACGGGCAGGCCATCGACCGTGGCGGGGCGGGCATTGCGGACGCGCTCCATGATGGCCGCCTTTTCATCCGGGTCGAGATGGGTATCGATACGATCATAGTAGTGCGGGCCCACCTTGCTGAAGAGATCACCCAAGAGCTGTGAGGGCGACATATTCTTCTGCACCATCAGGTCCAGGAAGAAAAGCCCCGCCAGGATGCCGTCACGCTCTGGCAGGTGGCCGCGGAAGGCGAACCCGCCCGATTCCTCGCCGCCCATGATGGCGTTGGTCTCCAGCATCTTGGGCGCCACGAACTTGAATCCGACGCCCGTCTCATATACGGGCACATTGTAGATCTGCCCCAGCTTGCGCGCCATCATGGTGGTCGTGACGGTCTTGACCAGAGGGCCGCGCCAGCCGCGCACCTCCAGCAGGTAGAGGGCAAGCAGGGCATAGACCTGGAGCTGGTTGATAAAGCGCCCCTGCTCATCGACGATGCCCAGGCGGTCGGCGTCGCCGTCGTTCGCCACACCCACACTGGCCCCAATCTCGCGCACGGTGCGCTCGAGACGATCGAGGTTGGGGGGGATGGGCTCGGGCCGGTGCATATCCGGAAAGTTGGGGTTCTGCCCATCATGGATGGCCGTCAGGCGGGTGCAGCCGCCGCCGATCAGGCGGGGGAACCAGCCCACGCCCACGCCCCACATCGGGTCCAGCGCCACGTGCATGCCGGCCCCGCGCAGGCGCCCTATATCCACCAGAGTGGAGATATGGGCGATGTAGGGCGGCGCCGGGTCAAAAGGCTCGCTCAGGCCTTTCGCAGTCGCCTCATCCAGGGGCAGGCTGCGCACCTCGCTGACCGCCTTGATGCGCCCCTCGACCTCGGTCAACACCTCGGGCGCGGCCGCGCCGCCATACTCCGAGCGCAGCTTGTAGCCGTTATCGGTATAGGGGTTGTGGCTGGCCGTGATATTGATCCCGCCCGCCGTCTTGCGATCCAAAATGGCATAGGAGCTGACCGGCGTGGGTGTGGGCGCGTTGCAGACGTAGCTCTTGATGCCGTTGCCCGCCAGCACCTCGGCCACGGCCCGGGCAAAGTCGTCGGAGCGGAAGCGCGAATCATAGCCCACAATCATGCCCCGCTCCGCCAGGCCATGGGCGTGCAAATAGTCGGCCACGCCCTGCGTGATCAGGCGCACGTTGGCAAAGGTATAGTCCTCTGCAATCCCTGCCCGCCAGCCGTCGGTGCCGAATTTGATGGTCGTCATTGAATATCTCCTCGCTCTGCTACAGATGGGCACATTATGAGCAGGATCGGAGGTTTGTCAAGGAAGAGTGCCCTGGTATGCGCGCCGCTATTTGACAACCCCCTTTCTACCCCTAGAATGACGGCAATGGAGGTCGCTGCTATGTTAACCTGTTGCCCGCTATTTACGGCATATACCCCGGCGTGCGCCGGTTACGCGTCACGTATCACGTATCATTCCCGGAGGGCGCCCCATGTTGATTGATGTGCACCCCGGCGATATCGTGCGCCTGCGCAAGCCCCACCCCTGTGGCGCGACCGACTGGCAGATCACGCGCGTGGGCGCCGATATCGGCCTGCGCTGCTTAGGCTGCGGCCGCCGGGTGATGCTGCCGCGCGACGAGTTTCGCCGCCGGGCCAAGCTGATGGTCAGGCAGGCGGGGGAGGACGAGGGAACTGAGGGAACCCGCGGGAATTGAGGGGGACACGAGAAACGAGGCAATCATGACGCCGCTGGACAAGTCCCCGCGAGTTCCCTCAATCCCTTCCCCGTGTATCTGCCAAAACTCATTTACTCAATTTGAAGCTCTCCCCGGAACCAAAGCACCTCCCTCTACGTCTACAACGTACTGGCCTGTAAAGCTATGATATTATGTACAATGCAGCCAGAAGGGGGGCTGCCTGGGGGAGGCTGGTATGGATTGGCGTATCCGCAAACTCGGCGCGACACTGGGGCTGGGGGTGCTGATTGTCGCGGCACTCCTGAGCAGCCTGCAGCCGGGCAGCGCGGTTTCGATCGTCGGCCAATCGCGCGCCACGTCCACTTTGCCACCGGCACTCACGACCCGGGCCGACCTCCCACAGACGCCGTCGCCCGTCGTCACGCGGAGCGCCTCCGCCCGCGGGGGCATCACCACAACCACTGCTGCGGGCAGCGACCTGGCAACCCCGGCAGAGGCTTCGGCTGAAGCCTTGGTGCCTCGGGTTAGCGGAGGGGCGGCCCCAACGGCACTGGCCGCCGCGGGCAGCATGGCGCCCACACTGCTGCCGCGCACGCTGAACGGCAGTGAGAACGACCAATCGACCTGGCAGGAGTACAGACTGCTTTCGTGGGGCATCACCTTCCGCTACCCACAATCGTGGCAGGTGATCTTGCAGGAGCCGCAGACGCCAGGGGACCCCGAGGCGATCGATATCCAGGCCGGGGGGCGCACCCTGCGCCTGCTGCACCAGGCGCCCGGGCGCGACCTCACGGGCTCGGTGCAGATGGGATCGGTGACCGTAGGCCCAGTGCAGGGCGAGCGTCACGTGTGGCAGGGGGCGCAGGGAAACCCGAGCCTGGTGGTGATTGTGCCCGAGGCCCGGCGCGATGTGGTGGGCCTGGTGGAATATCATCTTCTGGGCGGCGCGGAAGATACCCTCTACATGGCCCTCTTTGACGCCGTGCTCTCGACCCTGCGTTACGATGTGGGCATCACCCCTACCCGTTCCGACCTACCCTTTGCCCCCTACTCGCCTGGATCGGTGAGCCTGCCTGGCAGTTACCGCGGTTACTCGTTGCCCCTGGACCTCTCGACGGTGTCGGGGCTGGATCAGCACAACCTGACGCCCACGCAGCAGGACGCCCTGGCCGCCAACGGCTTTTTCGTGGCGCCGGGCACGGAGCAGACGTTCGATCAGACCTACCGCACTCTGCGCGGCCAGGGACGGTCCATCTTTGTCACCAGCGATTCGGCGCTGTACGCCTATCAACTGCTTATGGGCAAGGTGCAGCGCACGGCCGAGCGCGAGCAACTGGCGCCCGCCCTGCTCAGGCTGAGCCAGGCGCTGCTGGCGTCGGCCCAGTCGGCCTATCAGGGCGCCCAGGGCAGCGCCGCAGAGGGTGCGGCTGCCCGCGCACTGGCCTTTTTTGCGGTGGCCGTGCGCCTGCAGGACCCCCAGGCCGCCATCCCGTCTGCGGTGCAAAGCACGGTCCAGCAGGAACTGAGCCTGATTGCAGCGCACCAGGGGGTGGCCGCTTCGCCCCTCTTTGCGCGGCCCGGCGCCGAAGCGCATCTCCAGGACTATTCCCAGTTCGAGCCTCGCGGCCACTATGCCGCCGACCCGGCGTTGGCGGGCTACTTTGAGGCCATGACATGGTACGGTTCTGTCAACCTGCGCTTGAGCGACCGCGAGGAAACGCGCACGGCGCTCATCATCGTGCAGATCCTGGCCAACACCCGTGTGGGCAGCCAGCAGGCCTTTGGCGTTTGGGAATCCATCTACGAGCCGATGACCTTTTTCGTGGGCCACACCGATGACCTGAACGCCTATGACTATCGCAACCTGTGCACCTCGCTCTTTGGCGGGCTGAGTAGCGACCCGCTCTTCTTTGCCGACGAAGGGCGGCTGAACGTCTTTATCAATTCAGCCAGGGCGTTTCCGGCGCCCAAGATCAACTCGGTGTGGGTTGAGCCGGGCCAGGACCCGGCTGCGGCCTCTCTCGGCTGGCGCTTTATGGGGCCTCGCTATGCGCTGGATGCCGATGTGTTGGGCCAGTTGACATGGGATCACGTCGGCACGCAGAGCAAGCCTCGCATCCTGCCGCAGGGGCTCGACCTGGCGGCGGCGATGGGCTCCGACGAGGCCTACCAGGCGCTCACAGACGAGGGCGAGACGGCCTATGATCGCTACCCGGCGCAGATGGCCCAGGTGCGCCAGTCTCTGAGCGCCCTGCCCCAGGCAGCCTGGACGCAGAACTTGTATTGGGGCACATTGAGCGCCCTCCAGCCTCTCGTAGACGCCAAGGATGCCCGCTATCCGGCATTTATGCGCACGCAGGCCTGGGCGCGCAAAGACCTGCAGACCATGCTGGGGAGTTGGGCCGAGCTCAAGCATGATACGGTGCTCTCTGCCAAGCAGGCGAACGATACAGGCGTGGCGGCGCCGTTGGCTGTGGGCGCTCCGGGCTATGTGGAGCCCGATCCCGAGCTCTATGCCCGTCTGGCCGCCCTGACCCAGATGACGGAGAACGGCCTCTCCAGCCGCTCGCTGCTCGAGCCGGCGGACCGGGCGGCGCTGGAGCAACTGCAGAGCATGCTGGCGCAGCTGCAGACCATTGCCGAGCATGAGCTGGCCGGGCAGACGCTCACCAGTGATGAGGAAACGTTCATCGGCAACTATGGCGACGAATTGCAGAGTCTGACCCTCGCTGCCGCCGATGGGCCGGTAGGGGCGAATCAGCTGAATGGCGCCCAGGCCGCGGTCATTACCGATGTGACCACAGGCGGCCCCAGCGTGCTGGAAGAGGCGACGGGGCGCATCGGGCATATCTATGTGGTGATCGAAGCGGGGGGCAAGCTCTACCTGGCGGAAGGTGGGGTCTATTCCTACTATGAGTTCCCCTGGCCCGCCAGCGAGCGCCTCACCGATGACCAGTGGCGGAGCCAGCTGGATGCGCAGCAGGCGCCTCCGCAGCCCGAGTGGGTGCAGACGTTTACGATTCAGTAGGGGCTACACAGGGCATATTATGGGCATGATGAGAGCGATGCTACCCTGCACATCAATAAGCAACTCGTCGCCGCTCTCGATATTCAGGCGCCGGCGGACCAGGCTGGGCACAGCAAACTGGTAACGTTTGCTCACTTTTACAGTAGTTCGTTCACCCATGTCCGGCTCCTTGCTAAGCAAAAACTGACTTTTGATTAGCATTGCAATGCTCGTGCAGGCCATTGTCAAGCATAGTGCGGAGATTGTGGATATATGCTAGTTGACACTCTTCCTCATCTGTGGTATGGTCCGCGCAGGGTGGAGGAGCGAATCTCCAGCAGAGGGATGCGATGGCAGAGAAGGCAGGCGCTGTGCTTTTGACTTCGGGCGTGTGGTTGGCGCCTACAGGGGAAAAAGCGGTGGCCCTGTTGGCGGCGCAGCCGGCCAAGCGCCCGGGAGAGTACATCCTGGATGTGACGCTGGTTTCCGAGCCCCCCTTGACCCCCGGGCTCCGCCTGAGCGTGCGCTGGGCAGAGGGAAGGCGCACGGCCCGCGTGCGCGCCGATGCGACGGCCCGTGTGCGGGGTGTGCCAGCCTATGCCATCGAAGCGCTGCAGGCGGGCGATGCCGGGGCGCTCCTCATCCAAATCGATCAAGCGAGCTAAATTGAACGATGAAGACGATGCGTTGGGCTGATCTGCGGACGGCACTGAGCGGGGCGCAACTGCTCAATGACGGCGCAGAGACCACAGTGAGCGCGATCGTGTGCGATTCCCGGCAGGCAGGGCCGGGGGCCCTTTTTGTGGCGGTGCCCGGGGTGAGTGTGGACGGGCACCGCTTCCTCCCCGACGCCCTCCGCCGGGGGGCCGTGGCCGTGGTGGTGGAGCGGGCGGAGGCGGCGCCGAAGGGCGTGCCGGCGGCGGTGGTGGGCGATGCGCGAGCGGCCCTGGCGCAACTGGCAGCCGCCTGGCAGGGCTTTCCCGCACGCAAGCTGCGGGTGATCGGCGTCACAGGCACCGAGGGCAAGACGACGACGGTGGAGCTGATCGCTGCCATCCTCGATGCTGCCCGCTTGCCCTCCGCCATGATCTCTACCGTCAAAGCGCGGGTAGGGGGGAGAGAGATGGATACCGGCCTGCATACCACCACCCCCGATGCGCCCGATATGCAGCGCTACCTGGCAGAGATGGTTGAGGCTGGCGCACAGTTCGCCGTGCTCGAGGCGACCTCCCACGGCCTGGCTCAGCGACGGGTGGAAGCCTGTGACTTTGATGTGGCCGTGGTGACCAATATCACCCGCGACCACCTGGATTTTCACCAGACCTATGAGGCCTATCGGGAGGCCAAAGCGCTCCTTTTCCGCAATCTGACGACCGGAGCGCGCAAGCCGGGTACCCCCAAGGTCGCGATCCTCAACGTCGATGATACCTCCTACGATTACCTGCGCGCCATTCCGGCCGATCTGCGCCTGACCTACGGACTCAACGGCGCAGCCGACCTGACGTTGAGCGGCCTGGAGCCGGCCCATAATGGCGGCTGGCGCTGCCTGGCGCAGACGCCGCGCGGCTCTTTTCCCATCGAGACAGCCCTCCCCGGCCGTTTTAACCTCTACAACGTCCTGGCGGCCATCGCCGTGGGCCTCTCGCAGGGCATTGCGACCGAGGCCATCCAGGCGGGCATCCGTGCCTTCCGTGGGGTTGAGGGGCGAATGGAGGAGATCAACCTGGGCCAGCCATTCCGCGCCCTGATTGATTTCGCCCATACCCCCAACGCGCTCGAGCAAGCCCTGACCGCCGCCCGCCAGATAACGACGGGGCGGGTGATCGTGGTTTATGGCTGCGCCGGCCTGCGAGACCAGGGCAAGCGCCCGGTGATGGGTGAGATCAGCGGCCGCCTGGCCGATATGACCATCATCACTGCTGAGGATCCGCGCACGGAATCGCTCGCGGCGATCACAGCCGATATCGCCCGGGGCTGTCAGGCGGCAGGCCGCAGCGAGGGCGAAGGCTACCGGTGCGTGGCCGACCGGGGTGAGGCGATCGCGCTGGCCGTGGATATGGCGCAACCGGGCGATCTCGTGCTGGTAACCGGCAAAGGGCACGAGCGCTCTCTATGCTTTGGCACAACCGAGGTTCCCTGGAGCGATCATCAGGCTCTGCGCGCGGCGCTGCAAACGCGCTTGGAGCGGGAGCACAGAGGGTGAAACGCCTGCTACTGGGGCTGGCAATCCTGATTCTGCTTGTGGGCTGTCGCTCCGCCTCACTGACGGCGACGGCCACACCGGGCCACAGCGAGGCGCCAAATCCGACAAGCGTCGAGACCCCTTCCTCGCGCCCACAAGCGACACAAACGGACCAGCCAGCCCGGCAACCGTCCTCGACACCGTCATCCACCCCCTCGCCCACACCCACCCTCGCCCCCACAGCGCTGCCCACTCAGAGCAGTGACCTGAATCTGCTCCTCCTGGGCGCCGACCGGAGTGTGGGCAAGGACCAGAGCTGGCGCACCGACACGCTGATCATCGTCGCCATCCGGCCGCGGGCGGGGACGATTGCCATGCTCAGCATCCCACGCGATTTGTGGGTCAACATTCCCGGCCACGGGCAGGAACGCATCAATGCCGTAGACTATATGGGTGAGACGAGCCTTGGCCAGGGCGGCGGGCCTAAGCTGTTGGCGGCCACAATCAAGCAAAACCTGGGCATTGCCGTCGATGCCTATATGCGCATCAATTTCGAGGGGCTGGAGCGCATCATTGATGCGCTGGGGGGGATCACCATCGACTCGGACCGCGCCATGGACGAGTGGTTCTGGGATGATACGGCCCCCAATGGCGTGTCGCACATGGTGGTTGTCAAGGGGCCTCAGCACATGGATGGCCACCTGGCGCTGCAGTATGCGCGCGCCCGCCACGGCACCAGCGATTTTGATCGCTCGCGCCGGCAACAGCAAGTGCTCCTCGCCATCCGGCAGGCGGCGTTGCGCCCCGAGGTGCTGCCCCGCATACCCTCTCTGCTGAGCGCTCTCGCCGATACGGTAGAGACCAACCTGCAGGTGAATCAGGTTTTGCCCCTCATAGGCTTGGCCCTGCGCATCAAGCCCGGCAATTACCGCGAGCAGGTCTTCGACGGCACCATGGTGCGCGACTGGGTCACCCCCGACGGCGCACAGGTGCTCCTTCCCAACCGCGAGCGCATCAACCAGGTCTGGCAACAGCTCACCGCACCGTAAGTGCGAAGGGGAAGCGCGAAGAACGCGAAGGGGAAGCGCGAAGAACGCGAAGGGGCGCGAAGAACGCGAAGGGGCGCGCCCCTCGGGGAGCGCCCGCCCTGGCTGGCACAACTGGCCATAATCTCGGCTCTACCTCTTCGCGTCCTTCGTGCTCCCTTCGCGTTCTTCGTCCTCTCTTCGCGTCCTTCGTGCTCTTCGTGCTCTCTGCGGATTGGCCTTGACGCAGCCCCCTGCCTGTGGTAGCCTTGTGACCAGCAAGACAGGTGGACCTCCCATCGCTATTTGCGGGGGTGACTGGGTTGCAGGAAGATCGCTGGTATCTCTTACCAGTGGACCAGGCCCTGGCGCAGGCCGGGACTCATCCCGATGAGGGGCTAAGCTTCCAGGAGGCGCACCGCCGGCTGGAAGAATTCGGCTATAACGAGCTTCCAACCGTCAAAGGACCTACCCCACTGCAGCAGTTCATTGGCCAATTCAATGATTTCATCGTCTGGGTCCTGCTGGGAGCGGCCATCATCTCGGGGCCGCTGCTCGGCGAATGGACCGATGCCGCAGCGATTTTTGTCATTGTCCTGATCAACGGCTTTCTTGGTTTTTTCCAGGAGTACCGGGCAGAGCAATCGCTGCAGGCCCTCAAGGAGCTCACGGCGCCTACGGCGCAGGTGCTGCGTGAAGGGCGCCTGCACGAGCTGCCTGCGCGCGAGATCGTGCCGGGCGATATCATCGCCATTGAGACGGGTGACCTCATTCCCGCTGACGGGCGCCTCATTTCCACGCGTAACCTGACCGTGGATCAGGCCTTGCTGACCGGCGAATCGTCCCCTGCGCATAAGGAGGCCGAGGCGATCGCATCCCCCGAGGCCCCGTTGGCCGACCGCAACAACATGGTTTTCTCTGGCACCATTGTGGCTCAGGGGCGCGGGCGCGTATTGATTACCGCTACGGGCGTGCGCAGTGAGATCGGCCGGATTGCCGAGATGGTGCAGGAGATCGGCCCCGAAGTAACCCCCCTGCAGCTCGAGCTGGAGCGTGTGGGGCGCTACCTGGTCTACGCGGCGCTCGTGATCGTGGCCGTGATCTTTGGCCTGGGCGTCGCCCGCGGCGATCCCATCGTGCAGATGTTTCTGGTCGCCGTCAGCCTGGCCGTGGCGGCCATTCCCGAAGGCCTGCCAGCGGTTGTGACCATCGCCCTGGCCATCGGCGTGCGCCGCATGGCCGCCCGCCATGCCCTGGTGCGCCGTCTGCGCTCGGTAGAGACTCTGGGCACTGCCTCGGTGATCTGCACCGACAAGACGGGCACCCTCACCGAGAACCAGATGACCGTGCGCCGCATCATCACGCCGGAGCGCGAGGTCCGCGTCACGGGTGAAGGCTATGCACCGCGCGGCCGCTTTATGGCCAATAGCCACCCGATAGAGCGCAGCGCTCAAGACCTGGCCGGAGTGACCCTGGTGGGGGCCCTGGCCAGCACAGCGGAGCTCATTCAGGAGGATGCCGGCAACGGACCGCGCTGGATAGTGCGCGGCGACCCGACGGAAGGGGCGCTCTTGACCGCGGCCGCCAAGGCCGGCTGCCGCGATGTGGATAACCCACCGGGTTTCGACTTTGTAGAGGAACTGCCCTTCGACTCGGAGCGCAAGCGCATGAGTATCATCTATGACTACCGGGGCGATGGGCAGGGGCCGCAGGCGCTGGCAGGGGTTACCCCGGGCCAACGGGTCGCCTTTGTCAAGGGAGCGCCCGAGTCGATCCTACCCCTCTGTACAACGGTACAGCGAGGCGGGCTCGTGCAACCCCTGGACCCGGCCCAACGGCAAGAGTTCCTCGCTATCAATGCGCGCCTGGGGGCCCAGGCCTTGCGCGTGCTTGCCATGGCTTACCGGCCCCTGCCGCCAGACCAGCCGCTCAAACCGGAAACGGTGGAGCGCGACCTCACCTTTACTGGGCTGGAGGCCATGATTGACCCGCCCCGCCCTACAGCCAGGGAGGCGGTCGCGACCAGCCAACGGGCGGGCATCACCGTGGTCATGATCACCGGCGATCAGGCCAACACGGCCCGGGCCATTGCCAGCGAGCTCGGCATCCTGGAAGAGGGCGAAATGGTGCTCACCGGCGCGGAGTTGGACGAAATCTCCGATGAGCGCCTGGCAGAGATCGTGGACCGGGTGGCCGTCTATGCGCGCGTATCGCCGGAGGACAAGCTCAGGATCATCAGCGCCTGGAAGTCGCGTGGGCAGGTCGTAGCCATGACCGGCGATGGAGTCAATGATGCGCCCGCGCTCAAAGAAGCCGATATCGGCATCTCTATGGGTATCGCCGGCACCGACGTCACCAAGGAAGCCTCGGATATGGTGCTCTCAGATGACAATTTCGGCACCATCGTGGCAGCGGTGGAGGAAGGCCGGACGATTTTTGACAATATCCAGCGTTTTGTCCACTTTATGCTTTCCTGCAACACCGGCGAGGTGCTGACCCTCTTCCTGGCCGGCCTTGTCGGCTTTCCGTTGCCGCTGCTGCCGATCCAGATCCTGTGGATCAACCTGACGACCGACAGCCTACCCGCACTTGCCCTGGGGGTGGAACCAGCAGATCCGCACATCATGGAGCGGCCGCCGCGCAAGACCAGCGAAGGCATCCTTACACGTTCCATAGGTCTGGCGATTGCCTACCAGGGTATACTGATCGGCCTGGTCACGCTGGCCGCATTTTTCCTGGAGCTTTATGTGGCAGGGCGAGGGGTAGACCGGGCGCGGGTGTTGGCCTTCTCTACCTCGATCCTGGCCCAGAGCGTGCATGCCTTTAACCTGCGCAGCGAGCGCTTTTCGCTCTTCACAATCGGCTGGTTCACTAACCGCTGGCTGGTGCTCGCCTTTTTCGTAGTGATCCTCAGCAACCTGGCTATCATCTATATCCCTGCCCTCCAGCCCATCTTCGCCACGCTGCCTCTCTCTCTGGGTGATTGGGGTATTGTGGTAGGGTTGGGCCTGACGCCGCTCCTCATAGTCCAGACGATCCGCATCATTGGCGAGATGCAGCGA
>DAOTVS010000155.1:0-17641 GCA_034436375.1 Anaerolineae bacterium | reverse complement strand
CGTGTATCCTTACCCATGCAGCAAGCCCTCGCTTCCTTTCTGGTGTTGGTACATTCAGAACACGGAGCGAGGCTTGCTGTTTCTCTATCTTCAATTGTTAAATCCGGGATATATCATGACCCGGACGCCAACACCCACCCCACACCCCCGGATAGTGAATAGTAAGGAGAGCGCATGCCGCAGACTGAGCGGGCCGAGCGCATAGACGGGTTGAAAAAACCGGTGCGGCCCGGGCACGGAGCCTGGGTCTATATCGGGCTGGCGGGGGCGCTGCTGCTGGCGCTGGCGGCTGCCTGGCCGCTGCTGGCTGTGCCGGGCATCGTCAACACGCGCGCCGGCGGCGATAGCCCGTTCCTTCTCCAACGCCTTTACGAGCTGCAGGCCAACCTGCGCGCCGGCGTCTTTCCCGCGCGCTGGATGCCCGATGCGGCCTATGGCCTGGGCTACCCCTTTTTCAACTTTTACGCCGCGCTGCCCTACTATGTGGGGACGCTGCTCAGCCTGGCCGGCGCCGGGCTGCTGTGGAGCATCAAGCTGACCCAACTCATCGGCTTTCTGGGGGCCGCCGCGGCCATGTACGCGCTGGCGCTTGCCCTCTGGGATGACCCGGCGGCCGCGCTCGTGGCCTCCGCCGCCTACACCTTTGCGCCCTTTCACCTGGCGAATGTCTATGTGCGCGGCGACTCGCTCTCCGAGTTCACGGCCTTTGCCCTCTATCCCCTGATCCTGTGGGGCGTCGTGCGCCTGCAGCGCTCGCCTACGCCCGGGCGGATCGCCGTGCTGGCCCTATCGTACGCCGCGCTGATGATCACGCACAACATCTCGGCGCTGATCTTTACCCCGCTGGCCGGCGCGGCGCTGCTCGCGGCGGCCCTCTCGGCGCGGGGGCGGCGCTGGCGGGTGCTCGTGGCCGGGGCAGCGGCCTTTATCCTGGGGGCGGCGCTCAGCGCCTGGTTCTGGGCGCCGGCGCTGCTGGAGCAGGGGGCCGTCTCGCTGACCGACATGACGACGGGCTACTTCAACTATAGCCTGCACTTCCGCGGGCTGAACCTGGTGCAGAGCGCCTTCCTCTTCAACTATACCCTGGACGGCCAGCGCACCCCCTTTGTGCTGGGGGGCGTGCAAGCGGCCGTCACCCTGCTGGGGCTGGCCGCCGTGGTTGTGGGCTGGCTCCGCGCGCGCCGGGTGCGCTGGCTGGACCTGGGCATCCTCCTCGCCCTGGTGTATGCCGTGTGGCCGATCACGCCCAGCTCGGCGTGGCTGTGGGCGCACGTGCCGCTCTTGCCCATGGTGCAGTTCCCCTGGCGCTTTCTCTCCATCGCCGCCCTGGTTGCGGCGTTGGTGGCGGGGGCGGGGCTCGCGCGGCTGCCGGGGCGCCCCTACCTGGCCGGCGCCGGCGCGCTGCTCTTGGCTGGGGTCATGCTGGCCCGGCTGCCGGTCGAGCCGCTGCCCCTGCGCGACAGCGATGTGACGCCCGCGCGCCTGCAGCTCTACGAGCAGTTCACCGGCAACATCGGCACGACCGTGCGCGCCGAGTACCTGCCGCAGGATGCGATCCCACGGCCCTACAGCGCGGCCGCGCTGCTGAGCGGCGCCCCCTACCCCCGGCCGCTGGCGGCTGAGGGTAGCCTCGGCAAGGCGCAGCTCTTATCGGGCGGGCCGACGGCCCAGTCATGGCAGGTGACGGTCAACTCGGAGAAAGCCGTGCTCGCCTTCCAGACCTATGACTTTCCCGGCTGGCAGGCCGCCGTGGACGGCCAACCGGTAGCCATCGACGCACAGGCCGCCAACGGGCGCATTGCCATCCCCGTCACGGCGGGCGAGCACCGGGTGGACCTCTCCTTCGGCAACACACCCCTGCGCACGCGGGCCGAGCAGCTCTCGCTGGCCGCCCTCCTGATCACGCTGGCCCTCTGCGGCTGGGCGCTGGCGCGCTCGCGCACGGCCTGGCGGGCGCCCGCTGCCGCGCTGGGCCTGATCGTGCTGGCCCTGGCGCTGGGAGCGGTGCTGGGGCGGGTGGGCGCCCAGAGCCCCGAGGTCTGCCAGACCATGGACTTTATACGGCTGCCCTACCTGCACCCCAACCCGCAGGGCGTGGCTTTCGGCAGCGACGTGCGCCTGCTGAGCTATGAGCTGACCCCGCAGGCAGCGCACGCGGGCGATACGGTCCACCTCACCCTGCACTGGCAGGCGCCCACCGGCAGTGGGCTGACAGTGGTGGTGCGCGCGACCACCCCCGCCGAGGCGCTTTTGGGCGCGCCCAGCCTGCGGCGCACCGAGGCTCCCCTGGCCGCCGTGACGGAGCACACCCTGACGGTGCCCGCCGAGACGGCCCCGGGGCTCCTGCTGCTGGCCGTGGAGGTGCAGGGACCGCAGGGGCTCGTCATCCCCCACACCGGGCAGGGCGCGGATCTGGGCACGACCTACCTGGCGCCCATACGCGTGCTGCCCCCTGCCGCCCCGGCAGGAGCGCCGGCCGTGGCCCTGGGCGAGATGAACAAGCAGGTAGAGGTGCTCTCGGCCCGGGTCGAGCAGCCGGCGCCGGGCCTGCTGGACGTCTACCCTACCTGGCGTCTGCAGGCGCCGTTGCCCGAAGATTATGTCGCTTCAGTCCGCCTGTTGGACCCCGACGGCGTCGAGGTGACCAAGACCGACCGCCAGCCCCGCTACGGGCTCTACCCGACCAGCCTGTGGCCGGTGGGCGTGCCCATCGCCGACTTTTGCCGCCTGTCCATCCCCCCCGGCACCCCGCCGGGCGCGGGCTATCGCGTGGAGCTGGTGCTCTACCAGGCCCGCCAGATCCTGCCCCTGGGGTCGGTGCAGGTGCCGGGCATCACCCTCACCCAAACGACCATTGACCCCTCGGCCAGGCTCCTGCAGACCCTGGGCGGCCTGGGGGTCACGGGCTGGCGCATCGAGAACATGAACGTAGAGGATGGCGAGCAGGTGACGGCCGATATCCAGTGGACAGCCCTCCAGGCGCCGCTAGCCGACGGCCAGTATCGCCTGAGCCTGTTGGATGAGCAGGGCAAAGAGGTCGCCTCCAGCCAGGCGGACCTCTCGCCGCGCTACCCGCCCAGCCGCTGGCCGCTGCATGCCCTGGTCAACGAGCGCCTCGCCCTGCGCGTGCCTCCCGGGAGCGCCCCCGGCCGCTACCGCCTGCAATTGGAGATCCGGGATGCCTCCGGCTCGCCCCTTGGCCGCTGGAAGGCGCCGGGCGTCGTACAGGTCAAGGCCGCTCCGCGCCACACAGAGCTGCCCCCCCTCGCTTCTCCGCTGGGGATCGATTTCGGCAACCTGATCCGCCTGACGAGCTTTGACCTGCAGCAGCAGGGCGACCAGATCACCGTGCACCTGCAGTGGCAGGCGCTGCAGGCGCCGGGGCGCGATTACAAGGTCTTTTTGCACTGCGTGGACCCCAAGACGGGCGAGATCGTCGCCCAGCACGATGCCCAGCCAGTGGATAACACCTACCCTACCGGCCGCTGGGCCGCCGGCGAGATGGTGAACGATCAGCTGACGCTCGACCTCTCTCAGGCGCCCGCGGGCGCGTATGCGCTCTACACCGGGCTGTACGACGCAAACACGGGCGAGCGGCTGGAGCCGGCGGGCAAGGCCGAGCTGATCAGCGACGGGAGGGTGAAGCTGGGGAGCGTGGAACGTAATCCGTGAGGCGTGATACGTAAGGTCGCCATGAATCGTAATAAGTAATCAAGTAATGCGTAAGGTCGCTGTTGCGAAACATCTGTTGCTTTTCGTGGCGTTGGCCCCAGCGATACCGATGCGAAGCACCGGACAGACCGGGATGGCAACCTTACTTATTACTTATTACGAGTCATGACGACCTTGCGCATTAGGGATCACGCATCACGTGCGCCAATTCCTGCACCAACCCGGCCGCCGCCTGCACGCTCTGCCCCGCCCGCTCTACAACGGCCGAGCCAACAACGACGCCATCCACGAGCCGGGCGGCCTCCCGCGCCTGGGCGGGGGCGCCGATGCCAAAGCCGAGGGCCAGGGGCAGGTCTGTGCGGGCGCGCACGCGGGCGACGTACTCGGCCAGCCCCTCGGGCAGGCGCTCGCGCACGCCGGTGGTGCCGGGGCGCGAGACGAGGTAGAGAAAGCCCTGGGCGGCCGCGGCGATGCGCGCCAGCCGGTCATCCGGCGTGTTGGGCGCGACCAGGTAGATGAGGGCCAGCCCCTCGGCCCGGCAGGCGGCCGCCAGCTCGGCGGATTCCTCCACGGGCAGGTCGGGGACGATCAGCCCGTCGGCGCCGGCCTCGCGGGCCGCACGCGCATAGGCGGCCGGCTCGACGGTGTAGATGGGGTTATAGTAGCCCATGAGCAGGCAGGGGATCTCCACCCCAGCGCAGCGCAGGTCATGGACCAGGCGCAGGCAATCATCGGGGGTGACGCCCTGCTGCAGGGCGGCATGGGCAGCGCGCTGGATGGTGGGGCCATCGGCGATGGGGTCGGAAAAGGGCACGCCCAGCTCCAGCAAGTCCGCGCCCGCCGCGGCGAGGGCCGGCACGAGCGCCCGCGTCGCCTCCAGGTTAGGATAGCCTGCCATCAGGTAGGGCATGAGGGCCGCGCGCCCGTCGGCTCTGGTCTGCGCAAAAGCCGCTGCGATACGATGCAGTCCTGTCATTATCCTACTCCACCCATCACCTGGGCCAGGTCCTTGTCGCCCCGGCCGGAAAGGTTCACGAGCACCACGCCCTGCGGCCCGAGCGCCGCCGCGACTTTGAGCCCTTCGGCGACCGCATGGGCCGACTCGAGCGCCGGGATGATGCCCTCCAGCCGGCAGAGGGTGTGGAACGCGTCCAGCGCCTCGTCATCGGTAGCCACGGTATAACGCGCCCGGCCCAGCGCGCGCAGGTAGCTGTGCTCGGGGCCGACCGCCGGGTAATCGAGCCCGGCCGAGATCGAGTGGGTAGCGGCGACCTGCCCGTGCTCATCCTGCAGCACAAAGGAGCGCGTGCCGTGCAGCACGCCCAAGCGGCCGCGGGTCGGGTCGCTGAAGCGCGAGGCGTGCCGGCCGGAGGCGATCCCCTCGCCCCCCGCCTCGACGCCGATCATCGCCAGCGCATCGTCGCGAAAGGCGTGAAAGAGGCCAATGGCGTTCGAGCCGCCGCCCACACAGGCCACCAGGGCATCGGGCAGGCGGCCCTCCGCCGCCAGAATCTGGGCGCGCGCTTCACGGCCAATGCAGGCCTGGAAATCGCGCACCAGCATGGGGTAGGGATGGGGCCCCAAGGCCGAGCCCAGCAAATAGTGGCTGTCGGTGTAGGAGGCGGCCCAATCGCGCATGGCCTCGTTGATAGCGTCCTTGAGCGTCTGCGCGCCCGCATCGACGCCGCGCACCTCGGCGCCCAAGATGCGCATGCGCTGCACGTTAGGCGCCTGCCGGGCCATATCCAGCCGGCCCATGTAGACCACGCATTCGAGGCCCAGCAGCGCACACACCGTCGCCGCGGCCACCCCATGCTGGCCAGCGCCCGTCTCGGCAATGACCCGCCGCTTGCCCATCCAGCGCGTCAAAAGCCCCTGGCCCAGAGCGTTGTTGATCTTGTGGGCGCCGGTGTGGGCCAGATCCTCGCGCTTAAGGTAGATGCGCGCGCCCGCAGCGGCCTGCTCGCTCAACCGGCGTGCCAGGTAAAGCGGCGTGGGCCGGCCCGCATAGGTGCCCAGGAGGCGCTCCAGCTCGGCGGTGAAGGCGGGGTCGCGCTGCGCCTCCTCATAGGCCGCAGTCAGCTCCTCCAGGGGCCGGATCAGTGTCTCCGGCGCATAACGGCCGCCATAGGGGCCAAAATAGCCCCGCCGGTCGGGCACGGCAGACTCAACATTGATACTCATTATCCACCTCTCGCACGGCACGGATAAAGCGCGTCACAGCCGCCCGGTCCTTGCGCCCGGGCGCGCTCTCGACGCCGCTCGCCACATCGACGCCATAGGGCCGCGCCGCGCGCACGGCCCCGGCCACATTCCAGGGGTCGAGCCCCCCAGCCACGATCACCCGCCCGGGGAGCCCGGCTGTATGCAGCAGCCCCCAAGCCCACGGAGCGACGGCGCCGCTGCGCCGCTCGACGCCGCGGGAATCCAGCAGATAAGCAAAGGCCGGTATGCGCGCCAGCCCTGGCAGCGACTCGGCCCCCTCCACCCGGCGGGCCACAATCACCGCCGGGTGGAGAGCCGCGGCCAGCGCCTCCGCATCCTCATCGTGCACCTGCAGCAGATCGAGCCTGGCCCGCTCGCGCGCGGCGAGGGCCTGCGATGGTGTGAGGCCAGCCACGACGCCGACACAGGGCACGTTGACCCCCCGCGCCCGCAGCGCCGCCACGACCTCAGCCGCCTGCTCAATGGTGATAGCGCGCGGGCTGGAGGGGACCAGCACAAAGCCCAGCAGGTCCGCGCCCGCCTCGGCTGCAGCCAGGGCATCGGCCAAGTTAGTCAGACCGCAAATCTTTACGACTGTCATATTCTACCTCAATCAGCGCTCACGGAGCATTGCCCATGAAACCCGTCACGGGGGCCCTCGTAGTGGCGGGCTTTAGCCGCCCAAGCCGGTTGGCCAGGCCCATCACATGGAGCGGCGCCGCTCAACGCTTTCCATGCTCGAGCGGGTAGAAAGTCCGCCACTACGACAGGAGCATCAGTCGGCGCCCACCTGGCGCCGCACACTCAGCCATTGGAGCAGGATAGGGCCTTCCCATCCTTTACCGGCCCGCCTCCACCAGCGCCCGCGCCGCCTTTTCCGGATCGGGTGCGCACACCAGGGCCTCGCCCACCAGCACGGCATCGACCCCCAGGTCGCGCAGGCGGCGCACATCGGCGGGGCCGCGCACACCGCTTTCAGCCACCACCAGCACCCCCGCCGGCGCCCGCGGCCTCAGGCGCTCCACCACACCCAGGTCCACCGTCATGTCGCGCAGATTGCGGCTGTTGATGCCCACGATGCGCGCCCCCAGAGTGAGCACGGCGTCCAGGTCGCGCTCGTCGTGCACCTCGCAGAGAGCGCCCAGGCCCCAGCCCTCTGCCTCCTGGTAGAGGCGGGCCAGATCGCCAGGCGCCAGGGCCGCCGCGATCAAGAGCACCGCCGCCGCCCCATAAGCGCGCGCCTCCATCACCTGGATAGGATCCAGAAGAAAATCCTTGCGCAGGAGGGGCAGCGCGGCCCAATCGCGCTGGAGCGCCGTACGTACTGCATCGAGGTCGGCCAGGGAGCCATTAAAGTGAAACGGCTCCGTCAACACCGAGATGGCCGCGGCGCCGCCGCAGGCATAGCCGGTAGCGAGGGCGGCCGGGTCGAGCCCCGGCGCCAGGTCGCCGCGCGAAGGCGAGCGACGCTTGACCTCGGCAATAAGCTGCACGCCAGGCGCGCGCAAACGTTCAGCCAGGCTGGGCGGCGGCGGCGCAGCCTGGGCCAGGCCCTCCAGGCCGGGAAGCCGCGGCTCGTGACGGAGCGCCTCCACGCGGCGCCGCGTATCGGCCAGGATACGATCCAGCATTACGCCGCCTCTTCTGTAAAGGCTGCCAGGCGCGCCAGCACGTCAAGGGCAGCGCCGGAGTCGATAGATTGGGCCGCCAGGTGCAGGCCCTCAAGCAAATCCGCCGCACGGCCAGCCGCCGCCAGGGCCGCCGCCGCGTTGAGCAGCACCACCTCGCGCCGCGGGCCGCGCTCCCCCTCCAGGATGCGCCGGGTGATGGCGGCATTCTGCGCGGCATCGCCGCCCATCAGGTCGCTCAGCTCAGAACGGGGCAGGCCCAGCTCTTGCGGGTCGAGGATGAAGGTGCGCACGCAGCCGTCGCGCAGTTCGCTCACCCGGTTGGGGCCGCAGGTCGAAAGCTCGTCGAGCCCGCCAGCGCCGTGCACCACATAGGCCGCGCGCGCCCCCAGCCCGCGCAACACGAGGGCCAGGGTTTCGGTCAGCGCGCCATCGAAAACGCCCAGCACCTGCACCGCCGCCCCTGCAGGGTTGGTGAGGGGCCCCAGGATATTGAAGACGGTGCGCACGCCCAGCTCGCGCCGCGCCGGCATGGCGTGCTTCATGGCCGGGTGCAGCGCCGGCGCAAAGAGAAAGGCGATGCCCACCTCGTCCACGCACTCTGCCAGGCGCTCCGGCGGCAGGTCCAGCCGCACCCCCAGAGCGGCCAGCAGGTCAGCCGAGCCGCAGCGGCTGGAGATGGAGCGGTTGCCATGCTTGGCCACCTTGAGTCCGGCGCCCGCTGCCACCAAAGCGGCCGTGGTCGAGATGTTAAAGGTCTGGCGGCCGTCACCGCCCGTGCCGCAGGTGTCTACCAGGTCGCGGCTCTGCGGACGCACAGGGGTGGCGCTGCGCCGCATAGCCCGAGCGCAGCCGGTGATCTCCTCCGCCGTCTCGCCCTTGGTGCCCAGGGCGGCCAGGAAGGCGCCGATCTGCGCCTGGGTGGCGAGGCCCCCCATGATCTCGGCCATCACCGCCTCCGCCTCCGGCTCGGCCAGGCTCTCTCGCCGCATCACACGGCCGATTGCATCCTGAATAGTCATGATCGTCCTCCTCTCGCGAGATGGGCTGTCAACGGATCGCTGTCAACGGATTAGTACTGCAACCGCACTTGATCCAGCCGGCTCCCGGTAACAGCCGGCCAAAGTGCTGTGCGCCTGCCCGGCTCTGACCCGCCCAATCCCCCCGAATGGCTCCACTCCGGTCGCGTGCGAAGCGGGATGCCCGGATGGGATCCGCGCCCCGATGGGTAAGTGCGGCTGTAGTCTTTGGACACGGATTGCACGGACCGCTTGCGCGCCACGGTCAGGCCTATAGCTCAACAGATGCATGTGCCCGCGCAAGTATTGGTGAGACAGCAAGTCTCGCTACAGCATGCAACCAATCCGTGTGATCCGTTTCCCAATCCGTTGACAGTAATCCGTATCAGCAACCCGTTGACCGCGTCTCCAGGAAATTGCGCAACAGCGTCATCCCCTCCGGCGTGAGGATCGACTCAGGGTGGAACTGCACGCCGTAGATGGGGAAACGCCGATGCTGCAGGGCCATCAACTCGCCCTCATCGGTATAGGCGGTGGCCTCCAGTTCCTCGGGCAGGGCAGGGTTGACGATGAGGGAATGGTAGCGCGTGGCCTGGAAGGGCTGCGGCAGCCCGGCCAGGAGCCCCTGCCCCCGGTGGTGGATGAGGGAGGTCTTGCCGTGCTGGGGCCGGGCCGCACGCTCCACCCGTCCGCCAAAGACCTGGGCGATGCACTGGTGGCCCAGGCAGACCCCCAGGATGGCGGCACGCCCCGCCAGCCGGCGGATCGCCTCGTTGGAGACGCCCCCATCCGCCGGCGTGCCGGGCCCGGGCGAGATGACCAGGTGCGTGGGCGCCATCTCTTCCAGCTCATCCACGGTCACCCGATCGTTACGGAACACCCGCGGCTCGGCGCCCAGCTCACCCAGATACTGCACCAGGTTGTAGGTAAAGGAGTCATAGTTGTCGATGACGACCAGCATGCTACGCCCCCTGTTCCGCCATGGTGATAGCAGCCTCCAGCGCGCGCAGTTTGTTGAGGCTCTCCTCATACTCGTGCGAGGGGTCCGAATCGGCCACGATGCCCGCGCCGGCCTGCAGGTAGGCCGTGGAGCCCTGCATAACGATGGTGCGGATGGCGATGCAGAGGTCCATGTTGCCCGAGTAGTCGAAATAGCCGACCGCGCCGGCATAAGGGCCGCGGCGCGTCCCCTCCAGCTCCTCGATGATCTCCATAGCCCGCACCTTGGGCGCGCCAGAAACGGTGCCAGCGGGAAAGCAAGCGCGCAGGAGGTCCACGGCATCGCAATCCGCGCGCAGGCGGCCGCTCACGCTGGAGACGATGTGCATCACGTGGGAATAGTGCTCCACATCCAGCAGCACCGGCGCCGCCACACTGCCGTAGCGGCAAACGCGCCCCAGATCGTTGCGCGCCAGATCCACCAGCATCACATGCTCAGCCCGCTCCTTGGCATCGGCCAACAGCTCCTCGCGCAGAAGGGCGTCGTGCGCCGCGTCGCGCCCGCGCGGCCGCGTGCCCGCCAGGGGGCGCACGCTGGCGATATCACCCTCCAGGCGCACCAGCACTTCCGGTGAGGAGCCGATCAGGCGCAGATCATTCGGCAGCTCCAGGTAGAAGAGATAGGGCGAGGGGTTGAGCCGGCGCAGCGCCCGGTAGATGGCAAAGGGAGCCGCTGCCGAGGGGCGGGTGAGGCGCTGCGAGAGCACGATCTGGAAAGCATCGCCGGCCGCGATATACTCCTTCGCCCGCCGCACGGCCCCTTCGAACTGAGCACGGGTCAGGTTCGAGTGCGAGCAGGCGCCTGCCCCCGCAGCGGCAGGCGGCTCCGCGGGCAGGGGGCGGCGCAGCCGGGCCAACACGTCTTGAATGTACGCCTCAGCGGCGGCCTCGTCCTGAGCCTCGGCCACGATGAGCAGGCGGTGCCGCACATGGTCGAGGATCACCGTCACGGCGCAGAAGAGGAGCACCGCCTCGGGCAGGCCCAGCACATCGGCTGCGGTCGCTGGCAGGCGCTCCATATCTCGCACCAGGTCATAGCCCAGGTAGCCGACAGCGCCGCCGCTGAAGCGCGGCAGCCCCGGCACAGGAGATCCCGGGAGGGGCTCGGGCGCCTCGCCCAACAGCATGCGCACCAGGTCCAGAACATTGCGGCCCTCCAGAGAGAGCTGGCGCACAGTACCCCCCTCGTTGATGGTCGCACGCCCTCGCCAGCTCGTGAGGATACGCAAAGGGTGCAGGCCGATGAACGAGTAGCGACCCAGCCGCTCGCCGCCCTCCACGCTCTCCAACAGGAACGATGGCCCCTCACCGCGCAGCTTGAGGTACAGTGAGACGGGCGTCTCCAGGTCTGCCGCCAGCTCATGCACCACGCGCACCCGCCGCCCCGGGCCCAGATCCAGCGCCAGCGCCTCACCTGCACTGAACCCTTTCATGCCCTCACACTCCTTTGGTTAGCTATTAGCCATCAACTATTAGCTATCAGCCTCCCTGTATGGTGGGCCGTTTCGTTGCCAGGGAACCAGCCGCTCCGGCCGTGGCGCGAAATCGGCTGTGCGGAGGACGAAGCCGATAGCTGACGGCTGATAGCTAGAATCAAAAAACCCCTCATCCCCAAACATATGGGACGAGGGGCCTCGAACGACTCCCCGCGGTGCCACCCACGTTAGGCCGGCGCCGGGGACAAAAAAACCCGCAGCGAGAATCGCAGCGGGTAACCCTGGCCAGCCTCACTCTGCAAATACGGGGCCAAAACTCCAGTCATGGAGCAGGCCCGATATCCCGCGCCCAGGTAACGGTGGCGTCTCCGGCGCCGGCTACTCGGATATCCTTTCGCGGCGCGACTCCCAGGTCCATTCAATGCTGCTGTAAGCGCCGGATTCTCACCAAGCCTCCGGCTCTCTGGGCTCCGCGGCAGCACCTACTATTCCTGTTCCCAGTCTGTAGTGATATTATTATGCATTATGATACCATGGATATCCGCATCTGTCAAAGCGCATGCCGGCAAGGCCCAGTTCAACCTTGGGGCAAGAGTGGAGCGCCGGTTGCCAGCCGGCCCCCTCTGCTCAGTAGCTGCTGATTGCCGTATGGAATGCCAGATGCCCCAGGCAGTGCCCGCTTGGGAACTACGAAGCCGGCTGGCAGCCGGCGCTCCATTCGGCCTGCCAGATGCTTTACGCAGCCTCTGCAAGAAGGAGCGCCGCGAAAAGCACAATACGCGCCGCAATGGCGACCTCACGCATCACGTTCTCCGCCTCGGCTGCGGCCACGCCTGGTAGGCCAGCCACGAGGAGCCAAGGCCCAGCAGGGTCGCGACCACTGCCACCGCCACACCGATGAAGGGGATGCCGCTGGCGAAGACATAGATGAGGATGCCCACGACCAACGGCCAGTAGCGCTCGCCCAGGGGGTAGCGGCTGTCGCGATGGAAAAGGAGCCGGCCCACGAGGTAGGCCACCACCAGCTTGCTGCCAAAGGTCACCATGGCCTGGAAGGCGACAAAGGCCAGCGCCAGCGCCGAGAGACCCAACCCGCCCACAACCCACGCCAGCCCGCCGAGGGTGATCAGCCCCAGCAGCGCGGCCACAATGAGGATGGCGAAAAACGCGGCGACGGCGCCCGCATAGCCGGCGAGCAACCACACAACGCCCCACCCCAGCGAGAGCAGTGGCTGCACCTCCACCTGGTCGGCGGTCACATCGAAGAGCCGGGGCGCCACCCCCGAGACCAGGAGCCCCAGCAAGATCAGGGTCAGAAACTCGCGCAGACGGGCCAGGAACCAGAGCGCCACCTGGGCGCCAAAGGTCAACGGGCGCCTGCCCGGCTCGGGCACATAGGTCACCCCGCCGCCGGGGGTCGCCCGGATGTTTCCGCTCTGCTCCACCGGGCTGCGGTAGGTGAGCTTGCCGCCGATACTCGCGCTGGGGGCCACGCGGATCCCCGGCGCGATGGGCGCCGGCGCGTTGGGATAGTGACCCGGGGTGACCGGGCGGTTCGGGTCGCCCACCACAGCGTTGACATTGCGCCCCACACGGCCGCTGATTTCCAACGCATTGGCCGCCACCGCAACATCTCGCGTGACCGTGCCGGCCAGCTGGGCCTGCCCGCCCGCCATGGCCAGGTCACGCCCGACGGTGCTGCCCGGGTTCGCCTGGAGGGCATAGCCCGCCCCATAGGTGTTGCGCTGCACCACGGCCTCCGGACCCAGGGTTATGCCTGCGCCAGCTGCATAGAGCGAGCCAGTGACCCTGCCGTTCAGGGTAAGCGATTGCCCGGCCATAAACACACTGCCGTTGACGGTGCCGTTCACCTGCACCGTGTTGCCCGCGGCCCACAGGTCGCCATTGACGGTGCCATTGACAATCACCGTCGTGCCGGAGATAAAGAGGTCATCGTCAACCAGTTCATTTTGGTTGATCACCACCGTCTCGCCATTGCGGAACTCGAACGCGGCGACGGGCAGGGCAACCAACCCGGCCAACAGGAACAGAACGAGAACGGTCAGCGCCAGGCGGGCCCGGCGGCGGCGGACAAGAAACATCGGGCGGCTCCTTGTACAATCGATTCGCCCTTTCCCCAGCACTTTCCGGGCCAAGAGGGAACGGATAGGGATGGGAGACACGGATTGCAGGCCAAACGCAAGACGGCGGCGCGCACTTTTCGACGGATAGCGAAGGAGGGGGAGGGCGCATGCGCCCTCCCCCTCCTTCGCTATCCTGCTGCCCCACTCCGGCGGCGCGGACGATTATCTGCGGCGACCCCTTCCGCTCGCTTCAGCAGCGACAGGCGAAGTTTTGAGTTGGTGACCCTGCGCAGCCGAGGAGACGGACTTTTCGGCCCGCTTGGGCCGCAGATAGATAAACCAGTAGACCAGACCCACCAGGCCCGCGCCACCGATGATATTGCCGATGGTCACCGGCAACAAGTTGGCGAGGAAGAAATTGCTCCAGGTCAGGTTGGCAAACGAGCCGGCCTTATCCACAAACGCCGGGTCGAACATCTTGATCAAGAGCCCCATGGGGATGAAATACATGTTGGCGACCGAGTGTTCGAAGCCGGCCGCCACAAAGGCCGTGATGGGGAAGACGATCGCCAGGATCTTGTCGGTAGTCGTGCGGCAGCTGTAGCACAGCCACACGGCCAGGCACACCAGAGCGTTGCACATGATGCCCAGGGCAATGGCCTGCACAAAGCCCAGGCTGCACTTGCTGTTGGCGATGGTCAGTACGTTCTTGCCGACGGCGCCGCTGGCAAAGGTGTATTGCTGGCACAGGAACATCAGGGCAGCGGTAGCCACCGCCCCCACAAAGTTGCCAATCCAGACGATGACCCAGTTGCGCAGCAGCTTGGCCAGCGAGACTTTGCCGTTCATAAAGGCCATAACGATCAGGTTGTTGCCGGTGAAAAGCTCAGCCCCGGCCACAACGACCAGGATGAGGCCGACGCAAAAGACGAGGCCGCCGAGCAACTTGGTGATGCCAAAAGGCAACGCCGTGGTGCTGGCCGCATCTTTGGCGCCCGCCAGGGTGGAAGTGAAGCTGCCGGTCGTGATGGTGGTCATAAAGATGGCGCCCACGGCGATAAAAGCCCCCGCCAGGATGGCCAAACCGAACATGGTCAAGAAATCGAGATTGGCCTTGGTCACGCCAACGCTCTCGGCCTTTTCGGCTATCTCGGCCGGTGGTAAGGCATCAAGGCGAATTAGGGGAACAGTGGTTGTAGACTCTGTCATGCCATGCCTCCAGTTGTGTGGTGTAAGGGACCGATGAACAACACTACGAGCTTCCTGCCACTTCCGCCTTGACGGCGCACACCTTGTACTCCGGGATCTTGGCCACCGGGTCGAGGGCCGCGATGGTGAGTACGTTGGCCGCCGCATCGGGAAAATGGAAGGTCATGAAGATGAGCCCAGGCTGGGTGCGCTCGGTGACCTCGGCCAGAGCGGAGACGCTGCCACGGCGCGAGCTGACGCGCACGGTGGCGCCATCGGCGATGCCCAGGCGGCGGGCATCTTCAGGATGGATCTCCACCCGGCCGGCGGGGTAGATGGCGCTGAGGCCCCGCGAGCGCCGCGTGAGCGAGCCAGAGTGGTAGTGATAGAGCACGCGGCCGGTTGTGAGGATGAAGGGATACTCCTCATCGGGCTGCTCGGCAGGAGGGAGCCAATCGACGGCGACAAAGCGGCCCAGGCCACGGCTGAACTTGCCCACGTGTAGAATGGGCGTGCCGGGGTGATCGACCGTGGGGCAGGGCCACTGCAGCCCCTGATTCCCCAGGCGCTCGTGGCGGATGCCCCCATAGCTGGGCGTCAGCGCAGCGATTTCCTCCATGATCTGCGCTGGCGAGGTATAATCAAAGCCGCCGTAGGGCGCCACCGGTGGCTCGCCCTGCACGCGCTGCGCCAGGTCGCGGATAATGCGCCAATCCTCCCGCGCCTCACCCGGCAGGGGCACCGCCGGCGCCACCATCTGCACGCGCCGTTCGGTATTGGTAAAGGTGCCCGCCCGCTCGGCAAAGGAGGCGCCAGGCAACACCACGTCAGCCAGGGCAGCCGTTTCGGTGAGGAAGATATCCTGCACCACCAGGAAATCCAGGGCCTCCAGCGCATGCCGCACGTGGTTCGTATCCGGGTCAGTCATCATGGGGTTCTCACCGACGATGTACATGGCCTTGATCTGGCCCTCTGCGGCCTTGTTCATCATCTCGACAACAGTGAGGCCGGGGTCAAGACTCAGCTTGCAACCCCAGGCCGCCTCGAACTTTTTCTGGGCCGCCTCGACGGCCACGTTCTGGTAGCCGGGGTAAAAGTTGGGCAGCCCCCCCATGTCGCAGGCGCCCTGCACGTTGCTCTGCCCGCGCAGCGGGTTCACACCCCCGCCCGGCACGCCCATGTTCCCCAGGAGCAGCTGCAGGTTGGCGCACGAGAGCACATTCTGGTGCCCCGTGGTGTGCTGCGTGATGCCCATGGCGTAGAGGAGCGCCATCGGCTTGAGGCCCGCCATCAGGCGCGCCGCACGGCGCACTTGCTCCGCCGGCACGCCCGTCACAGCCTCCATGCGCTCGGGCGCATAGAGCGCCACCTTGGCCTTGAGGTCCTCAAAGCCCTCCGTGCGCTCGGCCACAAAGGCCTGATCGTAGAGATCCTCCGTGACGAGCACATGCATGAGCGAGTTGAGCAGGGCGATATCGCTGCCCGGGCGATGCCGCAGATGGATAGTCGCGAAATCTACCAGCGGGATGCGCCGGGGGTCGGCCACGATCAGGGCAGCGCCCCGCTGCTTCACCGCCTGGCGAATGCGCATGCCGATCACCGGGTGCTGCTCGGTGGTGTTGGAGCCGATAACAAAAAAGCCCGCAGCCTGTTGCGTGACGTCTTCGATCGAGTTGGTCATCGCGCCCGAACCAAATGAGGTGGCCAGACCGGTCACCGTGGCGCTGTGTCAGAGGCGGGCACAGTGATCGACATTATGGGTCCCCAGCACCGCCCGCGTGAATTTCTGCAGGATATAGTTCTCTTCGTTGGTGCACTTGGCCGAGGCCAGGGTGGCGATGGCATCGCCGCCGTGCTCGTCGCGGACGGCCCGCAGGCGCGAGGCGACCCGGTCCAGGGCCTCGTCCCAGGTAGCGGGCTCGAGTTTGTCGCCGCGGCGGATCAGGGGCGTCTTGAGGCGGTCGGGGTGGTGCACATAGTCGTAGCCGAAACGGCCCTTAACGCAGGTGGCGCCGCGATTCGCCGGCGCATCCCAGTTCGAGGTGACCTCCACAATGCGCCCATCGACAACCTGCAGGTCAAAGCGGCAGCCCACGCCGCAATAGGAGCAGGTGGTCGTGACTGCCTTGCGCTGCCAGGCGCGCCCCTTGCCCAACGAGGCCTTGGGCACAAGCGCCCCGGTCGGGCAGGTGGCCACGCACATGCCACAGAACTCGCAGGGAGAATCCTCCAGGTTGCCGTCCATGGGCGTACCGATCTTGGTGCGAAAGCCGCGCCAGAGCAGGCCGATCGCCTCGACGCCGTTGATCTCGGCGCAGGCACGCACACAGCGGCGGCAGAGGATGCACTTGTCATAGTCGCGCTGGATAAAGGGGTTGGGATCATCGACAGGATAGTGATGGCGCTCACCCTGGTAGGAGCTTTCCTTCACGCCATAGGCATAGGCCAGATCCTGCAGCTCACACGCCCCACTGCGCTCGCAGGTCAGGCAATCCAGGGGATGGTCCGAAAGGAGAAGGTCCAGCACAAAGCGGCGCGAAGCGACCACACGCGGCGACTCGGTCTGCACCACCATGCCTTCCTTGATCGGATAGGTGCAGGCCGGCTGCAGGAGGCGCTGATCGGCAATCTCCACCAGGCACATGCGACAGGCGCCGATATCGCTGAGTGCAGGATGGTGGCACAGAGTCGGTATTTTGATCCCGGCTTGCTGGGCCGCCTGCAAGACGGTAAGGCCCGCTTCCACAGTAACTGGGCGCCCATTGATCGTCAAACTAACCAGGCCCATCTGATTCTCCTTCGTGTGCAGGGCCCCGGCGCCCAAAGATCGGGCGCCCAAGGCACAATCACATCGCGGTTCAGCGCAGGCACGCCCATGAGGGCCAGACCGAATTCAGGGCGAAACTCGCATGCTGTCCAGAGACGCGCATATAGGTCGCATCTCGGGCTGGGCATCGGTGCGCAACACGAGCCATTGACGACCAAAGGTGACTTGCGAGTTAAGAGGCGAGAAGAGGCAGGTCAAGAGGAGAGGTGCAATCCCTGCCAAGACCTACCTGTCGATTCGGGGCCCACTGTGCAGTGTCGGCCAATTCTATATGGGCGATTATAACATCGCCCACAGAGCCCGTCAACAGAGGTTACCCTCGGGGCAGGATAGCGCAACGGCAAGCAAGGGGACCCGGGGCTGAAGCCGTCGGGCTGAGAAGAGCAAATCGAGCGCGCAACCGGGTATGCCCGCAGAAGTACTTCAGTCTCGCTCCTTATTTGAAAGGTATTGGGCTCAAGCCGCCACTGCCATATCCCGCTCTATTACTGCAACCGTACTTGGTCCAGCCGGCTCCCGGTAACAGCCGGCAAAGGTGCTGTGCGCCTGCCTGGCTCTGACCCGGGAGGGGGGATTGGGCGGG
>DAOTVS010000154.1:0-6993 GCA_034436375.1 Anaerolineae bacterium | reverse complement strand
CATGACGATCATGGCCTTGCTGCTCTCCCTGGATATCAAGTTCGCGTTTTTTGCTGTGCTGCTCTATGGCCTGGCGGGGCTCGTCTGGGGGCTCGACCAATCTCACCCGCGTCTGGCTCACTGGTCCACGGTCATCGGCCTGACTATCCTGGTCGCGCTGGCCGATACCTGGCTGGCCGTGCCCGGGGCGCTGGCCATGCTGGCCATTCCTGTGGCGGTGGGGGCGGCAGTCATCGGCCCGGGCGGTGCAGTTGTGGCAGGCGCCGGGGCAAGCGTGCTCCTGGCGGCGCTGGCCCGGCGCGCCGGCACAGGCATTGACCTGGCAGTCGCGGGTGTGCCGCTGGCGCTGATCTGGGCGACGGTGGGCATCCTGGCGGCCATTTATGAGCGCGAGGCCTATCTGGCCGGCTGGTCGTGGCAGCAGTTCAGGCGTGCGCAGGCGCTCCTCGAGGAGACGCGCGATCGCCGCGCAGAGCTCCATCAAGCCCTGCAGGAATTGGCCGCCGCTAACCTGCAGCTCACCCGGCTCAACCAACAGGCTCAGGCCCTGCGCCAGATGGCCGAGGAGGCCCGCCGGACCAAGGAGGAATTCGTGGCCAATGTGAGCCACGAACTGCGCACCCCGCTCAACATGATTGTCGGGTTCAGTGAAATGATCCTGGAAGCGCCCGATAGTTACGGCCACATCCCGCCCGCCCTGCTGGCGGACCTCGCCGTTATCCAGCGCAACAGCCAGCACCTTTCGAGCCTGATCGACGATGTGTTGGATTTGAGCCAGATCGAGGCCGGGCGGGCGGCGCTGGTGAAGGAGCGCGTAGAACTTGGCGAGATCATCGAGGCGGCCGCCATTGCCGTGCGCCCCCTGTATGAAACCAAAGGGCTATGGCTGGAGACGGACAGAGCTGAGGGCGTGCAGCTCTACTGCGACCGCACCCGCATCCGAGAGGTGCTGTTGAATCTGCTGATCAATGCGGGGCGCTTCACCGAACAGGGCGGGGTGCGTGTGCAAGCGCGGCAACAGGCCGGCGATATCATCGTCAGCGTGACCGACACGGGCCCAGGGATTGCCGCCGAGGATCAGAAGGAGCTCTTTCAGCCCTTCCATCAGGTCGATAGCTCAATCCGTCGCCGCTACGGCGGCACGGGCCTGGGGCTGAACATCAGCAAGAGTTTTGTGGAGATGCACGGCGGGGCCATGTGGGTCGAAAGCGAAAGGGGTCACGGAGCGACCTTTTCTTTCCGTCTGCCGCAAGAGCCCCCTGCCCCCATCGCAGGCGGCGTCGCCCGCTGGCTGACCCCCGGTTGGGAGCATGTCCAGCGTACGCAGCGCCCCCTGCTGCCCGCCCCTGTCGTCAAGGCGCGCATGGTTGTCCTCGAGCGGGGCAAGAGCCTGCAAAAGCTGCTCAGCCGGCACCTGGATGGCGTCGAGATCGCAACAGTGGCTGGCTATGAGGAGGCCATCGAGGAGCTGGCGCGCACACCGGCCCAGGCTCTGCTGGTAAACGAGCCCAGCATTGGCAATGCCCTGGAGCGCCTCAATAACCTGGCCGGCCTGCCCCAGGGCATGCCGGCAATTGTCTGCTCGGTGCCCGACGCTGGCGACGCCGCCGGCGCTTTGGGCGCAGAAGGGTATCTGGTCAAGCCGATTTCGCGCGAGGCGCTTCTGGAGGCCCTCGACCGCCTGTGTCCCCATGCCAAGACGGTGCTCATCGTGGATGATGAGCCGGATGCACAACGGCTCTTCCGGCGCATGTTGGTTTCTACGGGGCGAGGCTATCACGTGCTGCGAGCCATGGATGGCCGGCATGCCCTGAACATCCTGCGTGAAAAGCGCCCGGATGTCATGCTCGTCGACCTGGTCATGCCCGAGATGGATGGTTTCAAGCTCCTGGCCGCCAAAAGCGCCGATCCCGAGTTGCGCAACATCCCCGCCCTGGTCACCTCGGCGCGCGATCCAGCCGGCCAACCCATCGTGACGAGCGCCGTAGCGATCACCCAGCAAGGCGGGCTATCCGTGCAACAGCTTTTGGACAGCATCGAGGCCCTTACGCGGCTTCTCTCGCCGGAAAAGCCGGTGGGGGAAGCTCACAGCAACTCAGGGAGCTGACGGAACTCCGGTTCCGTTAGTTCCCTCTGTTCCCGGTGTGCACTCGCATTTGCGCATCGAGCGCCGATAGAAGCGCCTGCCGGTTCACCGGCTTGCTGAGAAAGCCGGCTGCGCCCAGGCTGGCAGCCAGTTGCTCTTGAGGCAGAATAGTCGAGATAATCACTGGTACAGCGCAGGTCTTGGGGTGGGCCCGTAGTCGCCCCAGCAGCTCCCAGCCGTCGACCCCGGGCAGCATAACATCGAGCACAATAATCTGGGGCTCACAATGCTCGATTACGGTCGTGAGTTCCTGCGGATCGCGCACGCTGATAAGCTGATAGCGGCTGCCCGCCAGGCAGTGCTGGTAAAGGCGCAGAGCATCTGCATTGTCATCAACCACCAGCACGGGCACCTGCTCGGCCACCGGCAGGGTCAGCCGGGCCACGAAAGGCTCTTCGGCTCGATCATCGGAAACCACCTCCAGCGAACCGCCGGATAAGGCTACCAGGTCCCGAGCTACGTCGAGGCTCGAGAGCCGCCCAGGGTCTGGAACAGCAGAGATTGCAGCCCCACGGACAGCGCGCACATCGACACGCTCCCCCCAACGTTCGGCGCTGGCCTTGATATAGACGCGTCCCCGCGGCACACAATGGATCGCCGTTGTGAGCATAATCAAAAGCGCCTGCCGGATGGTCGCCTGCTGAACGGCCAGGCGCGCGACGGTCTGCGGCATGGTGCACTCGACCGACACGCCCAGCGACTTTAGCATCGGGCCGACAACGCTCAAGGTGGAGGCGATCAGCGGGCCAAGATCGACGGGCTCGCTGGGCAATGACTTGCGCAGCCAATCCAGCTCCTGCGCCCGGGTCGAGACGTCATCGCTGGCGGGCACACCGGCGCCGGCGGGCTCCGGCGGCGCGGGCTCCAGACGTAGCTCGTAGCGAGCGCAGAGATAGTCGGCCAGGGTACGGAGCGTACGGCGCTCCTGCCGCTGGAGCTGGCGGGTGCCCAGGCTGAGATCAGCCGCTACCTCTTTCTGAGTCAGTTGCTCCACAAAGCGTTGGGTCAGGATCTGGTACATGCGCCAGGCATCGGATTGCGGCGGCACGGATGAGGCGGGCTTGAGGGCTTCTATCGCCTCCGTCAAAAGGCGGCGTAGGGCTTGGGCAGGGTCTTTTTGATGCTCCAGCCGCAGATAATCGACCAGTGGGCTGCGGCGCAGAGCAGCCGGGTCGTACAGGTGTTGCAGGGCCCGGCGCAGGTCGGGCACCAGAGAAACACTGGTATGGGTATCCTTCATGTCGTGTAGATGTCGCCTCCGTGACGTGTGGCGGGCACTCTCGCGCTCTGTCGGCATCCATTCTATGCTAGAATGGCCGTGAGAGCAACCGTCCTAGTCGTTGCATCAGGAGAAAGTGAACCACAGAGGAGAGGACTATGGAATCCCTGAACAAAAAGGTATCGCGTCGCAAGTTCCTCAGCCTGGCCGGCCTGGCCGCCGCTGCGGGCGTCCTGGCTGCCTGTGCACCCCAGGCTTCCCCCACATCTGCGCCCGCCGAGCAGCCGACCACGGCCCCGGCGCAGGGTGAGGCAACCAGCGCCCCGGCAGCGGCGGATGTCACCGAGACGCCCGCGCCCGTGTCCAATTCCGGCGCCCCGGTCAAGCTCGAGCTGTGGACGTTCGTCAACACGCATGCCCGCTGGTTCCGCGCGATGGGTGAGGCCTACAAGGCCCAGAAGAACCCCAACTTTGAGATCAATGTCACCGAGATCGCCTATTCCGATATGCACGACAAGCTCAAAGTGGCGCTGCAGGCCGGCGGCGTCGGCGCGCCCGACCTCGCCGATATCGAGCAGGGCGCCTTTGGCGGCTTTTTGCGCGGCGGCGACCCGGGCCTGGTGGACCTGAGCGAGTGGCTCAACGGCGGCGGCTATATGGACCAGCTGGTGGCCGCCCGCGAGGCTCTCTACTCCTACAAGGGTAAGGTCTACGGCATCGAGCATGCCCTCTGCCCGGTCGTGCTCTACTACCGTGCCGACATCTGGGAGGGCGCCGGCGCCGACCCGACCAAGTTTGAGACCTGGGATGACTTTATCACCGCAGCCAGCACGATCGCCAAGGGCGATGTCAAGGCCCTTGCCTTCCCCGAGCATGAGCTGCTTCTGCGCCAGCGCGGCAGCGACTATTTTGACAAAGACGGCAACGTCACCCTCGACTCGCAAGACTCGATCGACACCATGCAGTGGATCCTCGACCTGCGCGATCAGTACAAGATCGCGGACCAGGCGCCTTCGACCGATGCAGCCTGGTACGGCGCCGTGAATGACGGCAAGTACGTCTCCAAGCCGGGCGCCGACTGGTACGCCGGGTTCTTCAAGGATAATGTGCCCGATCTGAAGGGCAAATGGAAAGCGGCCCTCCTGCCGGCCGTCACCAAGGGCGGCCTGCGCACCAGCTGCCTGGGCGGCACGGGCAACTGCATCATCAAGACAGGCAAGAATGTAGAAGAGTGCTGGAAGTTCCAGCAGTTCAGCATGCTCTCGGTCGAGGGCAACGTGCAGCGCTTCCTGCTGACCAACCTCTTCCCGCCGTTCAAGCCGGCCATGGATGACAAGCGCCTGCATACCCCCGACGAGTACTACTCGGGGCAGGACCTGGGGGCGCTCTTTGCCAAGTGCGCGCCCGACGTCCCACCGGAATACCAGAGCCCCTACCGCGCCGAGATGAACACGCAACTCTCCACGGCGATGCAAGATATCTACGACGGCAAGCAAAAGCCAGCGGATGCTCTCAAGAAGATCGCCGACAACATCCGCAAGGTGATGCAAGAGGAAGCCTGATCTGAACGGATGCGCTGGCGCACCGGTAGCCTGGGCAGTGGCCGGATAACCCCTTCTGCCATTGCCCAGCCGATAGTTCAGGGGTTTTGGATGGGTGGCCCCTCCGGTGGGAGGGGCCACCCATCCAAAACCCCTGGAAACACCTTCCGGCCGAGTGCGAAGCGCAGAGCCCGGGCACTGCTGGTTTCATGACGGCAAGCACAGTCGCCGTCTGCCCCCGGGCCATGGAGCATGACAGAATGGGATACCGTCTATGAGAAATTGGAAACGGCGCCTGGCCCCTTATCTCTTTATCAGCCCTTTCTTCATCGGGTACGCCATCTTTTTTGCCTACCCGGTATTGTGGGCTTTGTACCTGAGCTTCTTCCGGATAACAGGTATCAACAGCAAGCAGGTTTTCATTGGCCTGGACAACTATGTCAACCTGCTGACGGATGACCGGTTTGTCAAGGCGCTGATCAACACCACTTACTACGCCGCGGGCAGTATCTTTATCATCGTGCCAGTCGCCCTGATCCTGGCGCTGCTCTTGACCGTCCGCAAACTGCGCTTCCGCGAGTTCTTCCGCCTGTTCTTCTTCTCGCCCAACATCACCTCTGGGGTCGTCGTAGCCATCATCTTTGGCCTGGTGTTCGACGAGCGCTATGGCCTGCTCAACAACTATATCCTGGCGCCATTGGGTCTGCCCAATGTGCGCTGGTTGCTCAACCCGGTGACAGTGATGCCGGCCATCATCATCCTCGGCCTGTGGCGTTACGCCGGCATCAACGCACTGTATTTCATGGCCGGTCTGCAGAATATTCCCATTGAGATCAAGGAAGCCGCAATGATTGACGGCGCCGGGCGATGGAAAGTATTCCGCTACATCACCCTGCCCCTCCTGCGGCCAATCCTGACGCTGGTGTTGACGCTGGCCATCATCGGCTCCTACAACCTGTTCACCGAGCCATCGCTTCTGGTCGGCCAGGACGGCGGGCCGGGCAACTCGGGCCTGTTCATGACCATGTACCTTTACCTCAACGGCTTTAGCTTTCTCAAGTTCGGCTATGCCGCCGCTATCGGCTACGCCCTGGCGCTCATCATCCTGGTCCTGACCGTCATCCAGCTGCGCATTACGGGCGTCTTCCGGGAGGATTGATGTGGCAACTGCAGACCGCACAATGAATTCACAATCTCGTCGGGTTCGGCGGCGAGCCGTCTCGCCAAGGGTGTCAGAGGCGCTGGTCTTTATTGTCCTATGCGCCCTGGCCGTGCTCACCGGCGTCCCCTTTGTCTATATGATCACCGGTTCCTTCAAGACCAATGGCGAGTTATTCCGGTTCCCCGTGCACCTGTGGGTCGACCAGCCGACGCTGAGCAACTACATCCGGCTGCTCAACGGCAGCCAGATCCCGTTCGTCCATCAATTCGGCAACAGCCTGATCGTCTCGATCAACCAGACGCTGCTCTTGCTCCTCATCGCTTCCCTGGTCGGCTGGGGCTTTGCCAAGTACGAGTTCCGGGGCAAGCGCGTGCTATTCATGGTGCTGCTGGTGACGCTGACCCTGCCCGGTCAAATGACCCTGGTGCCACAGTTCCTGCTCATGCTGCACCTGCACTGGCTCGACAACTATCTGGCCATCATCATCCCCGGCTCCATCAGCGCCTTTGCCGCCTTTTTCATGCGTCAGAACATGATCTCCGTGCCCAATGATCTGATGGACTCGGCGCGCATCGACGGTGCTTCTGAGTTGGGCATTTTCTGGCGTGTCGGGTTGCCTTTGTCGCGCGGCGCCCTTTCGGTGCTGGCCGTGCTGACCTTCCTGGGCTCGTGGAACGACTATCTCTGGCCGCTGATCGTGCTGCGCACCGCCGACAAGTTCACCTATCCCGTCGGCCTGGCCACACTGGTCGGGCTCTACAAAGTAGAATATGGCATGATCCTGGCGGGCGCCTTCCTGGCGACGCTGCCGATCGTGGCCATCTTTATCGCCGGGCGCAACTACCTGGTCGGCAATATCTTTGCTGGCGCCATCAAGGGCTAACCCTGGGGCCGGCAGTTGAGGGAATATGATGATTGAGCAACC
>DAOTVS010000153.1:0-4427 GCA_034436375.1 Anaerolineae bacterium | reverse complement strand
GCCGCTTCTCCGGCATGTACGGCCGCACCCCCTGGAACCTGCTCATGGCAGCTTCCCTGGTCACCGTCTTGCCCTGCATCCTGCTCTTCTTCTTCGCCCAGCGCTACTTCATCCAGGGTATCGTCATCACCGGCGTCAAAGGCTAGATGGTCCGTTTTTGGGGTGGTTTCATGGCAGGCTGATGTGTAGCCTGCCATGAAACCACCCTGAGGGCAGGAAAAGGATACGACTATGAAACCCAAAGAGAGGATGCTGGCGGCCCTGCGCTTCCAGCAGCCCGATGACCAGGTGCCTTCCTGCCCCCTCATGCCCATGATCGCTGACGCTGGCGTGAACGCACTGCAGGCAATTGACCCCATCGCCGGTATGGATATAGTGGTACTGAAGCAGGAATACGATGGCCGCCTGTGCCTCATCGGCAATGTCAACTGCCTGACCCTGCAGTTCGGCCCCCCTGCAGCCATCGACGCCGAATGCCGGCGGATCATCGAGGGCTGCAAGTGGGGCGGTGGCTTTGTCTTCGGCTCTTCGAACGCCGTCTTCCGCGGCATCCCGCCCGAGCATTACCGGGTAGCCATCGAGGCCATCCGCAAGTACGGGCGGTACGATCGGTAGTGGGAGGCCCGCAGATTCATCAACAAGGGGCGCCCCAGTCCTTTGCAAACCAGGAGGCAAGTATGAATTCCATATCCCTCGATGGAGAATGGCAGCTCTCCTACTTTCCCGAGGAGCAGTTCACCCTCAACCATCCTGCTGAGCTGAACCGCCCCGGCGTGAGCACCGTGCCCGCCCGGGTTCCCGGCAACGTGGAGCTCGACCTCCAGCGCGCCGGCATCCTGCCCGAGCCCTTTTACGCCGATAATATCTTCAAGCTCCGCCCCTACGAGTTCTACCAGTGGTGGTATACCCGCGAGTTCGACGTCCCCGCTGAGGCCTACGGCCACGCCTGGGACCTCCTTCTTGCCGGCGCTGATACCATCGCCACTGTCTGGATCAACGGCATCGAGGTCGGCTCCTCTGCCAACATGCTCATCGAGCACCGCTTCGACGTCAGCAACGCCCTGCGTTTCGGCCAGAAGAACACCATCGCCGTCCGCCTGCGCTCACCCCTCAACTATGCCCGCCAGTTCCGTTATGACGCCTCGGTCATCGGCCCCGAGGGGCGCTTCGAGGCCCTCTGGCTGCGCAAGGCCGCCCACATGTACGGCTGGGATATCATGCCCCGCGCCGTCACCGCCGGCCTCTGGCGCTCCGTCTCGCTCGAGGAGCACAAGCCGAACGCCATCGAGCAGATCTACTACTGGACCGCCGGCATCGCCCATGAAGGTGCATCCCTCGGTGTCCGCTTCCAGTTCCGCACCGACTCCCCCACCACCGACGGTTTCACTATGCGCTTCCACGGCGCCTGCGGCGACCATACCTTCGATTTCGACTGGCCCTGCGAGTTCATCGCCGACGGCTGCCACATCTTCATTCCAGGCGCCAGGCTCTGGTGGCCCAAGGGCTATGGCGAGCCCAACCTGTATACCGTTACCGCCCAGCTTGTCCGCGACGGCCAGGTCCTTGACGAGCGCACCGAGCGCGTCGGCCTGCGCAAGCTCGTCGTTGACCGCACCGAAAAGGCCGGGCAGGCCACGGCGGCAGGTGCGGCTCACGAGGGCGTCCGCCGCACCGACAAAGAGCCTGACCCCAACAGCCACTTTGTCTTTTACGTCAACGACACCCCTATCATGATCAAGGGCTCTAACTGGGTGCCCCTCGACGCCTTCCACAGCCGCGACGCCGCCCGCTATGAAAAGGCCGTCGCCCTTTTCGACGATCTCGGCTGCAACATGATCCGCTGCTGGGGCGGCAATGTCTATGAAGACCACCCCTTCTTCGACCTCTGCGACGAAAAGGGCATCCTCGTCTGGCAGGACTGCGCCTTTGCCTGCGCGTTCTACCCGCAGACCGAGGATTTCCTGGCCCAGGTACGCGCCGAGATCCAGGCCGTGGCCGAAAAGCTACGCAACCACCCCTCCCTCGCCCTCTGGTGCGGCGATAACGAGAATGATGCTTTCTATGTCGGCACGGGGCTGGAGCCCTCGCACAATCGCCTCACCCGTGAGGTGATCCCACAGGTGTTGCACCGCTGTGACCCTTACCGACACTATGTGCCCTCTTCGCCCTATGTGCCGCCCTCGCTGGAGCACGATCCGCAGGTGTGGGTCCGCACCCCCGAGCAGCACCTGTGGGGGCCCCGCGGCTACTTCAAGGGCGCTTTCTACATGCAGCACAGCGCCCACTTTATCGGCGAAATGGGCTATCACGGCTGCAACAACGTCTCGTCCATCAAGCAGTTCATCTCGCCCGAGCGCCTCTGGCCCTGGCAGGATAACCCCGAATGGCGAGTCCACGACGTCTCGCACTGGCAGCACCGCAAGAACAACCGCGACCGCATCAGGCTCATGGCCAACCAGGTGCAGGAGCTGTTCGGCGCCGTCCCTGAAACACTCGAGGATTTCGCCCTCGCCAGCCAGATCACTCAGGCCGAGGCCAAAAAGTTCTTTGTCGAATCCAGCCGCATGCGCAAGTGGATCACCTCCGGCGTCCTCTGGTGGAACGTCATCGACGGTTGGCCCCAATTCTCCGATGCCATCGTCGATTACTATTTCGGCAGGAAGCTGGCCTATGACTATATCCGCCGCGTGCAGCGCCCCGTCTGCGTCATGATCGGCGAACAGGGCCCCGACAAGTACCTGCCCGTCATCATCGCCAACGACACCCGGCAGGATGCCGCCGTCACCTATCGCGTTTGGGATGCCGACAGCAACAAGACCCTGGCCGAGGGCGCTTTTACCGTGCCCGCCAATCAGAATTGGCAGGTCGCCCGCATCCGCACCTATGTCAGCGATCACAAGCTCTACCTGATCACCTGGCAGGTGAACGGCGAAACCTTTGGCAACCACTACCTCTCGGCCCAGCCGCCCGTCTCGCTGCAGCAGTACAAGCAGTGGTTGCGGCAAATCGCTGCCCTGCCCCGTCCCTTCGACCCCGATCAGGTGGCGCGCTGAGCGCACAACACAACTGTGGGGGCAGGTCTGAGACCTGCCCCTATCCTCCCCGAGTCCCGTTTTTGGCCCCTTTTCGTCCCCTAAAAGGAACAGGCAGAGGGAGCACAAAAGGCCCCAGATATAGTATAATATGAGTACTGTAGACTCTCTACAGAGAAACCCCTCCAGAGGGCATTTTGGCCCTCACCAATATTCGGTCCCATAATTCCTGGGGCCCGCTGAGGAAAATCTGGCCAAATTTCGCGACTGCTTTCGTAGCTGACCATGCGAAGGGGCACACGCTCCAAGCATGCACGATCTCTTCAATTGGTTAAGCGAGGGAGAGTATATGGGCTCTCCCAGGTCAAGTGATCCCAGAGGAGGGAAAAAGCGCATGGATTCCAAGCTAAACCGCCGCCAGTTCCTGCAGTTCGCCGGCGCCGCCAGTGGCGTCGCTATCCTCGCCGCTTGCGCCCCTGCCGCCAAGCCTGCAGAACCCACCCAGGCCCCGGCTGCCGCCGAGGCCACCACCCCCCCAGAGGCTACGCAGGCGGCCGAGCCAACCCAGGCCGCTGCGGCTGCCCCCGCCGGTGGCAGTGTCAAGCTCCAGATCATGTGGCGCTCTGACCCCAACGAGATCCCCATGGTGGACGAGGAAATGGCCAAGTTCCACGAGAAGAATGCCGACATCACCATGGAAAAGATCCTGGCGCCTTGGGATGAGTACGAGCCCAAGCTCATGTCCCTCTACGCCGGCGGCATCGCCCCCGACATCTACGGCACCGGCGGCACCAACCCCTATGTTGAGCGCTCTTACCGCGGCATGGTCCTTGCCCTTGATCCCTTTATCGAGAAGGAAGGCACTGACTTTACCAGTGATATCTTCCCCGTGGCGCTCAACACCTACAAACGCGGTGGCAAGACGGTCGCCCTGACCTTCGCCATCTGCGTGGCGGGCATGTGGATCAACCAGACCCGCTGGGAAGAGGCCGGTGTTCCCCTGCCCCCGTTCGACTGGTCCAAGAAGTGGACCTGGGAAGAGATGATCGATGCCGCCCACAAGCTGACCAAGACCGACTCCAGCGGCAAGACCACCGTGTTCGGCGTCAACCTGGGCCACTATACTCCCTGGTACTACACCCGCCTCTGGGGCCAGGACCTGGTTTCGGCCGATGACTATGCCGCCGGTATCCTGCACGACTGGCAGGCCTCCAGCAACAAGGACGTCTATGACGCCTGCGTGAGCGGCCTCCAGGCGCGCGCCGATGCCATGCTCAAGGAAAAGGTCATGCCCGACCCGGCGACCAGCACCGCCCTCGGCCAGATCGGCCCCATGCTCAAGACCGGCGCCATCGCCATGGAGTTCACCGGCGCCTGGGACCTCTGGGGCGACCT
>DAOTVS010000152.1:0-44093 GCA_034436375.1 Anaerolineae bacterium | reverse complement strand
GCCGCTTCTCCGGCATGTACGGCCGCACCCCCTGGAACCTGCTCATGGCAGCTTCCCTGGTCACCGTCTTGCCCTGCATCCTGCTCTTCTTCTTCGCCCAGCGCTACTTCATCCAGGGTATCGTCATTACCGGCGTCAAAGGCTAGAGCCCCGAGACGAGAACAAGTGGGCATGGCGTGCGGCCCGGGGCGCTGGGTCGCACGCCGTTGTTTTGCCTGCGCAGCGCCCTTTTCTGGGCAGCATGCACGTATCTGAGGAGGAATCAGCGAGTCATCACCAGAGGTATGGCTGCCAAAGGCTCGGGGCCTGTGGGAGGTTTGGCGCAGACAGTGCGTTCTCGAAGGTGTAATTGGAGAAGGGCGTATCACCACGGATGAAGCAGAACGTGGTATACTAGAGCGATGCAAGTGCAGCAAGCGCAACAGCCGTGGAGGAACAGAGGAGTATGGAGTTCAGCAGGATGAACCGTCGCCAGTTTCTGCTGGCGGCCGCAGCCGCCAGCGGGACGATTCTCCTGGCTGCCTGCGCACCCCGCCCAAGCCCGGCTGAGGTCCCGGCTCCGGCACCGGCCGAGGCCACGGCGGCGCCCGCTCAGGCTGCTTCCCTCCAGATCATGTGGCGCACCAACCCCGATGAGAACCTCATGATCAATGAGGTCATTCAGGCCTTCCACGAGCGGGCCCCTGATGTCCACGTCGAGCAGGTCACCGTGCCGTGGACCGACTTTGAACCCAGGCTCATGTCACTCTTCGCCGGCGGGGCGGCCCCCGACATCTACGGCACGGGCGGCACCAATCCATGGATTGAGCGGGCCTATCGCGGCATGGTCCTGCCCCTCGACCCCTATGTGGAAAAGGAAGGCCCCTCTTTCACCGATGACATCTGGCCGGTGGCGCTCAGTTCCTATCGCGCCAACAACCGCCTGCTGGCCCTGACCTTTGGCATCACCGAGGCCGGCGTGTTCATCAACGCCACCCAGTTCGACGAGGCCGGCATCCCCTATCCGCCCATCGACTGGCAGCATCCCTGGACGTGGGACGAGATGATGGAGACGGCCCGCAAGCTGACACGAGTCTCTCACAAGGCAGACACGTTCGGCATCGACCTCGGCCACTATACCCCCTGGTACTACACGCGCCTGTGGGGCGGCGACCTGGTGAGCCACGAGGATTATGCGTCGGGCATCCTGCACCAGTGGCAGACGAATATCCGGGCGAACTATGAGGCTTGTATCGCCGGGCTGCAGGCCCGCGCCGATGCGATCCTGAAGGACAAGGTTATGCCCGACCCGGCGACGACCGCCACACTCTTGCAGATTGGCCCCATGCTCAGAACCGGCACCGTCGCCATGGAGTTCAGCCCCGGCTGGATCATCTGGGGCGAGTTGCCCAGGCAGTACAGGTTTCGCGCCGCTACAAACCCCGTTGGCGGCGCCGGGGGCAGTGGCACGACCTGCCGCAACTGCTGGAGTGACCCTGTGGAGATCAACGCCAAGACCCGTGTCGCAGATCAGGCCTGGGCGTTCGCCAAGTTCATGGCCACTGACCCCGATGCCGTGCGCATCCAGCTCAAGCACCGCGCCACCCTCCCGGTCTGCAAATCGTGCCTCGATTTGTACTTGCAGGCCTACGGCAGCCAGCTCGCCATGACCACAGAAGAGCAACGCACCTTCTTTGCCGGCGCCATCCAGCAGGCCGAAACCACAGTGCCCGACCACATCCTGGTCGGCTCGGCAGCCATCCGCGACCTCCAGACCACGGAGCTTGACCCCGTCTGGAGCGGCCAGCGGACGGTCAAGGAGGCGGTCGATATCCTGATTCCCAAGGTGAATGCCGAGCTGGCCGAGTACCTGCAATCGCTCAATCTGGCCCGAGAATAGCGCCAGAGCCATTCCGGGCAACTGCCGGCTATCCTGCCCCGCACAGGCCCGGCTCTGTTCCGGCCACGTGCGGAGGATGACGCCCGCAAGCCGAAGCGCGTTTTCGTCGTGCGCTGCGCCCAATGGGGAGAAAGTACCATGTCTAGCAGCCTCTATGGCACGTCCGCCTCTCTGCATATAATGCAGGCTGAGCTCAAACGGGAGATGGCCGACATTATCCTGCTGATCGCAGTCTCTTTCGGCGTGCTGACCATCTTCCTTACCGAGGGCAGTCGCTGGACGCGCAGTATAGACTATCTCGGCGTTGCCCTGATACTCCTCGCCCTGATAGCATGGGCGCTGTTGGGCCATGCGCGGGTGCTTGCTTGTTGGCTCTTGGTGTTGGGGTGCATGGCCATCATCGGGCTGGGCGCTCTGTGGTTGCCGGCGGGCGCCGCCCTGTGCCTGCTGGCCGTACCTGTGAGCGCTGCCGCCCTGCTCATCGGTGCGTCAGCTGGGGTCACTGCGGCCGTGTTGGCCAGCCTGTTGCTCCTCTACGCCACACATCTGCCCGGCCTCAGCCCGGGGCCTTGGGCCATTCTCGCGGCCATCGCGATCTGGATGGCAGCTATCCTCCAGGGCATCTCGTCTCATTTCAGCGAGCGCACCAACGAATCTCTGTGGAGCTCTTACGCGCGCCTGCAACAGCTGGTGGAGGAAGCGCGCGACCAGCGCCTGGAGCTGAAACAGGTCCAGGAGGACCTGGTGCATGCCAACTCGGAGCTGGCGCGCCTCTCCGAGCGCCTCTCACACATGTACCATGTAGCCGAGGACGCGCGCCTGGCCAAGGAAGAGTTTGTGGCCAACGTATCGCACGAGCTGCGCACCCCCCTCAACATGATCATTGGCTTTAGCGAGATGATCAGCGAAGCCCCCTACGCCTATGGCATGGACCTGCCGCCCTCACTTCTGGCTGATGTGGAGGTGATCCTGCGCAATAGCCGCCATCTGGCCAGCCTGGTCGATGACGTGCTGGACCTCTCTCAGGTGGAAGCGGGCAAGATGTCGCTGCGTAAGGAGTGGGCCCAGCTCCACGAGATCGTGGAAGGCGCCCTCATCTCTGTGCGCCCCCTCCTGGAGGCCAAGAACCTCGCCCTGCGGTGCGAGATTGCCCCCGACCTGCCGGCCATCTACTGCGACCGCACACGCATCCGCCAGGTGATGCTCAACCTGGTCTCCAATGCCGCACGCTTTACCGACCGGGGCGGAGTGCAGGTGACCCTGCGCAAAGAAGGTAACCACATTGTCGTCTCCGTGGCCGACTCGGGCCCCGGCATCGCCCCTGAGGACCAGGAGCGCATTTTTGAGCCCTTCCAACAGGTCGACGGCTCCATTCGCCGCCAGTTCGGCGGCACCGGGCTGGGGCTCTCGATCAGCAAGCGCTTTGTGGAGATGCACAGCGGGCGCATGTGGCTGGAGAGTCGCCTGGGGGCAGGCAGCACCTTCTATTTCAGCCTGCCTATCGAAGAGCCGCCGCCCCTGGCCGCCACCGCCGGCGCCGCACGCTGGCTCTCGGCCGAGTACCAGGAAAAGGGGCGCACAAGGCCCTTTAAGGCGCCTTTCCTCGAGCCCGCCCCGCGCTATGTGGTCGTCGAGAAGGGCGGCGCCCTCTGCCGCCTGCTTGGCCGCTACCTGGAAGGGGCCGAGATCAGCAGTCACGGCACCCTCGACCAGGCCATCGCCGACCTCAGCCGCTCTCCGGCACAGGCCCTCATCATCAACGACCCGGCGGCAGAGCAAACGTCGGCGGGCCTCATGGCCCAGACCCTCCAGTTACCCTACGGCACCCCGGCCATCGCCTGTTGGGTGCCCGGTGAGAGCGAAGCGGCCGCCCAGCTAGGCATCGCCCGCTACCTGCTCAAGCCCATCTCGCTGCCGGACCTCACCGCCGCTCTGGATGGCCTGCACCGCGAGGTCCGCACCCTCCTCCTCACCGATGATGACCCCGAGGTGCTGCAGCTCATGGGTCGGATGCTTGCCTCGACCGGGCGCGGCTACCGGCTGTTGCGCGCCGATACCGGGCCGCGCGCCCTCAATCTCATGCGCGAGCGCCAGCCCGATTGCCTCTTGCTCGATATGATCATGCCCGGCATGGATGGCTATGCCGTGCTGCGCGAAAAGAATCAGGACCCAGCCATCTGCGCCATCCCGACCATAGCCATCTCGGCCATGGACCCGACGCGCGCATCGGTCATCGGCCCCACGCTCACCCTCGCGCGCAGCGGCGGGCTCACCTTTAGAGACCTTTTGGGGTGTATACGGATGTGGGGAGAGCTGGGGGCTGCCGTCAAGAGTCCAGGCGATCCAGAGCGGCCAGGAAATCGCGCCGGCTGATCGGCTTTTGCAGAAAACCCTTAACGCCCAGGGAGAGGGCCAACTCCTCCTGGGCCAGAATCGTGCAGGCGATCACCGGCACGCCCTGGGTCAGAGGATGTTGGGCAAGTCGCTTGAGGAGCTCCCAACCATCGACCCTGGGCATCATGATATCCAGCACAATAGCCCATGGAGAGACCTCACGGGCCAGGGCGAAGGCCTGATCGGCATTCTGGGCGCCCAGGACGCGGTAGCGGGTGCAGGAGGCATAGCGTTGCAGCAGGCGCAGTGTATCGGCATTATCATCGATGGCCAGGACGGGCAACTGCTCCGCCGCCGGCAGGGTCAGCTCAGCGCTCAAACCCTCGCCCGAGGAAAGCGTCAGGCTGCCGCCGCACACTCCGGCCAGTTGGCGTGCGTTGGCCAGGTTGGCCGCATCCTCCGGCGCCGGCTCGGCAACCCCCTGCCCCTTCGCACCGGCAATGCGTATCGCCACCTGCCAGCGCAAGCGACGGACGGAGAGGGTCAGCTTGCCGCCGGCTGTGCGCCGGATGGCCACCGCCAGCAGGCTCAGCAGGGCCTGGCGCAGGGCGACCGCATCGACCGCCAGCGCAGGCACACCCTGCAGATCGCCCACCTGCAATTGCACCCGATAGCGCGCCGCCAGTGGCTGGACCAGCTCATAGACGGCGGGCAGCACGCCCTGCAGGTCAACCGGCTCCCCCGGGCTGGACCCATCGAGCCAGGAGAGCTCCATAGCCGGGGCCGGCGCTTCCCCCTCATCGGCGCTGACGGCCTCGGGGTCTTCATCCGGCCCCACCTCGAGGCCGTACACATCGCGCAGGCGATGCGCCAGCACTTCCAGCGCCTTGCGCTGCTCGCGCTTGAGCTGGCGCACACCCAGGCCGAGTTGCTCCGCCACTTCATCCTGGCTACACTGTTGCACATAGCGATAGTGGAGCACCTCATAGACGCGCTGGGCCGGCGCCTGTGAAGGAACATCATCGCCCGGCCGTAGCGATTGGATGGCCTGTGTCAACAGGCGCCGCAAACGTGCGGGGGCGTCGCCCTCATCCGAGAGCCCCAGCGCCTGAATCAGCGGGCTCGCCCGCAAAGCGCGGGGATCGTAGAGATTGTTGAGAGTGGAACGCAGTATGGCCTGCGTACACCGGGGTGTCGGCATGTCCCTCCAAAGACCCTCTGAAGTCCCTTTGCTGACACAATTGCCAACAAAACCGGGCGCCTTTCCAATATAATGGAAATTGTACGGAAGGGGCCCCCGGGTGTCAAGGGGGGCACTGCCCTTGTTCCTTTTATGCCAAGGAGGAGGCAAGTCATGCGAGGCTTTACGCGGAGAGAGTTCCTGCGCAACATGGCGCTCGTCGGCCTGGGCACTGTCAGCGCCAACCTGGTCGCCGCCTGCGCCCCTGCGCAGCCTGCAGCCACCACGGCCCCCACGCAGGCTGCGGCCGCCGAGCAGCCCACGGCCCAGGCGCCCACCGCCGCGCCCGCCGAGGGCAAAGCCGTCGAGATCGAGGTTTGGACCGGCTGGACGGAAGACGCCGCCAAGCAGATCGAAAAGATTCTGGACGGCTACAACAAGTCGCAGAACAAGGTCATTACCAAGCACGTAGTAGTACCCGAGGCCATGACACAAAAGCTGCTCGCCGCCATCTCGGCTGGCACCCCGCCCGGCACGGCCGTGGTCTTTGGCGCCAGCGTCGCCTACCAGTTGGCGGCGCAGAATGCCGTGCTGGCGTTGGACGAGATCGGCAAGCCAGAGCAGGTTGAGGCGCTCAAGAAGTGGATGCTCCCGGCTATCTGGGACCTCGGCACCTATGAGGGCAAATTCATCTACGCATCTATGTGGAACCAGTGCTACGGCGTGTTCGTCAACACCAAGATGTGCGCCGAAAAGGGCGTCGATCCGAACACCCCGCCCAAGACCCTCGAAGAACTGGATGACATCTACGACAAGCTCACCACCTACGACGATGCCGGCAACATCAACGTCCTGGGCGGCGACATGACATGGGAATCCGTGATTACGGCCCGTTTCCTCGGCCAGTATGTCTCGGAGGACGGCAAGAAGATCACCGCCAACCATGAGAACAACGTCAAGGCCCTCGAGTGGCTGTGCACGCGCTGGAAAAAGATCGGGCCGCAGAAGCTGCAGGATTTCTACGCTTCGCTGCAGGGCCGCGGCGAGCGCTCCGCCGGCAATGACCCCTTCCTCTCCGGCCTGCGCGCCACCCTGGTCACCGGCCCCTGGCAGTTCAACACGCTCAAGCTCTACAAGCCGGAAGGCTTTGAGTTCACCGTGTGGCCCTACCCCGGGCCGGCAGGCGTGGCCAAGAAGGGCATGTACACCTACGGCGACGGCTGGATCATCCCCAAGGGCTCCAAAGACCCGGCCGCAGCCTGGGATGTGATTGGCACGATGACCGGCGCGACGGGCGATAAGGATGTCTACACCAGCCTCTTCACCACCTGGCAGTGCGTCAACGGCCCGGTTTCGGAACAGATCCTCGATTGGCCCAAGTTCAAGCAAGAAGTTACGGGCGCCTGCCCCGGCTATGATAACGTTTTCCTGCAGGACCTGTTCCACTCAGACTATTACCTGTTCCCGCCCAAGATCCCGACTGCTGACTCCTATCAGAGCATGATGGGCGCCGAGTGGGAAAAGGCGCGCCTGGGCGAAAAGACGCCCAAGGAAGCGCTGGACTTTGTGCAAGAGCAGGCTCAGAAGGAACTGGACGACTGGTTCGCCAACAAGCAAGGCTGATCGCGCACGCAAGGGGTGGGGAGCAGCCCTCCCCACCCCGTCATGTTCTAACAGGTGCCGGGACCCAATGGGCTGTAGACGGCGCTATGGAGAACTTCAGCCACGGCGCAGGCAGCCCATCCCGGGTTCCAAGGAGGTCAACGTGTCCGTTGCGCAGCAGACCGCAGCCACCAGTGGCCGCACTGTGCCGCGCCACAAGAGGCCACTACAAATCACCCTGGCCATCGTTGTTGTCGGGGCACTGAAATATGGGACGCTCATCTTGCTCTCCGGATTTTTCATCCTCCCCTGGGTGTGGATGATCTCAACTTCGCTCAAGAACCCGCAGGAGCTGGTGGTCTGGCCCCCCATCTGGATCCCACACCCCATCCGTTGGGATAATTATATCGCTGCCTTCCAGCAGGCCGCATTCTCTCAGTATCTGGGCAACACCCTGGTCGTGACTGTGCCCTCGGTCATCGGCGCCGTCGCTTCCAACGCGTTGGCTGCGTATGGGTTTGCCCGCGTGCGCTGGCCCGGCCGCGAGATCGTGTTCGCCATCGTGCTCGCCACCATGATCCTGCCCGGGTTTGTCACCTTTATCCCCCTCTACGTGCTCTTCCGCAAGATCAACTGGGTCAACACCTACCTGCCCCTGATCGTGCCGACCTTCCTGGGCAGCCCGTTCTTCATCTTTCTGCTGCGGCAATTCCTGATGGGCCTGCCGGTAGAGATCTCCGATGCGGCCCGCGTAGATGGCGCATCCGAGTTCGGCATCTTTACGCGCATCGTGCTGCCCCTGGCCCGGCCGGCCCTGGCGGTGGTCGCCCTCTTCCAGTTCATCGGCAGCTGGAACGACTATTTCGGCCCGCTGATCTACCTGAACGACAAGGCGCTCTATACCATCTCACTGGGCATCGCCAACATGCAGTCAAGTTATGGCTTTAGCAATTTCGCCTGGATCATGGCCGCGACCTGCATGAGTGTGGTGCCGATCATCGTGCTGTTCTTCTTTGCCCAGCGCACGTTTATCGAGGGCATCGCGCTCACCGGGTTGAAGGGGTGATAAAGATGGCCGTATCCAAATCGTGGCAAGGGATCACCCGCGAGCAGCGCCAGGGCCTCGTCACCGGCCTCTTGTTTATCTCACCCTGGGTCCTGGGCTTTCTGGCGTTCCGCATCTACCCGTTCATCATGTCGTTCTACTACAGCCTCACCTTTTACCCGGTGCTGGAGACGCCCCGGTTCATCGGGCTCAAGAACTACTATAACCTCTTCCAAGACCCGCGCTTCTTGACCTCGCTCTACAATACAGCTTACTATGCCCTCCTGGCAGTGCCCCTGGGCACCATCACCGGCATTCTCTTGGCCATGCTGCTCAACATGAAGGTGCGCGGGCTCTCCTTCTTCCGCACCATCTACTACCTGCCCAGCATCACACCGGTGGTGGCGACCGCTATCGTCTGGTTGTGGATGTTCAACCCGCGCAATGGCGTGGTGAACTTTGTGCTCTCCCTCGTCGGCATCCGTGGCCCCGGCTGGCTGGGCAGCCCAGAGTGGTCCAAGCCGGCCCTCATCTTCATGAGCCTGTGGGGCGTCGGCGGTGCGGTCGTGATTTACCTGGCATCGTTGCAGGATGTGCCGCGCGAGCTGATCGAGGCCGCACAGCTCGATGGCGCGGGCACGACGGCCCAAATCTGGCATATCACCCTGCCCATGATCAGCCCGGTGATCCTGTTCAACGTCATCACCGGCCTGATCGGAGCAGTCCAATACTTTACCGAGGTCCATGTGATGACCGGGGGCTCCGGCTCACCCGCCGACTCAACCCTGATGATGTCCATCTACCTGTGGCAGAGCGCCTTCCGCTTCTTCAAGATGGGCTATGCTTCTGCCCAGGCCTGGGTGCTCTTTATCATCATCGTCTTTTTCACCGCGATCCTCTTCAAGGTTTCCGGGCGCCTGGTTTACTATGGCGGCAAATGAGGCTATGACAGACAAGGCTCGTTCCTGGACGGATCGTGAGCGCTTTCGGGCGGCGCTCCTCTTTGGAAAGCCCGACCGCGTGCCCCTGGAGCCGGGCGGCCCGCGCGAATCGACCCTGGCTGCCTGGCGCCAACAGGGGCTGCCGGAGGGCGCTGACTGGTACGACTATTTGTTGGGGGTGCTCGGCATTCCTCGCCCGCCCGCCCATCCCCATGGGGGCCTGGGCGTGTCGTTCAAGATGATCCCCACCTTTGAGGAAAAGGTGCTGGAGCACCGTGACGGCCACTATATCGTCCAGGATTGGATGGGCGCCATCACCGAGATCTCCGATACCTATGACTATACCTATATCCGCTCGGCCAAAGATTTCGTCACCCGCAAGTGGCATCGCTTCCCGGTGCAGACCCGGCAGGATTTCGAGGAACGGATCCGCTGGCGCTACAACCCGCGCGACCCGCAGCGCTTCCCCGCCGATTTCGAGGAGCGCTGCCAGCAGCTGCGCGAGCGCGATTATGTGGTGCAGATCGGCATCAATGGCCCCTTTTGGCAGCTGCGCGAGTGGCTGGGTTTTGAGAACCTCTGCATCCTGATGGCCGACGAGCCTGAATGGGTGCAGGAGATGATTGACTTTTGGGCCGATTTCGTCCTGCAGACCCTGCAGCCGATCCTCGAGCGAGTCCAGCTCGATAGCGTCATGATCTCGGAAGATATGGCCTACAAGGCCCACAGCATGGTCTCGCCGGCTATGGCCCGCCGCTTCCTGCTGCCAACCTGGCGCAAGTGGGCGCAGGCCATCCGCGCCTCGGGCTGCCCCATCGTCAACATGGATTCAGATGGCTACATTGCCGACCTGATCCCCCTCTGGATCGAGGCCGGCATCAATTGCTGCAACCCCATCGAGGTCGCCGCCGGCAACGATATTGTCGCCTACCGCCGCCGCTTTGGCCGGCAGATGGCCTATATCGGTGGCATTGACAAGCGCGCCATGGCAGCCGGAGGTGAGACCCTGCGCGCGGAAGTGCTGCGCGTCGTGCCGCCGCTGCTCGAGGAGGGCGGCTTTATCCCCTCCTGCGATCACGGCGTGCCGGCCGACGTTTCGTGGCCCAACTTTGTCGAATACACACGCTTGCTGGCCAGACTGACAGGTTGGCTGTGATCCATTAAGTAAACCGTAATAAGTAAGGTCGCCATGGTGACAGGAGCGTTGCTCTACGAAAGGTCGCTCAGGAAAGGCACGCTGTTGAGTTATACAAATGCCGAGATGGCAACCTTACTTACTACGGTTTACTTATTATGCATCACGTATCATCGGAGGTGAAACCTTGTCCCACTTTTTCCCCTGTGAGGATTACCTGCAATCTCGTTTCCGCGCCAACAACCGGCGCCTGGGCTTTCGCGCCCGCAACCTGGAGGAATACCGCATCTGGCGCGCCGAGTTGCGCGGCACGCTGCGCCGGCTTTTGGGCGTCGATCGCATGGTCCCGGCGCCCCTGAACCCGCGCCTCACAGAGACGGTGCAGCGCGATGGCTATCGCCGCGAGCGGGTCGAGATCGATACCGAGCCCGGCGTGACCATGCCCCTTTACGTCCTCATCCCCGATGGGCTGCAGGGCGCCGCACCGGCCGTGCTCGCCCCCCACGGCCACGGCTCCGGCGGCAAGCTCTGCCCGGCAGGTTGCGTGGAGGTGCCGGGTGTGGCTGAGAGGATCGCCCTGCACAACTATGATTACGGCGTGCAAGCCGTGCGCCGCGGCTATGTCGTCTTTTGCCCTGATGCGCGCGGCTTTGGCGAGCGGCGAGAGTCGCTTTACCAGGGGCCCGGGCAGTTATTTGAGTCCTCCTGCCACCAGCTTGCCCACATGGCCCTGCCCTTAGGGCTCACCGTGGCCGGCATGTGGGCCTGGGACCTGATGCGCCTGATCGATTACGTCGAGACGCGCCCCGAAACGCAGGGTCAGCCCATCGGCTGCATCGGCCTTTCCGGCGGGGGCCTGCAGGGCATCTACCTGACGGCCCTCGATGACCGCGTGGACCTGTTCGTAGATAGCGGCTACTTTTACGGGGTGAGCGATGCCCTGATCCACCTCTCTGGCAACTGCGATTGCAACTATGTGCCGCATCTGTGGGAAAACGCCGACATGGGCGATCTGGGCGCCCTCATTGCCCCCCGCCCCTTCCTCATCGAAGCGGGCACCAAGGATGGCCTCAACGGCCCGCGCGGCATCGTCAACGTCCAGGAGCAATACGAGATCACCCGCCGGGCCTACGCCCTCCTCGGTGCCGAGGACCGGCTGGCCATCGACATCTTTGAGGGTGAGCACGTCTGGCACGGCGTCCAGGCCCTGCCCTGGCTGGATCGCTGGCTACGACGCTGAGAGGGACCTGATGACCGAGAATAACCTGCTGCAAGACGGCATCCACGCGCTGCTGCCCCGCGAAAAGATGGCGCCTTCTGCCCGCAAGCTGCGCGATACCTACGCCCGTGTGCCCGGCGCTCCCCTTTTCCGCCGCGAGTTTGGTTTTTACTCGCTGGAGGCCTGGGCGCAGCAGGGCATGCCGGAATGTAACTCCTGGGAGGATTTCGCGGCGCTCTTTGACTATGATCCGCCCGGGCACCTGGCTTTGGGCCAGTTGGGCTGGACCGAGCCGGCCCTCGAGCCCGCCTTTGAGGTTAAGGTGATCGAGGACCGCGGCGACTATGAGGTCGAGCAGGATTTCGCCGGCCGGCGTGTGCTCTTCTTCAAGGGCCGCCGCAACGGCTTTATGCCCGAATATCTCGAGTGCGCTGTCAAGGACCGCAGGACCTGGGAGGAAAACGTCAAGTGGCGCCTGGACCCGGCCACCCCAGCGCGCTATCAGGACCTGCCTGAGCGCATGGCCCGCGCCCGCGCTGCCGCAGGGCAGGGCATGATCATCCAGCAGACCATCAGCGGCGGCGGCATGTATCTGCGGAGCATGATCGGCACCGAAAAGATGATGTATGCCTTTTACGACATGCCCGATGTAATCCACGATATGATGCAGACCTGGCTCGCCCTGGCCGATGCGGTCATCGCCCGCCACCAGGAGCACGTGACCATCGACGAGTTGTTTATATCGGAGGATATCTGCTACAAGAGCGGCCCCTTGATCGCGCCTGATATGATCCGAAAGTTCTTCTTTCCCTACTATCAGCAGCTCATCACCAATATCAAGCGGCGCCAGCTCGACCCGGCCCGCCATCTTTATATCCAGATCGATACCGATGGCTTTGCCAACCCCGTCATTCCCCTCTATCGGGAAATCGGCATGGATATCATGAGCCCCTTTGAGGTGGCCTCGGGCTGTGACGTCGTCGAGATCGGCCGCCAGTACCCCGACCTGGCCATCTTTGGTGGCATCGATAAGCGGGTGCTGGCTGAAGGCCGCAAAGCCATCGACCAGATGGTGGAGCGCATCCTGCCCGTCATGCGCGCACGCGGCGGCTATATCCCTACCTGCGATCACGGTGTGCCGGCCGAAGTGCCCTACCAGGATTACCTTTACTACCGCCGGCGCTGCATCGAGTTGGGGGGGTAGCGGCCCCCTCTCGGCAAGAGATCCCACCCCTTGAGCCTCCGGCAAAGTGCTGCGCCGGAGGCTCGCTCTTGTGGCAGTTGGGTGGGAGGCCAAGCCCCGTCCGAGCCGCCATTGCGATATGGACACAACTCGCCCCCCAAGGCCAGAATCGCCATGCCGTACAGGCGGCTGCTCAGAAGCTTGGCCGTAGAGTGAGCAGGATTCCCTGCTGTGCGCTGCTCCCTACGGCTGGCACCCACAAGAACCGCTGCATACTGCGCCGCCTCACGAAGGGCCTCGTAGCAGCGGGCTTCAGCCGCTCAAGCTGGTTGATCAGGCCAGGTGCAGTTCACCCCATCGGTGAACTGCACCCGATCAGGCCCGTCACTTGAGGCAGCGCCGCTTAACGCTTTGTGTGCTCGAGTGGCTTGGTGTAAAATCAAGGGCACGCAACCCTGGCGGCGCGCCTGCGTATAACGATCAGGTATGCACAAAAGGCCGCCGGGTAGGCGGCCTTACCTGGGGGGCCAACATGATCGAACAACCGCCAAGCTCTTTTCTGTTGCGCGCCATCTACTTTGTGCTGATTGGGTGGTGGCTCACTTTCCTGTGGATCAACACAGCCTGGATTCTCAACGCGACGATTATCCTGCTGCCGGTAGGGCTCTGGATGCTCAACCGCGTGCCCCAGGTGCTGACGCTCAAGCCCATGGCTGTCGAGGTCGAGTGGCGCTATCGCGGGGGCGCCATCGTCGCCGTCGAGCGGAGCGTGCGCCAGCCGGGCTGCTTGCTGCGCCTGGTCTATTTCATCTTTATCGGCTCGTGGGCCAGCTTGCTGTGGGCCAATATCGCCTGGTTCCTGTGCGTGACCATCATCGGGCTGCCCATCGGCATCGCCATGTTCAACTCATTGCCGACAGTCACGACGCTGATGCGCACCGCTTGATCTGGGTTAGCGATGACGGATGACCGATTGACAGGAGATCGGCCCAATAAGGAGGGTAAGGGATGGTAGGGGACTTGCGCGACACAGTACAGGGCGCACAGAGCGGGTTCGAAAAACTCGTCGGCAGCATTCCGGGCTACAAGGGCTATAAAGAGCGAGAGCTGCGCCGCGAGGCCGACAAGATACTGCGCACCCACCTGGCCAACCGCTTTGACGAGCAAAAGCGGCGCTTGCAGGGGCTCATGGGGCAGATCACCAGCGCCGGCCGCTGGGGCGAGCTCTCGCCCCTCGAGCAGGCCACCCTGCGCCTGGAGCGGCTGATCGATCGCCTGCGCACCGCCAGCTACGGCTATGCCGGCTGGTTCGACGCCGTCAAGATCGAGCAGCAGCAGCTCGATACCCTCTACGAGTTCGATGCCAACCTGGCGAGCGGTGTTGATCGGGTTGCGGAAGCTATGAGCGCGCTGGAAGCCCTGGCCGCCAGGGGTGAGAGCACCACGGCCGAGGTTAACGCCCTGCTCACCCTGCTGCAGGAGCTGAACGATACCTTTGGCCGGCGCACGGATGCCGTCATGGGCATCGCCTAAAGGAGTAATACAATGGCTATCTTTTCCGTAATCGAATACATGGACCCGAGCGGCCGTGAAATCGTGCACCGCATTCCGGAGAGCGGCTCCGGCGAGTTCCGCATCGGCTCGCAGTTGATCGTGCGCGAGAGCCAGGCGGCCGTTTTCTTCCGCGACGGCAAGGCGCTGGATACCTTTGGCGCCGGCCGGCACACGTTGACCACCGCCAATATTCCCCTGCTGACCACGCTGCTGAGTCTGCCCTTTGGCGGGCAATCGCCCTTCCGCGCCGAGGTCATGTTCGTCAACCTGCGCGAGTTCCTGGATCAAAAGTGGGGCACGCCCGAGCCCATCGCCCTGCGAGACCCGGACCTGGGCCTGGTGCGCCTGCGCGCCTTTGGCACCTACGCCATGGAAATCGCCGACCCGCAGCTCTTTGTGAACAAGATCGTCGGCACGCGCGGGTTCTACGAAACATCGCAGATCGAGGGGTTCCTGCGCGGCATCATCGTCGCCAAGATGACCGACATGCTGGGCGAGATGAAAAAGGGCCTCTTTGACCTGCCGGCCCTGTTCGACGAAATCGCCGCCGGCATGCGCGCCAAGACGAGCGATGATTTCGCTGCCCTTGGCATCACCCTCAAGGCCCTCTACATCAATTCGATCAGCCCCACCGAAGACACGGCCAAGGCCATTGACGAGCGCGCCGCCATGGGCGCCATCGGCAACATGCAGGCCTACCTGCAGTTCAAGGCCGCGCGCGCTCTCGGCGACGCGGCGACAAGCGGCGGCGGGGGTGTGGGCAACCTGACGGGCGCGGGCGTAGGCCTCGGCGCGGGCGTAGGCCTCGGCGCCGTGATGGCCAACGCCATCGGCCAGGCTATGCAGGGCGGCCAACAGCAGCAGAAACCGGCAGAGCAGGGCGGCAACCACTGCCCCAAGTGCGGCACCGCCAACCCGGCCGGCGCCCGCTTCTGCAGCAACTGCGGCGCGCCCCTCAGCGGCAAGAAGACTTGCCCCAAGTGCAACACCGAGAACCCCGCCGACGCCCGCTTCTGCAACAACTGCGGGGAAAAGCTCTAGCGGATCGCGAAAGGAAAAGGGCCTGACAGGTTTCGGAAAACCTGTCAGGCCCTCTTTTTAGCTAATTCCGCGAGCGCAGCACACTCCACGCCTGGCCCCAGTTCCCCCTGGCATCCTGAAGGATCTTTTCCGCCTCTGCTCGCGAAAGGCCCAGCCGCTCCGCAGCCTCCCAGTAGGTCTCAACAGGGGGCGCCGGGCGGCGAGATGAGGCGGTGGGCGCAGATTGGACGGGTGCCGGCGCCGAGGCGGCAGGCGCCGCTTCGAGCACGGGAGCGGGCGCGGAGGCGTCGGGCGCAGCCTCGGGTTCGACGTCCTCCACCGGCGACGGCCACTCGGCCTCTGCGGCCGTCGCGTCGGGTTCATAGGCCGCAGCCTCCTCAGCCAGCGCACGGCGCGTGCCCGCGGCAACACGCGCATGGTAGGTCGCGGCTTCATAGGCCGCCATGTGGCGCAACACCGTAAAAGCAATGCGCCGGGCATCGAACTCAGAGAGCAGCACCGAGAGCGTCGCCTCAGGCTTGCCCAGCGGCTGGATGGCGCCTTTGTCGATCAGTTTGCCCGGACCACGCGACACCGTGATCTTGATCGGATTGCGCGCTTCCACCCGCTCCAGCACCAGCACGCGCGAGGTGACCGTCTCGCCCTGGACAGAACCCTTGAACTCGATGTACTTTTCCCATGGGCGGCCCTGCAAAAGGTCGTAGCAGATCAGGGCCAATGCGTCAGGCTCGGCGAAATGCTCCACTGAAAGCTTGGCCCCCTCCCCTTCGACGAAATCGACCAGCTCGATCCGAAGCTTGCCGATTTCCAGAGCATCCTGAATATCGAGGATGCGGTTCCTGGTCACGTGCCGGACGATCCGATAATTGCGCGGCTTGTATGTGTTCTCGCCCATTGTATACCCCACCTTCCAGCTCGCGCACTTTCAAGGTGACGCTGGCAGCTTTCCGACGTACCGCTCCTCACACAGCCAGCACTGCCAGCATCACCTTGAAAAGCTACTAGGCAACACAAACCGTCATGCCCATTCTAGGTGGGGTTTTTCTTTCTGTCAAATCAGCTAGAACACCTGTTCAGTAAGGCAGGAGGAACGGAGGGTACACCCGTTTCCATCCGCCGCGGTGAACGCCAGTTCACGAACACCTGGATAAATCTGGCCTGGGGCGGATACTGTTTTCAGGGTCAGATCGTATGGTCGTAGATCACCAGGCCCGACAGCAGCTTGGGCCAGAAATAAGTGCTCTTTTGCGGCATCAGGCGGTGCGCCAGGGCCACAGTGCGCACCTGCTCCAAGGGCGTAGGCCGCAGAATAAAGGCCACATCCACCTGGCCTGCCGCTACCCAGGCCAATGCCTCCTGTGCATCGTGGGTGTAGCGCAGATGCGCCTCCAGGCTCTCGGCCGCCCCATGCTGCTGCAGCAAGGGCTCCACCAGGCGATGACGCAGGACGGAGACGTCCAGCGCCTCTTCCGGGGCCTGCGGGCACGCCGGCCTGGGGGCCACGCAGAGGTAATAGCGCGGGCCCGCCGTGAGTACGCCCACGGCCACCATCTCCCGGCGCTCTGAGAGCGTCAGTGCATCCCGCAGGCTGGTCAGAGAGGGAAATTCCTCCACAATCAGGGTGCTGCGCATACGTTCCACAAAGGCCATAGGCGCAAAGCCATCGAGGCCAGACAACGCCTGGTGGGTGGGCAGGATCACCAGCCCAGGGTCCTCCAGGGCGCCGAAATAGAACAGGCAGTAATCCCAGGGGGCCGGGCTGGGCGCCGCTGGGTTGGCTGCCCGCTGCCGCCGGCGATACTCCAGGTTCGCCGTGTAGCGATGATGGCCATCTGCCACCACCACCGCCCGCTCGCGCAAAAGAGCGCTGACCTGGGCTACAGCCGCCGGGTCGTCTACCCGCCAGAGTCCATGCCACACACCCTGATCGTCGGTCGCCTCGCCCGTAGCTGGCTTGCCGGCAGTTTGGGCTTCGAACACGGCCATGACCTCACCCTGAGGATCGGAATAGAGACCGAAAATACTGCTCAGGTTGGCCCGGCACGACTCGATCAGCCGGATACGGTCCGAAATGGGTCCGGGCAGGGTCTGCTCATGCCGATAGATTCCCTCGCCCCATTCGGTCAAACGCGCCAGGCCAAAAAAGCCCTGCCGGGTCTTGATCTCTCCGCCGGGCAAGGTAAAACGCTGGCGATAGAGGTAAAAGGCCGGCCGCGGGTCTGCCGCCAGGGCGCCCGTCTCTTTCCATGCCTGCAGACGCTCGGCCGCCCGCCGATAGCCCTGCTCACGCTGCTCCGCCGGCAGGTCCGCAGCCGGCAGGATCAAGCGCACCGCGTTGTAGGGGCTCCGCTCCCACAAGCGGCGCTGCTCAGCAGCGCCAATAACATCATAAGGGGGAGCAACAACCGAAGCGAGAGAGCCGACAACACGAGGGGCATAACGCAGGGCCCGAAAGCCCCTGATCTCCACCATGATGACCATACCTCCAAGTCCACAGAAAAGGTGATACTGCCAGATTGCCGCCAAGGCCTCCTCAGGCGAGCCTGACCCCTGGCTCAGGCTAACCTGGGAGGCCTGGGACCTGTGCCCAGGCTACTATGCGACATTCCGCTGCCGGCGCCTGCCTGCCAAAGTGCCAGACGGCCGCCGGCCTGCCCGATGTGGTCCACGGAGAGGTCGTCCTTCCTTCTAGAGTGGCGCGGGGGAATCAAAATCAAAAAGGAAAGCCCGCCTTGCGCCGGAGCGCTCTCGGCCCCAAGCACAGCTTGCCTCCCTCATTGAGGGGCCAAGTCTATCATGCCCCCTGCAGGATGTCAAATTCGCTTACCGGCGCACGGGGTGGGGTACACTTGAGTTTTCCGCTGTTCTGAAGTATCATCTAGCCTCTGGAAAGCAACAGTTGCCATGTCCCTGGAATCGATCAAGCATTGAGGGGGTTGGAGCCAATGGAAATCGTGCTGTTGAAGGATGTCAAAGGGCTGGGCAAGACGGGCAGCGTGCGCAATGTGGCCGATGGCTATGCCCGCAACTATCTCATCCCGCGTGGGTTGGCCAAGCCCGCTACGCCGGGTGCAGTGAGCGAAGCCAAGAACCAGGCCGCTCAGCAAGCCAAGCGAGCGGCGCGAGAGCATGCCCAGGCTGAGGCATTCGCCCAGGAGATCAATGGCATACACTTGACCCTGAAAGCCCGCGCGGGCGAGACAGGCCACCTCTACGGTTCGATCACGGCGGCCGATATCGCCGAACAACTAGAGAAGCAGACCGGAAAGGAGATCGACAAGCGCAAGATCGAGCTTGAGGAGCCAATCCGCGAAATGGGAGAGTTTGCTGTCCCAATCCGCTTTGGTGGAGATATCACAGCCGAGGTCAAGGTCACGGTCGAACCGGAATAGGGCCAGGCTCGCAACGGGAAGCGCACGCCGGGTTGGCGTCGCAGGCAGTCAGGGGGCAGGCCTGAGACCTGCCCCTGCTCAATTGGCGCCGATTCTGGGGTATCCTCTGCACTGCAGCGCAAGTCACACCTGAAAAAGCGCCGCGCCCTCCACATCGGCAAGCCCGCGGCGGTCGCCACAGAAGACGGACCTGAGATTCTGGGCAGGGAAACCCTTTCCCTGTTAGCAGAAATAGTGTATAATAGAGCTAGGTACCATTGAGCGCTGCCAGAAAGGGGTTGGCGATGGACGATGAAGAGCGTGGCATGAGGCAGGCGTTCATTCATCACCTGGTAGCCAATATCCAGTGCGCCAATTGCGGCGAACGATACGCGCGCAACGATATCTATGTGCTCGGCCATCACGAGGATGTTTGGGTGTCTGCTGTGGTCTGTAGCCGCTGCGGCACTCAGGGGCTGGTATTCGCCACCCTGCGGGGCGGGGGCGAGTTCGAGCTCTCATCCAAGGCAGATGCTGAAGAGGCCGAAGCGTTAGCGGCCTTTCCTGCGCTGTCAGTTGATGATGTGCTCGATATGCACGCCTACCTGCGAGACTTTCACGGTGACGTATACGCTCTGCTGCGAGAGTGGTCGCGGCAGAAGCATTGATGAACAAAGGCCTGCGCCCGCGGCGCCTGCCCGGTGAGGCTGTGGCCCAGCACAACTTGCGCCGTGCGGCAAGCCGCCAGGCTGCCATCGCGACGGCCCCACAGGCAAAAGGGACGTCCCCAACAGGGTGAACGTCCCTTTCCTTTTGTGACTGGGCCTGCAGTCGCTGGCTTCGCCCAAGGGCCGCTGCAGCATTACGCCACGTTGTAGCAAGAGGCCATAAAGAGCTCTTCCACCGGGGGCGCGATACAGAGGTCAGCGTCGCGCCCGCCATCCAGCGCCCGGCGCACCATAGCACACAGGCTCTGAATGCTGAAGGGCTTGGCCAGTACGGGTTGCCCCGTGCTCAGCAGAAATGAGCGCACCGACAGACTGATGATATCGCCCGTACAGAACAAGAATCGATTCGCCAGGCGCGGGTACATTTGCTGAACGTGGGTGTAAAAAGTTGGCCCGTCCATAACCGGCATGCGCACATTGCAGATCACCAGGTCATAGGAGCGGACTTGTACTGCATCCAGAGCTGCCGCGCCATGCACAGCTACATCGACCTGATATCCTTCGCGTACCAGCACGCGCCGCATCAGGTCGCGGATTTCTGCTTCGTCGTCTACGATGAGGATAGCTGCCATGGAATTTTCACCCGCTTCAAGTTGCGTCAAGACCACGAGCCCATTTGTTTCGTGCTGTGACAGTCACTCTCGCCCATCAGCACGCTGTGGCGGTTGTTTCACCTTCCGCAAACCAGGCTACCAACTGCTCAGCGAACTGCTCCAGCGTCTGCGCCTGGATGCGCGTCAGCACACTCAGTTCATCAGAGGCCAGATTGAACGGAGCCAGCGCCTCATACGGGTTGTGCAGCAAGACGCGACGGAACCCGTCATCGATGAGGGCCGTGCCAAGCACCTGCGAGAACGATGCGTGTGTCATAAGAGTGCAATTTCCTCTACAAGATTGATCAGTGGCCGGATCACCCGGCCGATTCCTGTACATCCGCCGGCTGGCTCACCGGCTTGACTAACGACTGCTGTAACAGCCAGAACAGCCCTACAGCCACCAAGACATCGCCCGGGCTAAAGGCTGAGGGGATAGGAAAAGGCGCCGTGACGACAAACACATCGGAGAGCGGCCAGAGCCAGGTTTGCGCACGAGGGAGCATGATATCCTTGGCGCCCCAGACCTTGGCCACAGATCCGGTCGTGGTGACTCGCGGCATATGCCCCAGGCGGGCCACGGCTTCGGGCGTGATCGGCATCCACCCGCCGTTCAGCGTCATCACCAACAAGTTGCACAGCACCCCAAGGGCGACCAGGGGGAGGCCCGGCAGACGGCGATTCGCCCACAGGACCCAAAGCAAGAGGATATAGGAGCCGACCATCACCAGGTTAGCGACCGACACACCCAGGATGATCGCCCCATGCCCCAGGTTGTAATACACCAGGGGATACTGAAGCACGACGGCGGCGAGCGCCAGCCAGGCATACCTCAGGGGGAGGTCCGCCAAGCGACCCAGGCGCCCGCCGCGCATCAGTGCGATCAATGTGGATACGATGACAGCTGCAATGAGTATCACAGGTAGGATTCCTTGCCGGTGACTATCTCAGGAACAGCCCAGGATAAAACCGGCCATACTACAGTCGGACGAGCAGAGGCTCATCCTCCGCCGCCGCCGCCCCAGGCGTCGGGCGCACCCGCGGCCAACGCCATCGCCACAACAACGACCAGCAGATAGATCATGCGGATCGTCTTGGGCCTGGACAGCGAATACAGCTTGGCTTTCAACTGGTTCGACATCCGGTGCTCCTCCCACAACAAATTTCGATCAGCGAGAACACTCTCGCTACCCCGATTCTCGTAGCCATTATAGTGGGGGGTGCTTTCGGAATCGCTTACAAAATGCATTCAAAAGCTGCGGAAACCGGCAAATCTGGGAAAATTAACCGAAATTTAAGGTTTGGAGAATCAGGAAAGGCTCACGAGGCAGCCTCGTCGCGCTGGTCAGCAATAAGGTGGTAGAGGCCAACCGTCTCTGGCAGGGGGGACACGCCTAACTCATCACGCAGTTGGGCGGCCACGTTCTGATAATGGCGCAGCGCAGCATTGCGCTCACCCAAAGCGGCCAGGCAGCACATAATGCCGCGGTGGGCCTCTTCCTTCAATGGATCGCGGGCCACAGCGCGGCGATACGCTTCCAGCGCGCCGTGGTAGTCGTGCCGGCGCAGGCGCAGGTCACCCAGAAGTTGGAGGGCGCGAAGGTAGGAGCGCCCGAGCTCCTCACGTCGCCAGACGCACCACTCTTCATCGGGAAAAGTCATGCTCTCCAAAAAGTCTCCCCGGTAGAGCTCGACAGCGCGCTGCAGATCTTCCTCGGCCTGCCGGGGCTGCTCATGCACCTGGCGCTCAGCCCGGCTTATCAGCGCCTCAAATTCTTCTACATCGAAGGTATAATCGAGCTGGCGGTTAAATAGATACTGCTCGTTATCATAGAGGATACAATCATTGATCCCCAGAGCGCGCCGCAAGCGATAGACGGTCACATGAAAGGCGCTGCGCAGGCGGCCAGGGGAAAGGTCGGGCCAGAGCACGCTGCCGATCTGCTCTTTGCGCCGCGCAGGAAAGGAAACGAGGTAGAAGAAGAGCTCCTTGGCCTTGGCCGTCCCCCAATCAGAGGCAGAGATCACTGCGCCGTTGACGATCACCGTCGGCTCGCCCAGGGCCTGGATGGCGATGTGGGCGCGGGCCTGATCGTGTGCTTGGGCTGCCGGCTGCGCAGGGGCCTGGGCTACGAGCCGGCGAGCGCTATCGAGCAGGTGGCCCAGAGTCTCGGCGCCGATACCCGCCGCAACTGCCCGCTCCAGCACCGGCACAGCCTCGGCCGCCTCTCGGATGAGTCCCTGATCATAGCCCAGCTCTATGATAATATCTGCCATCTGGCGCACATAGGCCAGTGCGCGCGCCTCGGCATCCAGAGCCACGGCCACCCGGGCCAGGTGGAGGTAGGTTGTTGCCAGCTCCCGTTTGGCGCCGTTGTGGACAAAGGTCTTTTCGGCGCGCTCCAGATATTCCCCGGCCAGGGTAGGGCTTCCCTGCTGCAAGAAGAGCCGGGCCAGGGTCACCTCGTAACGCGCCGCATCCTGGATGAGGCCGCGCTCTTGCGCGCGCTCATAAGCCTGCCGGGCAAGCGCCAGCGCCGCTTGGGGCTCACCGCGACCCTGGTGCACCAGCGCCTGTGCATTGAGCAGGTAGCCCAGAAGTGAGGGGTCATGCACCGCTTCAGCCAACTGCCAGGATTCCTTATAGGCCTCCATGGCCTGGTCCCAATGCCTCAGATCGCGATGCACATCGCCCTGCCCGGCCCAAACAAAGGCCTGAAGGCGCCGCGAGCCGGCGCGCTGGGCATAGTTGAGCGCCTGCTCAAAGGTGGCCAGCGCCAGCTCCAGCTCGCCACGTAAGTGCTGGCCCACAGCCAGGCTGTTCAGGGCGTTGGCGATGTTACCCGGGTGGCCAATCTCCTGCCACAGGTGCAGGGCCTCCTCAAAGTGCAGCTCCGACCCCGCCAGATTCCCTGCCAGGCGCAGCGCCACCCCCAAATCGCCATGGGTCAGGGCCAGGCCATAGCGAGAATCGGGCTCACCATACAGATCCAGGGCCTGCCGGAGCTCCTCGGTGCCCGCCTGCAAATCACCCAATTGGCATAGGCTGATGCCCAGGTTGCGATGGGCGCTGGCCGCGATGCGCGGGGTCCGCTTGCCCCATTGAGGCAGCTGCGCCAAGATCTCGAGCGCCTCACGGCAGGCCACTGCCGCATCTCGCACGCGCCCCATCAGGCGCAACGTGACGGCACGATCGACCAGGGTTTGCGCCACAGCCTCGCGGTCGCCCGCCGCCGCAAAGCCCTGTCGAGCCCGGTCGTTCCAGGCCAGAGACTGGCTCCATTCAGCCATTTCCTGGTGGGCCTGGCCCCGATACCACGAGAGCCGCGGGGCCCGCGCCAGGGCCTCCGCAGGCAACTGGTCAATCCACTGGGCCAGGGTCTGGAAATGTCCTGCGTCGTACTCCGCCTCGGCTGCGCCCATCACCACGCGCAAAGCCGCATCCACGTTGCCGGCCGCCAGGTAGTGCTGGAGAGCCGCCCCCCAGTCACCATCCCGTTCCAGGGTCGCCGCCGCCCGGCGATGCAAGAGCTGTTCACGCTCAGGGTCATCCGCATGCAGCTTGGTGCGGAGAAAGCTCTGGAAGAGGGCATGGTAGCGATACCAGCGCTGCTCGCCCTTTTCCAGACGCTCGATAAAGATGCTGTCTTTCTCCAGCAGGCTCAGCATGGCTGCCGAGTCGGTGATCTCCAGCAGTTCATCGCAGCGAGCCGCGCTCATCTCTTCGAGAATGGCCGACCCCAGCAAAAAGCGTTGCACCGGAGGCGGCTGCAGGGCAAAGACCTCGTTGGCCAGGTAATCATAGACGTTGCTGTTCGCACCCCATGCCCGTGACACGCTGGCGAACAGCCCCTTCCACATCGTCTGCGTGGTCAGCAGGATGCCTGTAATCCAGCCCTCCGACTGGCGCGCCAGGTCCTGAGCGACGTCATCGGGCAGGTCCTGGTGATAATTCTGGCGCACCAGGTCCTGGATCTCCTGCGGCGCAAAGCGCAATTCGCGGGCGCCCAGGCCCGCAACCTCCTGCCGCGCCGTCAACATGGCCAGGCCACGCGGTGTCAACGTGGGAATGGTGCGGCTGGCAATGATCAGATGGCAGTTCTCAGGCAAGCGCTGCAGCAGCCCATCCAGGAAGCGGTTCACCGCTTCCCCCGGGTTGGCCAGATGGTAGTCATCAAGCACAATGACGAAATAGTCCGGGATCTGCTCATAGATCTCGTTCACCAGCACCCCAAGGAGGGCCTCCGTATCCTGCAGGTTGTCCATACCATCGAGGAGGTCCTGGGTGCGGCGACCGAAATCGGGGAAACGGTGGCGGATGGAAGCCAGCAAATAGTCCACAAACACACGCAGGTCACGGTCGGAGGGGTCCAGCGAATACCAGCACAGCGGGAGGTCCGTATCGTGGGCATACTCGGCGAGAAGCGAAGTCTTGCCATAGCCGGCAGGCGCGCAGACCAACACGAGCTTGCGGTCCACGTGCTCATGCAGGAACTCGATGAGGCGAGGACGCCGAAGAAGGTCAGAGCGGCGGCCAGGAATGAGATATTTCGTGACGATCAGGGGTTTCCCCATGGGCGAGTTGGCCCCCCGGATTAGGCTGAGATCGGTAGGCTACGATGAGTACGTTCCGGCGCTACCCATTGGGGCAGCGGACCGCCAATGAGCCCCCGCACCGCTCCGGCAACGGGGGCTCACTCGGCCTCAAAAGAGTCAAGGGCAGCCTGAGCTTGATCAGGCGAGCTTGAGCAATTCCTTTGTCTTGCGCACGGCAGAGTTGGCATCGGGCGCATAACCGTCGGCGCCGATCTCATCGGCATAGCGCTGGGTCACGGGCGCGCCGCCAATGATAACCTTAACGCTGTCGCGCAGGCCAGCGGCCTTGAGCGCCTCGATGGTGGTCTTCATCGAGGGCATAGTCGTGGTCAGGAGGGCTGACAGAGCCACAACATCAGCCTTGTTTGTCTTGATGGCATCCACAAACTTCTCGGGGGCCACATCCACGCCCATGTCAATGATCTCGAAACCGGCGCCCTGCAGCATCATCGAAACCAGGTTCTTGCCAATGTCGTGCAGATCACCCTTGACGGTGCCGATGACCACCTTGCCCGCCGACTTGATGTCACTGTCGGTGAGCAGGGGCTTCAAGATCGCCAGGGCGCCCTGCATGGCGCGGGCAGCGATCAGCAGCTCGGGCACATAGTACTCGTTGCGCTCGAAGCGATCGCCCACTTCAGACATGGCCGGAATGAGATACTTGGTGATGAGTTCGCCGGGGGCAGCGCCCTCAGCCAAGGCCTGCTGGGTGAGTTCTTTCACCTTGGGGGCATTCCCAGTCACCGTGTACTCGTAGATCTGCTTCAGGTCCACCTCAAGCCTCCTAAATACTGTGACGTGCATCACAATCCGCGGGGGCGCTGGCGCACTCCCAAGGCGGATTATACTGCATGTACAGGTACAGGGCAAATGTCAAGATTCTTTTTTGATTATTGACCGGTCCATCGTGCGCCCATGCCCGGTTGGGCACAACGCAAGATGAAAACGCCTTTCGACTTCCGGGTACCATGCTCCGCGCGCAGCCGGAACAGACCTTTTGCAGGGCATGGCAGCCAGCAATTGCGCGGAAGGGCCCTGGCGCTATTTTCGGACCAGAAAGCGTGGCAGTGTACCCAGGATATCCTCCGTCTGCCGCACGATGCGGTCCACCAACTCCTGGCAGGGCACAACGTCATCGATCATGCCGCAGATCTGCCCCGCCATGAACGAGCCGCGCACCACATCCCCTTCCGTTGCGGCCAGGCGCAAGCGCCCGGTGCCGAACTCGATCACTTCTTTCTCACTCGCCCCGCGCTTCTCCAGCTCCTCGAACTCACGGGTCATAGGGTTCTTCAGAGCACGCACCGGGTGCCCCAGGGAATGGCCCGTCGTCATGGTAGACCGGTCGCCGGCCTGCACCAGCTTTTGCTTATAGTTGTCGTGCACCTCGCACTCGGTCGTGCAGACAAAGCGCGTGCCCATCTGAATGCCCACAGCCCCCAACGACAGGGCCGCTGCCAGGCCGCGACCATCGGCAAAGCCCCCCGCCGCCACTACGGGCACCTTTACGGCATCGACCACCTGCGGGATGAGCGGCATGGTGCAGATATCGCCGATATGCCCGCCCGATTCCATCCCTTCGGCCACGATGATGTCGGCGCCCATGCGCTCCAGGCGCTTGGCCAGGGCTACCGAAGCGACCACCGGCATCACTACGATGCCAGCTTCCTTCAAGCGCGGGATGATGGGCCCCGGATTGCCGGCGCCCGTCGCCACCGCCTTGACCCCTTCTTCGATACAGATCGAAACCACATCATCGACATAGGGCGAGAAGAGCGGGATATTGACGCCAAAAGGCTTGCTTGTGCGGGCCTTAGTCTCGCGCACCTGCGCACGCACCCAATCGGGCGGTGCATTGCCCCCGCCCAAGATGCCAAATGCTCCTGCCTCCGAGACGGCTGCCGTCAGCTTGGCTGTGCCGACCCAGGCCATACCGCCCTGGAGAATGGGGTGTTCGATACCCAGAAGATCGTTCAGCGGAGTCTTGATCACTGCAGCCTCCAACATCTATCGTGATAACGGGCGCCACGGAATCTCAGCTTCTCAGTAAAGCTACATTTTACTACAACGCCAAAGCAAGCAATAAGTTGCTCCTGTCTTCCCGAACTGCAAGCTCTTTGACTTGAGCCCAGATCGTGCGTACAATCTGCGCAAGCGTTTACGTACCGGGTACAAGCCTCCATGTCACTGAGCCAGAACCGGCGCCCAGCGCTGCGTGAAGGCAGGCAGGGGCGCCGGGCCTTTGCCCACGATGCCATCATAGCAAACCGGATTTGAGGAGGCCACACATGTACACGCAGTCTCTGAACGGCCAATGGCAGTTCCGCCAGGCCGGTACGCAAGAGTGGCTGTGCGCCACGGTGCCCGGAGGCGTGCACACAGACCTGCTTGCCCTCGAGCGCATCCCCGACCCCTTCCAGGGGATGGCCGAAAACGACGTACAGTGGGTCGCCGAGAGCGACTGGGAGTATAGCCTATCCTTCATCGCAGACACCCCCCTCTTGGCAGAGGAGCGCGTGTTTCTGGTCTGCGACGGGCTCGACACGGTAGCCGAGGTGCAGCTGAATGGGCAGGTGCTGGGGCAGACGGACAATATGTTCCGCCGCTACCGCTGGGAGGTCAAAGCGCTGCTCCGCCCCGGGGAGAACGAGATGGGCATCATCTTCCGCTCTCCCGTCCGCACCGCTGCAGAGATGGCTGCCAGGCGCCCCCTGCCCAACTGGAGCATGGGGATCCCTAACGGTCCACAGTTGCGCAAGGCGCCCAGTCATTACGGCTGGGACTGGGGACCGCATGTGCCGGCCATTGGCATCTGGCGCGGCATCCGCCTGGAGGGGGCCAGCATCGCACGCATGGACAATGTTCACATCCGCCAGGTTCACGAGGCGGGGTCCGTCACCCTCAACGTGGCCGCGACGTGCGAGGTCTGGGACGACCAACCGCTCACGTTAGCCGTCAAAGTGACGGCGCCCGACGGCCAGGTCCTCACAGCCGATGCACCGCTGCCTGACGGGCAGGGCGCCGCTGCCGTACCCATCAACCAGCCGCAGCTCTGGTGGCCCAACGGCCTGGGCGCGCAGCCCCTCTACAAGATGGAAGTGCTGCTCAACGCGGGCAAACGCCGGCTGGACCGCCTGACCTACCAGGTGGGCTTGCGCACGCTCGAGCTGCGCCGCGAGCACGATGCCTGGGGCCGCTCCTTCACCTTTGTAGTCAACGGCGTGCCCATCTTCGCCAAAGGCAGCAACTGGATCCCGGCCGACAGCTTCCCCACCCGCATGACCCGCGAGCGATACGAGGCGCTGCTCGGGGCAGCCGCGGCAGCCAACCACAACATGGTGCGCGTTTGGGGCGGGGGCTATTATGAGGATGAAGCCTTCTATGATCTTTGCGATCGCTTCGGACTCTTAGTCTGGCAGGACTTTATGTTCGCCTGCAACACCTACCCGCTTGGTGATGAAAGATACCTGGAGACTGTGCATGGCGAGGTGATCGATAACGTCCGCCGGCTGCGCCATCGCGCTTGCCTCGCCCTCTGGTCGGGCAACAATGAGATCGAGGTGATGCGCCCCTTCCTAAGCGTGCAGGAACCGGCCAAATCCATCTTTGAAACAGTAGATCGCTTTTTCTACGGGACCCTGGCCGCATGGGTGGCCGCCGAGGACCCCGACCGGCCCTACTGGCCCAGCTCGCCCTCCTCGGGCGACCCCGCCCTGAACGCCAACGACGAGACCACGGGCGACGCGCACCTGTGGGAAGTGTGGCATGGGATGAAGCCCTTCAGCCACTATCGCCGGCAGCACCACCGCTTTGTGAGCGAGTTTGGGTTCGAATCGTTGCCGTCCATGCGCACCATCGCCGCCTATGCCGCGCCGGAAGAGTGGGAACTGCTCAGCCCCACCATGGTCCATCACCAGCGTTCGGCCGGCGGCAATGAGAAGATGATCGCCTACATGGCCGAGCGCTTTGCCCTGCCCAAGAGCTTTCCCGATCTGGTCTACATGACCCAGATCCTGCAGGCTGAAGGTATTCGCATGGGCGTTGAGCACTGGCGGCGCGAGCGCGAACGCACGGGCGGCGCCCTCTACTGGCAACTCAACGACTGCTGGCCGGTCGCTTCCTGGTCGAGCATCGACTATTATGGGCGCTGGAAAGCATTGCATTATGCCTCGCGCCGCTTCTATGCGCCGGTGCTGCTCTCCATCGAGGACGACGGCCCGCGCATGGGCATCTTTATCACCAACGACCTGCCCACCCTGTGGCATGGACAAGTGCGCTGGTCGCTGGAGACCTTTGACGGTCAGGTGGTACAATCGGGCCAGGAAGAAGTCTCCGCCGCCGGCCTCAAGACGACCCCCGTCTGTGCATTGAGCTTTGAGGCGCACTATGAGCGCCGGCGCGACCTCGTCTTTGTCTGTGAGCTGTGGCAGGGCGGAGAGCGCCAGGCGCTGCAGGTTGCCACCATGGCGCCGGAAAAGCTGCTGCGGCTGCCCAGGCCGGTTATCACAAGCGACGTCAGGGTAGAAGACGATAAACTCGTCGTCACTCTCCAGGCCGATGCCCTGGCCCGCTTTGTGGAGCTGGCACTGGTCGATCAGGATGTCATCTGGAGCGATAACGACCTGGATCTGCCCGCCGGGCGCCCCGTCACTGTGACCTGCCCCCTGCCAGAGGGATGGACGCTCGAGCAGGCGCGCCAGGCGCTGCGGATCCGCTCCCTGACCGATGTCGAGACCCACTCTGTGCTCTATGGCGACTGGCAGCGCACCGTAACAGTCGTCCGCTCGGCCAAGTCACCCATGGTGATGATGGGGCTGTACCGCGTCCTCAGCAAGCTTGGCATCCGACCCAGGTTCTAGCCCTGCGCTGATAGGTGTGGGGATTGCGAATGGGCTGCGACCCGTGGGTCGCAGCCCATTCGCAATCCCCACACCTATCAGCGCACATCTCCAGCCCTCTCTCTGGGTTATTAGAGCAGTGAAACTCGTAGAAAAGAACATCCCAGGAGGAAGGCATGGACGGATGTGTGGTCGTCACCGGTATCGGCGCTGTAACCCCCCTCGGCTATGGGGTCGAGGCCCTCTGGCAGGGCGTCGTGAACGGGCGCTCGGCCGTCGGCCCCATTACTCGCTTTGACGCGTCGCCTTTGGCCACTCAAATCGCCGCTGAGGTCAAAGGCATCAACATGGAAGAGCACTTTGACCGCAAGACGGCGCGGCGCATGGAGCCCTTTGTGCAGTATGCCGTGATCGCTGCCCGCCAGGCCGTGCAAGATGCGAACCTGCTCAGCAACGGCGTCAAGCGCGAGCGCGTCGGCGTAATCGTGGGCACCGGCATCGGCGGCGTGGGCATCCTCGTGCAGCAATCCAAGGTGCTGGAGACCCAGGGCCCACGCCGGGTGAGCCCATTCCTGATCCCCATGATGCTGCCCGATATGGCCTCCGGCCAGGTCGCTATTGACCTGGGGATCACCGGGCCCAACATGGCCGTCATTTCGGCCTGCGCCTCGGGCACGAACGCCATCGGCGAGGCAGCCGAGGTGATTCGCCGGGGGGCAGCCGATGTGATGATCACCGGCGGCACCGAGTCGGCCATCATCCCCATCGCCATCGCCGGGTTCAACGTCATGGGCGCCCTCTGCACCAACAACCAGGCCGGCCCTGGCGCGAACCGGCCCTTTGATGCCCGGCGCGACGGCTTTGTCATCGGTGAAGGGTCCGCCATCCTGGTGCTCGAATCTCTCAGTCACGCCCGCGCGCGCGGCGCTCGCATCTACGGTGAGGTAGCCGGCTATGGCGCCACGGCCGACGCTTCCGATATGGTGGCCCCCCGCCCAGATGGGGCAGGTGCAGCCGCCGCCATGCGGGCCGCGCTCGATGACGCTCACCTTTCGCCGGCGGATATCGACTATATCAATGCCCACGGCACCGGCACCCAACTCAACGATGCCATGGAGACGGCAGCCATCAAGACCGTCTTTGGCGACCGTGCCGCGCGTGTGCCCATCTCTTCCACCAAACCCGTCACGGGGCACATGCTGGGCGCAGCCGGCGCCGTCGAGGCCGTCCTCTGCCTGCAGGCGATGGCCGCCGGCACGATCCCGCCCACCATCAACTATGCCGAGCCCGACCCCGCCTGTGACCTGGATTACGTGCCGAACCAGGCCCGACCCGCCAACCTGCGCGTCACCATGTCGAACTCGTTCGGCTTTGGCGGCCACAATGCCTGCCTGGTGTTTCGTGCCACGCCAGAGGAGGCCTGATGAAGGTCTGTGCGCAGGTCATAGGCTGGGGCGAGTGCCTGCCCAGTCAAATCCTCACCAACGATGACCTGGCGCGCCGCGTCGATACCTCCGACGAGTGGATCCGCACCCGCACCGGCATCGCCGCACGCCGCATCGCCGATTCGCGTGACACCACGGCTTCGATGGCCATCCGCGCCGCCCGCCATGCGCTGGCGGTAGCCGGGCTGCCTCCGCAAAAGCTCGATCTGATCATCGTTGCCACCATCACACCCGAGCACCTCTTCCCGGCCACCGCCTGCCTGGTGCAAGATGCGCTAGGCGCCTCGCACGCCGGAGCGTTCGACCTGAGCGCCGGCTGCTCGGGTTTTGTCTATGCCCTCAGCCTGGCCGCCCAGCTCATCGAATCGGGCCAACAGCAGAACGTGCTGGTCATCGGCTCCGAGACGCTCTCGCGCATCCTCGACTGGCAGGATCGCAGCACCTGCGTGCTCTTTGGCGATGGGGCGGGCGCCGTCGTCCTGCAGGCCGCCCCGGGAGAGGGCGGCGTGCTCTCCTCGGTGTTGGGCGCTGACGGCTCGGGCGCCGATGCGCTCATCATGCCCGCCGGCGGCGCCCGCCAGCCTGCCAGCAAAGCGACGGTGGAGAACGGCGAGCACTTTTTAAAGATGGACGGGCGCGAGGTGTACCGCTTTGCCACGCGCGTCTTGGCGCGGGCCACACGTGAGGCCGTCTCCAAGGCTGGGCTGGAGATGGACCAGATCAATCTGCTCATCCCCCACCAGGCCAACGCGCGCATTATCGAATCGGCCAGAAAGGACCTGGGGCTGTCTGCCGACAAAATCTACACCAACCTGCAGCGCTACGGCAACACCTCCGCCGCCTCCATCCCCATCGCCCTCTGCGAGGCCGTCGCCGAAGGGCGCGTGCAGCCTGGCGATCACATCGTCTTGGCGGGGTTCGGTGCTGGGCTCACCTGGGCCGCCGCCGTCTTGCGCTGGGGCACCCCCATCCCGCCGCGGGGCACCCTGCGCATGCGTCGCGTGACCAGCTGGGTCAGCTACGGGCTGGCCGGTATCCGCTCGCTGGGGCTGAGGGTGCTGCGCAAGCTGGGGCTGTGGTAAAGCGTGATCCGTGAGGCGTGAGGCCGTCATCGCAAAGCACCCAGTGCTCGAGGCGGGCCTTGCCTGCCGCTGCGAGGGCTCCTGTGAGGCGCCACATTCAGATTGGCCGTGGGCACTTGAGCGCCTTGTGGGCCAGACAGGAGCCGGGTATGATACCTGTGTTGTCCGATTAAGAGTGCCCAACAAAACCTGTGGTGCAGATGGCGCTACATGCAACGCCCATCCCCCCCGCCCCCTTCCCGCCACTGCAGGGGGCAGGGCTACGGGTGGGGGTATCCGACGTGGCGAAGGCCCATAGTGCGCCGCGGTTTTGTTAGGCGTTCTAAACCTGGCATGCACGGCCGGCGTCTGTCCCGCGGGGCTCAAGCCGCCGCGCTGAGAGTACAAAGCCCCCTCAAGGGGGCTGGACGGCCGCAGCGTAGGCCGGGTATTGTGCAGATACTCAAGGAATTATCCTCCTGCCGGCCATTGACAGCATACCTCCAGAAGGGCCAAGGCAGCGATCGCAATTGCGGCTATGCCGGCCAGTAAGGTGATGGGACCGGGCAGACCAGGCTGGTGCATCGTCGATGGGCGCCGGCGGTGGGTTCGGTTCGTTCTGTATTTTCTGATGTGCAATAGCAAAGCCACGGTCAGGCGGAAGGGATCACGAAAACGCGAAAGAGAACGAAAGCACGAAAAGAAGCGTGCGTTGACGCCCGGTCAGAACGGGCGTTCTATTGTAGCATGAAAGAGCAGGGGCAGCAAGGGTATTTTGGCGGAATTTACGCGAGTTATATGGATGCCAGAGGGGACCGCACACCGGATTACCCCGGATGATGCCCAAATGCGCGAGCGATATCCTGCTGTAGCTGCTGCCCGAACGACCGGCCCCACAACCAGCGGTCCTTGTCGCGCAGTGAGAGTCCGGCCGGCGCCGCCTGCTCGACCGCCCGCCTGAGCCCCTCATAGCCGGTCCACAGGGCCTCGAAATCGCTCTTGTTCGCCAGATCGTGATAGCCACTCAGCGCGTCGCACACCCGCACATCGTACACGGTGAACTCGTCGGGGTAGAGCACGGTGAGGATGGCGGAGGCCATGGGCAGCAGGAAGCCCCAGTCGAGCATGAGCAGGCGCAGGCGGGCCCTGGCATCGGGCTGCTGCGCCAGGGCTGACGTGAGGGCACGCACCGCCCCATCGAGGTCCGTGTAACCGCGGCCCAGGAGCCTCGCCGCCACCCTGGATTTGGCGCGGTTCGCCTTCCAGATGACGATGCAGAAGAAATCAAAGGCCGAGAGCCAGCCCTGCGCGTGGAAACGGGGCTGCACGGTGGAGAAGAGGTAGGATTCGAGGTCGTAGAGTTGGAGTGGGTCCAAAGTGCCTCCGAAACGAGAAAATGCCCGTTACGCCGAACCGTAGGCCGGGTATCGTACCCGGCTCCCCCAGCCCGCCATGGAGACGAGACGGCAGCCGTGAGCTGCCCAGCCAATCCGCAGCCCGGCCGGCAGAGCAACATGGCGCGGGGCTCAAGCCGCCGCGCTGAGAGAACAAAGCCCCCTCAAGGGGGCTGCCCAAGTTCGTAGGCCGGGTACGATACCCGGCCTGTTGGCCTGCGAAGCTTACTTTCTGGTAACTGTGATACGATCGTATATTACCGCGCCCTGAGGAAGCCGATCCAGACCGGACCAAGAGCCAGCAGCCTTTGCTTGCGCAAGGTATTTCTGAAAGCTATCCTGCGCATCCTTGTCAGCGATCACGGCCCTTATGTCGAACTGCAGGCCCGCATTGCTCGCGATGCCAATGGTGGCTTTGGAGGACCACTCGCCATCGGCCTGAACATCAGCAGGGTTGTCCTGGGGAAAATAGCGGCCAACAGCCGGCACATAGACGACCACCCAAATGAGAGACCCAGCGGGGACTCGTTCGCTAGTGCCCTCGATCATCTCCTCCATACTTACGATGGCGCCATCAGCGGGCAGAGTAATCTCCACGGCAGGTGAGGGCACAGGCGCTGGTGTAAATGTAGGCGTAGGAACTGGGGTCGCTTTGGGCGCTGGCACACAGGCCACCAGCAGCAACCCAGAAACGAGTCCAAGAATCGCGACGGCTTGCCATGGCTTCATAGCACTCTCCTAGCGGCTACTCGTTCTTCGGAACTCCAGGAATTACGGGAGGCAATCTGCGCGGGGCAGTTTGTTACATGCGTCTTGGTTTGAGCCTCGTGGCGAGCTTACCAACCAACGCCGCAGCCAGGGGCAAAGCCAGATGCCCCAGACAATGGCATAGGCGGAAATGGCAACAGTTGCTTCAGCAACTAATGCCAGGAATACTGCAGGCTCCGACACGCGGTCGGCGATAGCCGCCGTCTTGTAGAGCAGGACCCACACGACGATCCCATTGGGGACGAACTGCGTACCGAGAAAGGCCAACCACTTGGCAACGGGCTTCAGGGCGTTATTCCACAGGGGCTCAATGATCCCTTTCCAGAGTTGCCGAAGCTTGTCCCACAGCTTCACGATAGCCGCAAACAGCCCCACCAGGGCCACAATCGCTGCAGTGATAGACCCAACTTGCTTCAGCACATCTTGCAGGTCAGGCATCAGCGCTCACCTCCTCTGGCGACAGAAGATAATACAGCGAGGTTTCATACCCGGCCCACCCTCACAAGACACGAGACGGCATTGAATACTACCCTAGCGAAGGTGCACGCAACCATTCCGCATTTTACGCCTGAGGGGATAACGTGTCAACAGGCCAGGTGCACTATTTACGGGGCCCCTTCACCAAGCAGGCAATCCGCCCCTGCAACCGACTTACAGTGGACCACAAGTCGATGCGCACGCCTGCGCCCCACAAGTCGCTATATATGGAGAAAGCCATGTCGCCTGACCGCAAGCGAACGATAAAGACCCGCCGCCCGCGAGAGCTGGACCTGGCGCTGGCGACGACCCTATTCTGGGGATCCATGCTGCTCTTCTACCTCGTGGCGCCCAACCGCCAGGGGCTAACGGCGCTGGCCGTGCTGACGCCCATCGCCTTCCTGGCCTGGGCGTGGGCCATCGCCGCTGTCCGCGCGCGCAACGCGTCGGGCAAGACGCTGGAGCAATTGCGCGCGCTCTCGCCGGACGAGTTCGAGGAGTGGGCGGGGGCGCGCTTCCGCGACCTGGGCTATGCGGTGCGCGTGACGGGCCGGGGCGGGGATCACGGGGTGGACCTGCTGGCGGAAAAGCCGGGCGAGGTGGCGGTGATCCAGTGCAAGCGCTTCCGGCAGTACACGGTGGGCGAGCCGCTGCTGCGGGATCTCTATGGGGCGATGCACGATTTCGGGGCGAACAGGGCCTACCTGGTAACGACGGGGCGCCTGACGCAGGCTGCGGCAGAGTGGGTCCGGGGCAAGCCGATCGAGGTGTGGGATGGGGAGCGGGTGGCCAAGCTCTCGATGCAGCAGGACAAGCGGCAGGTTAAAGCGGCGGCTGTGCCTACGGCTGCCCGGAGCAGCGCCACAATGGAGAGCACCGTGCCTGCCGGCCCCGAGCCCCCTGCCGCTCCGGAGGCAACCCAACCGGCCACCGCTGCGCTCTGCCCGCGCTGCGGCGCCCCGCTGGTGCACCGGCGCAACCGCAGCACGGGCGAGCATTTCCTGGGCTGCAGCCGCTTTCCGCAGTGCCGGTATACGCAGCCCATCACAACAGCGGGGGCTCATGGGAACTCGTAGGAACTCGTGGGAACTCGTAGGAGCTCACAGGACCCGAGCCGGATGGGTCAGCGCCTCGCCGCAGCAACGGGCGCACTCTGCAACCTTTGGCGGGCATGATGCAGAGCGGCATATGTGCATTTACGGAGAGGGCTCTCCAACAGCCGGTGCTTCCCCACCCCCGCAATGGCGATCAGGAGAGCCTACCCCATCGACACGGAGACCCACGGGCAGGAGTTTGCCCTCCTGCCGCAGAACGTGCTGCCGCGCACCCTGGCGCACAATGCGGCCCTGAACGGCGGCGATGGCACCTGGCTGATGCCCATGGCTTTTCCGGTGACGGCGCAAAGGTCCTGATCAACAAAAACAATCCGAATTACTTCACTGCGGTGCCCGGAGCAAGGCCGACTCCCGCAATCGCGTGCAGAGGAGCAGGCCGGCGGCCATGAGCACGATGAGGATGACCAGGGGCAGGGTCATCGAGCCGGTGCCGGGGCGCTTGAGGCTGTCCATGCCGAAGATAAAGACGATGCCCGAGATCTGGCCCATGAGCAGGAGCAGGCCGTTGGAGACGCCCTCGGGCGCGGGGTAGGCGACCTCGGCGCCGTACTGGAAGCCGATGGGCCCGGCGCTGAGCAGGAAAAAGCCCAGGGCAAAGGCCGAGGCGAGCAAGAGGCCATAGCCCGTGGCATAGGTGACGCCGGCCAGGCCCAGGGTGGCGCCCGCCAGGGCCAGGATGATGAATGGGACCCGGCGATGGGAGCGGTCGGAGAGCGCCGGCAGAACCAGGGCGCCGGCAATGCCGCCGAGGATCATCAGGCCGCCCGCGACCCCCGCCTGGGTCATAGAAAACCCGCGCGGCCGCAGGATATCCTCGATCCAGGTGGTGACACCGTTGAACACGCCCAGGCCGACGAAAAAGACGAGCATGAGCAGGCCAAAGCCCCGCTTGTGCAGGGTCTCTTTGAGCCCGGCGAGCACCAGCAGCCGCTCCTCCTGCTCCGGGGGGCAAGGCGGCGAGGGAGGGCGCTCTTTGGCCAGCGCCAGGAAGAGCACCGCGGCCAGCACCGACACCACCCCATAGGCCATGAGCATGCCCGCCATGCCGGAGCGGACGGTCAGGTAGGGCGTCAGCACGAGTCCGACGATGATGCCCAGGTACATAGCCAGCGACCCCAGGCCCGAGGCGGTAGCGCGCTCCTCGAGCGGGAACCAGCGTGCGGCCACCTTGGTCACGGCATTGAGGATGAACGGCTGCCCGATGGCGATGCCGATCTGCGCGATAAGGACAGGGACATAGTACGGCGCCAGCAGGCCCCGCAGCAGGCCGAAGATGCCGGTCAGGGTGGCGCCCAGGCCGACGGCGAGGCGGATGCCGTAGGTGTCGATGACCCACGAGGCCGGGATGGAGACAATAATGTAGACAATCATAAAGCTCATCGACAAAAGGCCGACACTGAGGTCCGAGACCCTGTAGTATTCTGCGGCGCTGCTGGTGATCGAGGCGAAGGTGATCCACAGGAGCTGGTTGATGGCCACGACTCCCATGAAGGCCAAAAGCACGACCCAACGATAGTCATAGATGCGGAACCGGGGTGCTGCCATTGGATAGACCCTCCCGTCTGGGTGCATAGGGCAGGAATAGTGCTGTGCAATTATGTACAACACCCCCAGGCGGGGAGTGATGCGGTGTCTTTCGCCGACCGGGCAACACGCTTCGCGCCGGCCCGATATGAGCCTTTGGGGGGGAAGGGGGTCTGGATGGCGCCACAGATCACCCTGCGGGGTGACCTGTGGCGCCATCCAGACCCCCTTCCCCCCTTGGATATGCCTTCAGATCAGCCCAGCCCGGGCACGGGGCTGGCCACGATGCCCTGCTCGGCCGAGCGATAGGCGGCCATGATCACGCGCAGGGCAGCGGTCCCTTCCGCCACCGACGACAGGGGCTCATAGCCACCCTCGATGGCGTCGCAAAAGTGTTGGATCTCCGCTTTGAAGGAGCGATCATAATCCCAACCCTTGAACTCGACCTCGGCCGGGGTCTGGAAGTTGATGGGCAGGTACCAAAGCTTTTCGATCTCTCCCCAGAGCTGGCCCGCCTCGCCGATGATGTTGAAGAGGGTGTTGCGCCCGAAGAAGGGCTGGGAGCCCCAGCTGGTGTAGACGCGCCCCACCATGCCATCGGCGAACTTGCACAGCAAATGGGCCGTGTCCTCGCGCTTGAGGGGCAGCCGGTAGGTGCCGAGTACGGCGCTCACCTCGACCGGCTCTTGTCCGGCGAGGAAGAGAAGGCGGTAGATGGGGTGATAGCCGGTGTCGATCAACTCGCCGCCGCCCATCTTTTCCGGATCGCCGCGCCAGGTGGTATTCTCGCGCACCACGGGCTTGGCCCAATTGGCCTTGTTAAGGTCCAGAGGGGCACGGTGGGCATAGCAATCGGCCGAGTTGATAAGGTAGATTTTGCCCAGGTCACCGTTCATGATCATCTGACGGGCCTGTAGGACGGCAGGGAAGAAGATCTGGTTATGGGCCGCCATCATACGCACGCCGCTCTTCTTGACTGCGGCAGCAATATCGTCAGCCTCCGCCAGGGTGCGGCAGAAGGGCTTTTCCGACAGGATATGCTTGCCCGCTTCCGCCGCGGCGACGATCGAGTCGCGGTGCAGGTGGTGCGGCAGGGCTATATCCACAGCATCGATGGACTTGTCGGCGAGAAGGTCGTGATAATCCTCGTAGATGGGGATACCGCTGACGCCAGCCTGGGCAATGCGCCGCTCCGCATTGGCGCGGACGACGTCGGACACGGCGACAATCTCAGCCCGGTCGCGGACGGCCTTCCAGCCCTCCACGTGCCCTTCCATGATACCACCACAGCCAATCAAACCAATTCTGAGCACCATGAGATCCTCCTTCGGGTGACCCTCACCCTATTCCACTACAGCACCGCTCACCAGGATACCACCGATCCCCAGTGAGCGAGTACGGTTGTAATGCCAGGTCAGAAACCGATGCTGCGGAGGTAGGCCCGGCTGATCTGGGCGCTTTCCAAGGCGGTGGGCAGGGTGGTGCGGTCGGTCTCGACGATGATCCAGCCCTGGTAGCCGATGGTCTGCAGCAGGTCGCGGAAGGCCGGCCAATCCACCATGCCCCGGCCGATCTCGGCAAAGATGCCGTGGTCGGAGAACGCCGCATAGTCCCAATCGTGGGCCACCCCCTCGCGGATAACGGCGGCGTCCATGTCCTTGATGTGGAGCGCCTTGATGCTATCGCCATAGGCGCGGCAGAACTCCAGCACGTCGGCGCCGCCCCAGACCAGGTGGCCGATATCGGGCCCCTGGAAGACGACGCTGCGGTCGACGCAAGCAAAGAGGGCATCGATCTCCGCGCGCGTTTCGAGGGGGGTGCCAACGTGATTGTGCACGCACGAGCGAACACCAGCGGCGAGGGTGATGCGCCCGACCTCGCTCAATACTTCACCGAAGCGCTTGAACTCATCGGGAGAGAGCATGTCCGCAGGCTGCACGTGCCCGGCGATCTGAGCGCGGGTAAGGCCGCGCGGGGTGGTCCAACGGTCAAAGCCGTCTGCGGCTACAAAAAGCTCGGTGCAGCCGACCTCGGCCATGAATGCCGCCTGCCGGCGCGCTGCTTCGAGGATGCCCCCTCGCTCTGCCGGCACCCAGAAAAGGCCGCTCAGGTAGCCGGGGGCGGGCTTTAGCCCAAAGCGGGCGAAAAGGGCAACAGTCTCTTTGGCCGTGCGCCCAGAGCGAGGGGCGCACGGGGCCCCCTCATAGCCGGCCTGGGCGATCTCGGAGAGAACCTGCTCTTCGGGCATGTTGCGCGGCCAGGTGATCTGCCCACAACCGATGTGCATCCCTTCCATGTGTCCTCCTCTTGAGTGCATGCTGCCCAGGCGGAGCGCCAAAAATAGGCGCAGGCCACGCGAGCCAGGGGCCTGAAGGTGGAGTGACAGCATGCAGCGCGCATTCTACACCCGGACGGGTTCGTGTCAAAAGCTCTATCCGAACTGGGTCCAAGATGTTGGTGTTAGGAGGTCGTTTCCTGCGCCAGGAGCGCTTCGAGGGTAGTCACCAAAGTAGGCAGGTCCTGAGAGATGACCTGCCAGAGCACGTCGAAATCTACGGCATCGTAGCCATGGATGAGGCGGTTCCGCAGGCCGACAATCTCCGGCCATGGGATCTCGGGATAGCGAGCGCAGCCATCTTTGGGCATGCGTGCAGCTGCTTCGCCGACAATCTCCAACAGGCGCACCAGAGCCAGGTTGAGCAGCCGGTCAGAGTCCAAATCCGTGCGCGTCCGGCCCTGCGTGAGGGAGATAGCTTCCCGCGAGTGGTCAAGCATGTGACGCAGAAGGAGCTTATCCCGTCTGCTCATACTGCACCTCAGCCTCGGCCCGCACCTCTTCAGCAAAATAAGGACTCAGGAAGTGGACGGTGTTGAGATCAACCCGGCGCCCGAGGATCTGGGAGAGTTCCTCCTGCATGGTGAAGAAGCGCAAGCCCGGCGTGTGGCCCGGCTCAAACTCGACCAGGACGTCGACATCACTGGCAGGAGAAAAGTCAGAACGCAGGACCGAGCCGAAGAAGGAAAGCCTGCGAATGTGGTGTTTCCGGCAGAAACGGGCGATTCGGGCACGATCCACCGCTATCTGAAGCATGCATCTTCCTCCCCGTCCTTCATTCTGGCCTGTATATTCTACGATACGCAGGGCATGGTGTCAACAATAGCCCCGCCCGTCCCTTACCATATTCCGGGCAGCAGGCGATAGCGCACGCGCCCGGCATACTCCCGGTAGCCCGGCAGCTCGGACTGCAGGGTGCGGTCCTCCAGGGCGGTGCGGAGGACGAATAGGACGCCGATCAGCGCGCCGGGGACCAGGCCCCAAGTGGAGCCAAGCACGAGGGGCACACCGAGCGCCAAGATGATGATGCCGGCATACATGGGGTGACGCACCCAGCGGTAGGGGCCCACGGTGATCACCCGGTGGCCGCGCTCACCCTGGATGCGCACCAGCCGGGAAAGAAAAGTGTTCACCGAAGCGACCCACATGATGAGGCCGCCCGCCAGCAGCAGCCCCAACCAGCCCAGGCCCTGCAGGAGCAGCGGCGCCGGGGCCCAGCGGAAACGCCCGGCATCGAGTCCTGCCACGACCAGCAGGGCGATCAGCAGGGCCGTGTAGACCGCAATGATGATCCGGTCCCAGCCCTTGACGTTGCGGCCGGCCCGGCTGCGCTCGGCGAGCTGCCCCGGGTCGCGGCGCAGGACCCACAGGCCATAGGTGAGCAGAAAAGCGCCGTAAGCGAGCACAAAGAGCCAGGCCTGCAGCCAATCCAGCCGGCCGGCGCAGAGGAACAATAGGCCGCCGAGCAGGGTCAGGAGGGCCAGGAGCCTTCCTATGAGCCGCGCACTCTGGCTCGGCAGGCGCTGGGTTTGGTTCAGCCATCGCACACCTCTCTATAATGAGTCGGGCGCCGCGCAGGGGCCGGTCAGGGCTGAAGCGCCCGGAGCGGCCGGATCAGAGGCCCCATCTGCCGCCCGCTCCTGCACAGGCATGCCCGCCGGCCGAGCCATGAGGAAGAGCCGGGCCAGGGCCGCGCAGATGACCAGGCTCACTCCCCCTATCGCCATGACCTGAGGGATGCCGATCCACTCGGCCAGAGAGGCACCTGCGATGGGCGCGGCAAAGGCGATTACGTTGGCCAGGGCCGTGTTGATGGCCACATAGCGCGGCCGCCGGTCGGCCGGCATGGCGTCCAACAGGCCCTCGAACAGGCTGACCTCGATGCCCGGGTAAAAGAACCCCGAGCACACGGCCAGGATGAAGAGCACCCAACGCACCTCGCGGGTGACCAGGCTGGTCGCGATCGTGCAGGCGCCCAGCACCAGGCTGACCAGAGCGAACATGCCCGCGTGCCCGCGCCGGCTCGCAATGCGGCCCCACAGGTAATAGCCTACGGTCAGGGCCAGGTTCTCGGTGGTCATGCGCCACCCGATCCACGAGTCGGAGGCGCCCAGGTTACGCACCAGGAACACGGTCCAGATGCCGCTGGGCAGGAAAAAGCCTACGCGCATGACGGCCGTCACGCCCAGGTAAATGGCAAAGCGCCCTCCGGCCGTGATCGGCTGCAGGAACGCGGCGGCCCGGGCCTGCCACGAAGATCGTGCCGCAGCGGCCGGCTGCAGGCTACGCTCAGGCACCTCCAGGCGAGAGTAGAACCAGGTGCTCAGCAGGCCGCAGCCGCAGGAAAGGGCGAACACGAGCAGGTAGCCGGCCGGTGTGGGCAGCGCCGCCAGCAACTGGCCGAAGATGGCCACGCCCACCGCCGCCGTCAGGCCCAGCAGAGCCCAACGTGCGCCGTTGACCAGCGGCCGGCTCTGCGGCGAGACGGCGTCGGCCAGGACATCGTAAAAGACGGTGCTTCCAATCGTGCCCGGGATAGCCGACAGGCCGAGCAGGATGACGATAGCCGGCGTGGCGATGGGCGGCGCGAGCAGAACGGCGGCGCAGATGCCCAGGTAGCAGAGGCGCATCACCCAGAACCAGCGAGCGCTCTCGTGCACGATATGCCGCCAGCGCACGGCCAGCGCCCCGCCCAACAGGGCGAAGAGGACCGCCATCAGTGAAGGCAGCGCCGTCAGCAGGCTGACGGTCACGGGCGACGCCCCCAGGCGCACCAGGAAGACCGGCAGGAAGGTAAAGATGCCGGCGTACTCGGCTCCGGCCAGAGCGGTTTCCAGCATCAGCAGCCGGATATTGCGGTCTTCACGCGTCGCCGCCGGCGCACGCAACTGCTTGACGGCGGCCGTTACCTGGTTGAACATAGGCTCCTCCTGATCGTGAGCACCGGCACCGTACTGCGCCGGGCTCCGGGCAACCACCGTGGGTGAATGGAAGACAGGTTGGGGCCACGGCTACGCCAGGAGGAGGGCAGGGAAACAAAAACGCCACCTCCGCAGCGGAAGTGGCGCATGCCGAACTGTGGGGAGCGCCGCGTCAGTTGTTAACCGGCAATCGCTCCAACGACAGCAGGTACGGGGCAGCGCATCGCAGCGCCCCGGCCCCGCCTGCAGCGCCAATCTTCCGCTTGGGCAAGCCATGACCTGTGCTCTGGTGTTCACTCGGAACATCGTCCACGCGCTCACCCCCCTTCTACTCCCGGGCCGATCAGACTCGCCATGTACAGCTACGTCCCAGGGGCAAAAAGAAACCTCCCCGTCTCACAAACAGGGAGGCCTGCCCGGCGGCGCGCCATAGCCGGGCTGCCCCCACTGGTTGAGCTTCAGCACTGCGCGTCGTAGGGAATCCATCCCAGCCGCATTGAGCAAAGCCTTAATCCGGCCATGCCTGACCGACTCTTGGGCGTCTCTCGACGTTTGGGAGCAGCGGCCTGTATACAGCGCAGACGCCTCGCCTAACGAGGGTCCTTATTGCAGCATTATTGTACCTTATTAATGACTGGGTGTCAATTGTGCATATTCAGCAAAAGAATATCGCCTCCTTCGCTCCCGGTCTACGTATCTGTACAGGGGACCCCGCGCCAGATGATCCTCTGCAGCGCATGCGATGTTGCCTCGCAATCGGGGCACAGAGATATGGCAGGCGCTTGTAGCACTCTACGACGGCCTGTGGTAGAATGAGCCTGTTACCGGTTTGCGTATGATCACCAACCCAAGAGGCCAGGCGCCCCATGTTTTCCCTCTACCTGAATCCAGATATGCCGCCCTCCAGCCAAGGCCCGGCCGGCCTTGGGCCGAGGCACTGACCCATGGGCAGCCAACAGCGCACACCGGCCCACGGGCCATGGGAGCTGACATTTGCCCTCGCAGTGACCTTCATCTGGGCGGTGACGGTTGCCTACGATGCGCTCAGCCGCTGGCTGGGCGGTCCTGTCAATTATGTCACCCTGGCGTGCTTTACCGCGGCGCTCATTGTATCGTGGTGGCTGGCCGCGAGCGCCTTCTTCGACCGCCTGCGGGGCCGCCGTACGCTGCGCGAGTTGCAGGCGCTCTCGCCTGAGGCCTTTGAGGACTGGGCGGCAGCCCGCTTTCGCGCCCTGGGCTGGCAGGTGGAGGTTACGGCTGCAACGGGCGATCACGGGGTGGACCTGATGGTGGAGCGGGCAGGCGAGCGGGCGATTGTACAGTGCAAGCGCTTCCGGGGCCGCACGGTAGGCGAGCCGGTGTTGCGTGACCTCTATGGGGCCATGTACGATGCCGGCGCCGACCGGGCGTTCCTGGTGACGACGGGGCAGCTCACTCGCCCGGCAGCTGAATGGATCCAAGGCAAGCCGATCGAAGTCTGGGATGGGGAGGCCCTGGCGCAGGCGCCGCTGCGGAGGCCTGCGCGGCGGCGCCCAGCGCCGCCTGCGCCTGCGGCGGCCCTGCGGCCGCTGTGCCCACAGTGCGGCAAGGAGCTCGTGCACCGGCGGGACCCGCACACGGGCGAGCACTATCTCGGCTGCCCCAACTATCCCGCGTGCCGGTATGCGCGGCCCATGACAGAGGGACACCCATGATACACCGCGGGTGCATGGCCGGCCCCGCCTGCCGGGTTTCACGTTGCGCACTGGGCTGGTATGCCCCGTAAGTGGGTCTGGCGGTCGGTGTGTGCCGCTGCCCGCAGAGGCGGGCAGCGG
>DAOTVS010000151.1:0-16505 GCA_034436375.1 Anaerolineae bacterium | reverse complement strand
TATGAGCACGCGCTCGAGGCGCGCGTTTCAACCTATGTGCGGGCCGAGGTGGCGGAGCCTCTCGACCCGGCAGAAGCCGCTGAGCCGGCTGCCCTGATGTTGCAGGCTCTGGGTAACCCGATCTACGTGCAGGTTATCTGAAAAGTTCAGGAGCCGGGCAAAAGGTGATTGAGTCGCTCCCGGGGCGGCATTCCCGCTCCGTGGGCGCTTTCGTGACGTGCGTTGGCATACTCTGGGATCCCTATGCGGTCTTGCGGCAACCATGCCCGGCAGCAACCGGGCATCCGTCAAGACCCGTGGGGGAGTCCATTCTGCCTGGTAGGGTGCTTACACTTGTCTGCGTGACCTTCGCCCCAAGGCGAAGGGTGGGGTATCACAGGGGAATATGGGGGCGGCCGGCAAGCTGCCTGTTTCAGGTAAACATAACAGTTGCGCACGCCACGCCGGAGGTGTTCGACGCCCGGCTCCTCTATTCACCTGCCTGGGGCAGGCTGAAGGAGGACACCGGTGGTCAGTTCCGGGATATTGCGCTGGTCTCTGATCATCGTGGTGGTCGCCCTGATTGTGGTATTGGTGACCGCGGCCACGGTCGTCATGGCCGGCACAGTCCTGCAACCCCGGGTGGTACCGATCATCAAGATGCAGCCGGAAACGGCTGCTCCGGGCGATATTGTGACCATCACCGGGCACGGCTGGCCGACGCTGACCAACCTGGTGGTGGTGATTGCGCTGAGCCCAACCAAAGATCTGGCGACTGATGGCCTTGTGCCCGTCACGGCAGTGTTGGTGGGCCCTGACGGCAGGTTCGCCACATCATTTGTCTACCCGGCCGATTTGCCCTGGTCAACGGTAAAGGAGGCCTGGGTGGTGGCGCGCGTGCCGCAGGGTGGCATACAGGCATCAGCTCATTTGCTGGTGATGCACCCCAAGCCTACGCCAACTTGCACGCCAGCTACAGCCCTGACGCCGATGCCCCGCCCCGATCAACTCCAGGGCTGCATTGTGGACCTGGCGCCTGTGCAGCACCTGTTGACTTTGCGCCCCTTTGGCAGCACATTGAACCGAGGCGTGGCGATTGACGCGGCCCGCATCCGTTTCAGCGATGGGCGGCCTGCCAGCCTCCTCGATCTGGAGGTGGGGGTCTCGATTATTGCTATAGGCTGGTACGACAGCGGCGGCACACTGCTGGCCACGCAGATCACCATCCTGGGCGCCATCTCGGAGGAGCCAGAGGCCGCCCCTGCAGTGGCAGGCCCCCTACCCGAAGCGCCGGTCTGCGTTCCGACATCCGCGCCGGTCCGCATTCCCCCTACGGCCACGCCCTGCCCACCGATCTGCATAGCGGCTGTGCCCGAATGCCCTTCACCCACGGCGGCGCCTGTCTGCACCGAGCCGATGCCGACCCATACGCCCGAGCCAGCGCCGACCTGCACGCTCATCGTCTATGGGCCGCCGTCCATACCGACCGATGCCTGGCTGGCGGAGTATTATGCCAACCAGACGCTGGACGGCCCGCCCAACGTGGTGATCACCAATATGGTCATCGATTATTCTTGGGACCACAATCCGCCGGCGGAGGGGATGCCCACGTGCGGCTATTCGGTGCGCTGGACGGGCAATTGGTTCTTTGCCAAGGATTGCGCCTATCGCTTTCTCATGCTGCTAAACGGCGGCGCCCGCCTGTGGGTCGATGACCACCTGGTGATCGATGCCTGGGAGTGCCCGCCCCCCGCCGAGCAGATGGGCCGCATCAGGCTCGCCGGCGGGCTGCATACGCTCAGGGTAGAATACTATGATCCAGACCCGGGCGTAGATGCGCGCATCCAGCTGCGCTGGGAATACGACGACGTGCCGCACTAGACGTAAGTAGAGATTTCCAAAGTCTCTAAAGACTTTAAATCTCGAATCTCACATTATCAGCAACACCACGGTCCAGGCAGCAAGCCCCAATAACAGGAGGAGATCGCCACGCCGTACGCGGGGCGGCTGCACCTGCCGCCGGCTGGGCGTAAAGGCGCGCGATTCGGCTGCGTCAACGATCTCCTGTCCGCGTGCCAGTGCCCGTGCCAGCACTGTCACCGCCCAACGCCGCAGAGATTGGAGTGGCTGTTTCCCGGGGCCGCCACGCAGGCGCAACGCCTGCCACGAATCCAGCGCCGTCTGCCGCAGAGCCGGCAAGAGGTTAAAGGCCACCCCCAGGGCAAAGCCCAGCCCGGGCAGGCCCACGGCCTCCAGCAACGCCGCCAAATCCAGCGCCGGCACATGCAGCGCCAGGGCATCGGCCGCCAGCAGGATGGCCAGCGCCCGGGCGGCCATGCGCAGGCCCGCCCCCAGCCCCGGGCGGATGCCCTCGGCCAGGGCGGTCACGCCGATGAGGCCGCCCAGGAAGAGCCAGGTGCGCCAGGAGCCCAGGGACCGCCACCCCCCTTCCCCCAGCAGCCAGGAGACGAGCGCCACTGTGATGAGCGGGGCATAGGCGCGCGCATCGCCAAACAGCCCCGGCGCCGTAATGGCCCAGGCCAGGAGCCCCAGCCAGCCATAAAGGCTCGGCCTCCAGATGGCCGAGGGCCGCCGCATGCCCGTCGCCCGCCTCAATGCGCCAGCCGCGCCTGTAGCTCGCGGCCCAGGCTGCAAGCAATCAGACCCGCCGCCGCCCCCAGCAAAGCCGGCGCCAGGATCGCAGTCCCCACCAACAGCACGGTCACCTTGCTGCCCCAGGGCAACGCTTGCGCGGTCGATTGCAGCAGCCAGCCGTAGACGGTGAATAGCCCCGACCCGGCCAACAAGCCCTGGGTCAGGAAGGGATGGATCACCGTCCACAGCTCCGCCAGGGCCCCGGCCAGGGCAAAGGCGCTGCGCCCCGGCCGCGCCCAGGGCCAGAGGGCCCATTCCGCCAGCGCGCTCTCGATCACGATGGCCAGCAGCGGGCTCAAGACGACCCCGCCCAAGCTCAGCAGCTTGAGCAGCGCCGTCACCAGCCCAATCATCAAAACAGTCCCCCGCCGCGGCACCAGGCTCCGCCCCGTCAGCGCCGCCAGCAGCCCCAGGGCCGTCAGCGCTGCCCCCCGGAAGGGGATGCGCGCCGCATGCAGATAACTGCCCAGGCTGGTTTCGACCAGCCCCCAGGCCGCAGCAAAGACCGCGATGAATACCAGGTCACGGGTAGTAAAATACGTGGATTGCGATTTCCCAGCGGCCATATCCCCCTCCATTGGCAGGAAAAGGATGAGCAGGTGAAAGGGAAATATCACACAAGGCTGTATTTACACATACCCCCCTTTCGCTTCTTGGCCCTATTCCTGCTGTGCAGTCACCCCATCGGCGGTAATCCGACCCTGTTCCAGCAGCAGAATCCGCCGGGCATAGCGCTGCACCAGCCGGGCGTCATGAGTGATCATGAGCACCGTCATTCCACGCTCGTTCAGATGCCGCACCAGAACCATCAGCCGGCTCAGGTGGCCCCAGTCCTGCCCCAGCGTTGGCTCATCGAGGATCAGCAGCTCGGGCCGCAGCGCCAGGAGCGCTGCGAGCACCGTACGCTGGCGCTGGCCCAGGCTGAGCGTATGCGGCGGGCGCGCACGCAGGTCGGCCAGCCCTGCCGCCTGTAGGGCTTCCGCACAGGCCTCCGTCGCGTCCAGGCCCCGCAGGCGCGGGCCGAAAGCGATCTCCTCGGCTACCGTGGGAGCAAAGAGCTGCTCATCCGGCGATTCCATGAGCAACGTAACCTCACTGCCGGGCCGCGGCCGCCGTTTTAGCCCGCCCAGCCGTAGCTCACCCCGCCAGGGGCGGTGCAGCCCGGCCATGATGCGCGCCAGCGTGCTCTTGCCGGCGCCATTGGGACCTACCAGGGCGGCGATTTCGCCGCGGTAAAGGGCCGCATCCACGCCGCGCAGCACAGCCTGCCGGCCATAGCCGGCTTCAACCCCGCGTAACTCCAGAAAGGGGGGTCCCTTGGGCTGGGGCATGGCGGTTGGGGCCATCAGCTTTGCCCAATCGGCCTCCGGCTCGGCCGTGGGCCCGGCGATGCCCAGGCGGTGCAAAGGGCCATCCCCGGCCGTGATTAGTGCTTGCGGCGCGCCTGTGGCCACGATGCGCCCCCGGTCCATGACCAGCAGCCGCGCCGCCGGCCCGCTCAGCTCGCCGAGCCGGTGCTCCAACACCAGGATACCCATGCCCTGTTCCTGGGCCAGCCGGCTCAACGTCTGTGCCAGGGCGCGAGCAGCGCTGTGGTCGAGGTTGGCCGTGGGCTCATCGAGCACCAGGTAGCGAGGCTGCAGGGCAAGCGCAGAGGCAATCGCCAACCGCTGCTTTTCGCCCGCCGAGAGTTCTGTGGGGGCCCGCCGGGCCAGGTCCTGCAGTTGCAGCGCCGCCAGGGCCCAGGCCACGCGCCGGCTCACCTCTTCCGCGTCCAGGCCCAGCTGGCGCGGGCCAAAGGCCACATCATCCTCCACTGTCAGGTTGAAAAGCTGCGTATCCGGGTGCTGCGCCACCACGCCCACCCGGGCCGCCAGCGCGGGCACATCGCTGTCGCGGGTATCCACCCCATCTACCCGCACCTGCCCGGCCATCGTCGCCTGCGAATGGTGGGGGATCAGCCCGTTCAGGCAGCGCGCCAGCGTGCTTTTGCCGCAGCCCGAGGGACCCGTCACAAGCACGATCTCCCCCGCCTGCAGGCCAAACGACACATCTGCCAGGGCCTCGACCTGGCCCAGCCGCACACCGAGCCCCTCTACCACCAACATGCGCGCACCTTCTCCATGCCTTGTACAACGTGAGGCCTGTAAGCCGTGAAACGCCAGGTTGCCGTGGCTCGTAACAGGCACCTGTCCGCCAAGTCCTTGCCGATTGTACCATGGCTTTTCGGATAAGCGCCTGTTACATTACTGCGCGTCGTGCCAGGCCTTGGAATCGGGGAAGAAGAGCGGCTGGCCGAACTGCGCTTTGCCAAAGTCGGCAATCTTTTTCTGCGTCTCTACCGAAGTGATCCATGCCTGGAACCTGGCTGCCAGGTCGGCATTCACGGATGGGTACTTGGCCGGGTTGACGGCAATGACCCCATAGGGATTGAACATAGCCTTATCACCCTCGACCAGGATGCCCAGATCGAGCTTATCCTTCTGCGCCAGGTAGGTCCCCCGGTCGGAAAGGGTGTAGGCCTGTTGCTCGTTGGCCATGTTCAAGACGGCGCCCATACCCTGACCGGATGAGACATACCAGTCACCGCTGGGCTTAATGCCTGCCTTGGCCCAGAGTTCCTTCTCCTTGACTTCAGTGCCCGATCCGTCGCCACGGGAGATGAACTTGGCCCGCGCATCCGCGATCTTTTTGAGAGCGCTGGCGCCATCCTTCATGCCCTTGATGCCGGCGGGGTCACTGGCCGGCCCCAAGATGACAAAGTCGTTGTACATGACGTCGAGGCGGTTGATGCCAAAGCCGTCGGCCACGAACTTGTCTTCCAGGGCGCGGGCGTGTACCAGCACCACATCGCAGTTACCGTCGCGGCCAATCTGGATCGCCTGGCCTGTACCGACCGACACCACGTCGACCTTACAGTGGTTGGCCTTTTCAAAGTCGGGCAGCAGGTAATCGAGCAGGCCCGAATCGTAGGTGCTGGTCGTCGTGGAAAGAATGAGGTGGCCGGCTTGGCGCGCGACCAGAGTGGCCGTCGGGGCTGCCATCGCTGCCGTTTTGGCGGCGGGCGCCGTTGTGGGGGCTGGCGTGGCCGTGCAGCCAGCGGCCAAAAGCGCAACGAGCACGAACAAAGTGCGAGGTCCTCTGGTAGTCATAGTTCCCCTTTGTTGTATGCTTGGCGAGCACACTCAATAGATCATGTCGCCACGGACAAAGGCGCTTGCCTCCTCGGTCTGCGGCGCCTCAAAGAACGCCCGGGTTGGGGCGACCTCCACCAGGCGGCCCCCAACGAGCAAGCCGACGCGTTGCGCCAGCCGGCGGGCCTGAAAGATATTGTGAGTGACGATGACCACCGTCGTCCCAGCCGTCTCGTTCGCCTCCCGGATGATAGCCTCGATGGCCTTGACGTGAGCCGGGTCCAGGTTGGCAGTTGGCTCATCGAGCAGAAGCACCTCCGGCTCGACCACCAGGGCGCGCGCCAGGGCTACCCGCTGCAGCTCACCCCCCGAAAGGGTGCGGCTGGGCGCATCTTGCAGAGGCAACAGGCCGACGCGGGCCAACACCGCTTGGACGAGTGGCCGCACATCGCGCTGGCCACGAATGCGCAGGCCATAGGCCACGTTCTCAAAGATGCTTGCAGAGAGCAGGACAGGCCGCTGAAAGACGAGCACAGCGCGGCGGCGCAGGGTAAGGGGTATCTCGGCCGGCGAGGCAAACCAATGGCCGGCAAAGGCAATGCGTCCACCGCTGGGCGCCTCCAAAAAGTCGAGCAGGCGTAACAGTGTGCTCTTGCCGGCCCCGCTCGGCCCGACCAGACCCAGGATCTCGCCGCGCCGCACGTCGAGGGCCGGCACGCTGACGACCTGGCGGCCATTGTACGACTTGACCAGGTTTTCCACCTGATAGATGAAATCGGCCATCAGTCAAATGCTTTCCCTTGCAGGCACAGGACCACGACATTGACCGCAAAGGTCAGGGCTAAAAGGACCATGCCCATGGCCAGCGCTAGATCGAAGTTCCCTTTGCTCGTCTCCAGGACTATGGCGGTGGTCATGACCCGAGTCGAGCCCTCGATATTGCCGCCCAGCAGCATCACGGCGCCCACCTCGGAAATCACACTGCCAAAGCCAGCGACCATCGACACGATAACCCCCACCCGCGCCTCACTCAGCACAGCCCGTGTCGCCTGCCAGGGTGTGGCGCCAAGGGAAATCAGCTGCAGGCGCAGGTTGGAATCAACGCTCATCACGGCTACCATGGTGAACCCGGAGATCAACGGCGTAGCAATGATGACCTGGCCGATGACCATGGCTGCAGGGGTGAAGAGGTGTGGTAGCCAGGGCCAGCCCAGGCTGCCCAGCACACCATTGCGGGAGAGCAACAGGTAGACAAAGAGGCCGACCACCACGGGCGGAAAGCCCATGCCGGTGTAGAGTAGGGCGACGATGAGCCGCCGGCCAACGAAGCGTTTCAAGCCCAACCAGCTGCCCAGGGGAATCCCCAACAGGCCAGCAAATATGATCGCCAGCGCGCTGACACGCAGCGAGAGCCAGACGATCTCGAACATGGCGGGGTCGCCGCTCAGGAGCAGGCGCAGTGCATGGCGAGCAGCAGAAACCAGGGTCTGCGTAGGGGTATCCTCCCGGCAAAACAAAGACGGCCGACCCCCAACATGAATCGGAGGCCGGCCGCAACGCACGCCACGGCTGGCTGGCGCATTAACGCCGTTCTCCTTTCCAAATGCGGGGGGCATGGGCGTTTCCAACCATACCTTTGGCCCCTTTCGGGGCGCCGTCCGGGCGACCATGGGCTTTTTCTGGCGCCGTTGGGTCACTCGGCTCGGAGAGACGGGTTTATCCCATCAACAGAATACATCAATGGGGGGATCAGCGCAAATAGCACTCGGCACGTACGCTGCCGGCTTTCCATGCCAGCGAGGCAGTGGGCGAGGGAACCGCACAGCCGATACTGCCTGCTACGATTCCCCCGCGGCACGTGTCTTGCTCGCTCCTGCCCAGATCACTGCAGATGGAGGCGATTCCCATGCAAAGTCCAGTCCGGGTCGCTGTCAATGGTTATGGGGTGATCGGCAAGCGTGTGGCCGACGCGGTCACCCTGCAGAATGATATGAAGCTGGTCGGTGTGTCAGATGTCATGTTCGACTATCGCATTCGGGTTGCAGCCGAGCTAGGCTATCCGCTCTATGCTTCGCTGCCCGACAAGATGGCCGACATGAAGGCGGCGAATCTGCCCATTATGGGCACCCTCGAGGACTTGCTGTCCAAGGTGGATATCGTCGTCGACTGCACACCCAAAGGCATCGGCGCTAAGAACATGGACCTGTACAAAAAGGCGGGGGTCAAGGCCATCTTCCAGGGGGGTGAGAAACATGACCTGACCGGCTATTCCTTCTGCGCCCAGGCGAACTATGAACAGGGCATAGGGCGCGACTATGGGCGTGTGGTCTCGTGTAACACCACCGCCCTTTGCCGGCTCAGCAGCGCCTTGCTCAAGAAAGGCTGGGTCAAGCGCATCCGGGCCGTACTCATGCGTCGCGGCACCGATGCCTGGGAGAGTCAGAAGAACGGGATGATCAACACCGTCTTGCCCGAGATGAAGGTGCCCAGCCATCAGGGTCCCGACGCCCAGACAGTGCTTCAGGGGCTTGATATCACCACCATGGCCGCGGCCGGCCCTTACAACCTGAGCCATATCCACTTTGCCATGGTCGAGACCACGCGGCCCGTCTCGCGCGATGAGCTGCGGCAGGCCCTCCTCGAGGCGCCGCGCATCAGCTTTGTGCAGGCCTCCGATGGCCTGGTCGCGCTCAACTCGATCATTGAGCTCATGCGCGACCTCAAGCGCCCGCGCCATGATATGTGGGAGGTGGCCGTCTGGGAGGATGCCCTGGCTGCCGATCAGACGGACCTCTACCTGACCTACCAGGTCGATAACGAGGCTATTGCCATTCCCGAGAACATTGATTGCATCCGTGCCCTCACCGGCATTGAGAAAGACCCCATGCAGTCCATCAAAAAGACGGACCGCAGCCTGGGCATCACCAAGAATTTCCTGCCCAAGACGATCCAGATGCCCGGCATCGAGGCCGTCCCCGAGCCCGTGCGTGAGGCCGAGTGCGCCTTTTTGAGCGAAGGCTACAAAGGCGCGGAAGAGCCCACGCCCGAGCCGATGCGCGCCATGTGACGGAGGCGCTGGGCATAAGCTCAGAATGGGGGATAGGAGGAGCACGGGGAACGCAAGCCCCGTGCTCCTCTGCCTGTACCCAGCCCCGCCTTTCCCGCTTTCAATACCCTGAGATCGTGCCCTTCATTGGCCATATCGGGGCTCAGGCCCCCTAAGAGTGCCTCACAAAACCTGTGGTGCAGATGGCGCTGCATGCAACGCCCATCCCCCCGGCCCCCTTCCCGCAGGGCGGGCAGGGGGAGAAACGTGGGGGTATCCGACGTGGCGAAGGCCCATAGTGCGCCGCGGTTTTGTTAGGCGTTCCAAGAATCAGAACCGAAGGAGAGCTACGCTTTGCCCTTCTCCTGATCTATGCTACAATGCGTAGGTTCCCCCCTTATTGGTTTCTTTTCCCTCCAAAGGCAGGAGCAACAGGCTATGGGCACCAAGCAGTTCACCATTGTGCACTCCAACGACATGCATGGCGATTTCCTGGCTGAAGCACAGGGCGCAGAGGGCAGGCTGACTGGAGGGTTGGCGCTGCTTTCGGGCTATATCAACCGGGTGCGCAAAGAGGAGGAGAATACCCTCTACATCATCTCGGGCGACATGGTGCAGGGCTCGATCATCGATAGCGAGTACAAGGGCATCTCCACCATCGAGATCATGAACTACCTGGCGCCCGATGTGGTGACCCTGGGCAACCACGAGTTTGACTATGGCCTGCCGCACCTGCTCTTTCTGGAGAAGATGGCCAATTTCCCTATCGTCAACGCCAACCTCTACATCAAAAAGTACAACAAGCGCCTGATGCGGCCCTACACAATCCTCAACAAAGCCGGCTTTGATATCCTTTTTATCGGCATCATCACCGACAAGGTCATTGATTCTATCCGCCTCGATGAGCAGATCGGCAGCTTTATCTCTTTGGAGGATGCGGCGGCCGAGGTCGGCAAGATCTGCAACGCCTACAAGAACGATGATATCGACCTGACCGTGCTCATGACCCACATTGGCTATGAGAGCGACGTGGAGCTGGCCAAAATGCTGGACCCCTCCTGGGGGGTCGATCTGATCATCGGCGGCCACTCGCACACGCTCCTGCAGCAGCCGGCCAGGGTCAATGATATCCTGATTGCCCAGGCCGGCGTCGGCACCGACCAGGTCGGGCGCTTTGATATCGTGGTCGACGACGCCACCAACAGCATCGTTGACTATCGCTGGCAGCTCATCCCGATCGATAACAACCTGGCCCAGCCCGATCAGGGCCTGCAGGACTATATCGACTCTTTCAAAACGGTGGTCGACCGCAAGTACAACACCATCGTCTGCAAATTGGCCGGGGAGCTGACCCATCCGCGGCGCGAGGAAGAGACGTCTCTGGGCAACCTCATGGCCGATGCCCTGGTCGAGGCCTCGAGCAGCGACGTGGTGCTGCTGGGGTCGGGCTCGGTGCGCGTCAAAACCATGGGCCCGCTGGTCACGCTGGCCAATTTCATGGCCTGCTTTCCCTACAATGACACATTGACCCGCTTTACCATCACCGGCGCCGACCTGCGGCGCATCTTCAGTCACATCATGCGCCCCGAGAACCGCGATGGTGAGGGCGAATGCTACCAGGTCAACGCCGGGGTGCGCGCCGTCTATAACGATACGGCGCACCAGCTCCAATCGCTTACGGTCAATGGCCGGCCGGTGGAAGATGGCCGGCTCTACACCCTCTGCCTGCAGGGCTACCATGTCAAGAACGCCGCGGACTATCTCAACATCAGCCAGGCACAGCTCACGGCCGCCGGCAAGCCCAAAGTTGTCAGCACCTCGGCGCAGGATGTGCTGCTCGAATTCTTGCGCAACAATCAGAACGCCAGCCGCAGTGTCGAGGGCCGGCTCGTTTACCAGCAGTAGGGATAGGGAGGCGCTATGGAATACCGCAAGCTCGGCCGCACCGGCCTCAGCGTGAGCGCCATCGGGCTGGGGACGGAATACCTGAACGGGCGCCCACAGGACGAGGTCGTCGCGGTAGTGCACGAGGCGATCGACCGCAGCGTCAACTATTTCGATGTCCTCTTTGCCGGCGCCGATTACCGCGATAACCTGGGCGCTGCCTTTGCAGGCCGGCGTGACCGGGTGCTGATCACCGGGCATATCGGTTGCGCCGAGACCGACGGCCAGTATCGCAAGACGCGCGATATCGCCGAATGCGAGGAGCTCTTCGCCGACCTCCTGGCTCGCCTGCATACGGATCACGTGGATGTGCTCATGATCCAGTTCTGCGACGAGGAAGAGGATCTCCGCGCGATCATGGCGCCCGGCGGCATGTTGGAGCTGGCCCGGCGGCTGCGTGGCGAAGGCAAGGCGCGCGCTATCGGCCTCAGCGGGCATAGCGTGCCTGTTGCCCTGCAGGCCGTGCAGAGCGGCGCCTTTGACGTGCTCATGTTCCCGGTCAACATTCCGAGCCACGGCGAGCCCGGGCGGGAGGAGCTCTATGAGACCTGCCTGCGGCGCAACGTGGGCCTGGTGGCCATGAAGCCCTTTGCCGGGGGCGAGTTGCTGCAGCGCAAAGAGGCGCCAACTGTCACCCCCGTGCAGTGCCTGGCCTATACACTCTCGCGGCTGGGCCTCGCCACGACCGTGCCCGGCGTCAAGAGCCTGGACGAGCTCCGGGCGGCGCTGGCCTATTTGGAGGCGTGCACCGAGGAGAAGGATTTCACCCCCCTCCTCACCGCCCTTAACCGCGGCACGGAGGGACACTGCACCTACTGCAATCACTGCCTGCCCTGCCCGGCTAGCATCGATATCGGCGAGACACAACGCCTGCTGGATAGCGCCGGCTATGGCCTGACTGATGAACTGCGCGCTGCCTACCGCGCCCTGCCCGCCCCGGCTGGCGACTGCCTGGAGTGCGGCAACTGCGAGGAGCGCTGCCCCTTCCACGTGGCAATCATCGAGCGCCTGCGTGAGGCCGCTCACCTGTTTGCGAGCTAGAACCAATACCTTTGCTGGCCCTGCGCTTCTACCCGGCCGGCAGGCGGCAGGTGGGGAATCTGCAGGGCAGGTAACACCCATTCCACACCACTGGCGCTGGCTCTGTATAGACATCTGTGCCGTGGCCCCAGAGCTGCGCAGGCAGGGGCTTGGCACTCGCTCTCTGCTCGACGCAATGAGCTTTCAGGCGCCGGGATTCTGGCGCACCATAGGCTACCGCGCGACGGGCGAGATCAACAGCTATCCGCCGGGATACAGCTACGCCTGGCTGGTGAAGGATTTGTAGACCCGGCAGACCTGACAGCAGGTCTCCAGACTATGGAGGTTCACATGAGACGATCCGAAATCAACGCCATCATGCGAGAGGCTATTGCCTTTCTCAACGCTCGCCAGTTTCTGCTGCCGCCCTTTGCCCACTGGACGCCCGAGGAATGGCGCACCCGCGGCGACGAGGCGGCGGAGATTGTGGAGAACCAGCTCGGCTGGGATATCACTGATTTCGGCCTGGGCGACTATGCGCGCACGGGGCTCTTTCTCTTTACCCTGCGCAACGGCAATCCCAAGAACCTGGAAACGATGACCGGCAAGGTCTATGCCGAAAAGATCATGATCGTGGGTGAGGATCAATACACCCCCATGCACTTTCACTGGCAGAAGATGGAGGACATCATCAACCGGGGCGGCGGCAACCTGATCATCCAGCTCTACAATGCCAGCCAGGATGGGACGCGCCTGCTCGATACCGATATCACCGTGCAGATGGACGGTGTGCGCACCCACCTGCCTGCGGGTGGGTTCGTCACTTTGCATCCTGGGGAAAGCATCACCCTGCCGGCTGGGCTCTACCACGAGTTCCATGGTGAACGAGGCCGGGGCACGGTGCTCGTGGGTGAGGTCTCGCGAGTCAACGACGACCGCACCGACAACCGCTTTTTCCGCTCCGTCGGCCGCTTCCCGCAGATCGTAGAAGATGAGCCCCCCCTGCACCTGCTGATCCCCGATTACCCGGCGTACTACAAGAGGTAGAGGCCGGCGGCGGCGATTTGCCTCCTTGACAAGACCCTGGCGATGCCCTACAATCGGCAGCAGATTGGATGTGTTGATTTCACGTATCGAGGTATAGAAGACCATGTCGAGCGAAGCGCCCGGCCGCCCAGAGGGCCGGTTTTACATTACGACACCCATCTATTACATGAACGCGCTGCCCCACCTGGGGCACGCCTATACCACCGTCTTTTCTGACGTGATGGCCCGTTATCACCGCCTGTGGGGCGATGACACCTATTATCTGACGGGCACCGACGAGCATGGCGACAAGATCGCCCAGGCCGCGCTGGCGGCAGGCGAAACGCCCCAGGCTTTTGTGGACCACCTGAGCAGTTCCTTCCGCACCACCTGGGAAAAGCTGGAGATCTCGTACAACGATTTCGTGCGCACCACCGAGCCCCGGCATGTTGAGGTGGTGCAGCGCATCCTGCAGGAGATCTATGACCGCGGCGATATCTATTTCGGCTCCTATGGGGGCCAGTATTGCCTGGGCTGTGAGCGCTTCCTGACGGAGAAGGAACTGGTCGACGGCCGCTGCCCCGACCACGGCACCGAGCCCACTTTCATCGAAGAGAAGAACTATTTCTTCCGCATGGGTAAGTATCAGGACTGGCTCATCGCCTACCTGGCGGAGCACCCGGACCTCATTTACCCGCAGCAGTACTTGAGCGAGGTGCTGGGCTTTTTGCGCGCGCCGCTGGAGGATCTCTGCATCTCGCGGCCCAAGAGCCGCCTGACCTGGGGCATCACCCTGCCCTTTGACGAGAACTTTGTTACCTATGTCTGGTTCGATGCGCTCATCAACTATGTCTCGGCCCTGGGCTACCCCGATGGCGAGCTTTACCGGCGCTACTGGCCGGTGTGCGACCATGTGATCGGCAAGGACATCCTCAAGCCCCACGCCATCTTTTGGCCCACCATGCTCCATGCCGCCGGCATTCCCATCTACCACGGCCTGCGTGTGCACGGCTTTTGGGGCGTTGATCAGGCCAAGATGAGCAAATCGCGCGGCAATGTGGTGCGCCCACTCGACCTGACCGACAAGTACGGCGTCGATGCGTTTCGCTATTTCCTGATCCGCGAGATGACTTTTGGCCAGGATGCGAGCTTTAACGAGGAAGCGTTCGTGGTGCGCTACAACGCTGAGCTGGCCAACGACCTGGGCAACCTGCTCAACCGTACTCTGCACATGATCGGCCGCTATTGTGATGGGCTGCTGCCGGCGCCGGGCGCAGAGCAGGGGGCCGACCGAGAGGCCTTTACCCGCCAGGCGTTGGCCGTTCCAGGTCAGGTCCAGCAGGCCATCCGTAGCTGGAACCCGCAGGCTGGCGTCATTGCCGTGATGGAGCTGGTGCGCAGCGCCAATCTCTACCTGGAACAGCGCTCGCCGTGGATAGCTTACAAGAAGGGTGATCGCGCGCACGTGAACGCCACCCTCTACGATGTCGCCGAGGTGCTACACTGGGTGGCCGTGCTCCTACACCCGGTCATGCCCGAAAAGATGGCTGCCCTCTGGCAGGCCCTGGGGCAGGAGGGCGCCCCGGCCTGGCCTGAGACGCTACGCTGGGGCGTGCTCCAGCCCGGCCGGCCGGTCGAGCGTGGGCCCGTCCTCTTCCCGCGCCAGGAACTCGTCTTGCAGGAGTCGGAGGCGTAGGAGACGATGAGAAACCGCAGATGAACGCAGATAAACGCAGATGGGTGGGGATGCCTTGTCGATCTCTCTGCCTTGCATGCTTGTTCTGCGCCAACCCCGTGCGGGAACCTATCCGCGTTCATCTGCGTTTATCTGCGGTTTCATTCCGTTCTCTGCTTTGCTCAGAAAGGCAATCTGCACATGGACGTCATCGCGCTTGGCGAGCTGCTGATTGACTTTGTCTCCACGCAGACGGGGTTGCTGCGGCAGGCGCCTGCGTTCGTCAAGGCGCCGGGCGGCGCACCCGCCAATGTGCTGGTAGGGGTGGCGCGGCTGGGTCGGCAGGCCGGGTTTATCGGCCAGGTGGGCGACGACGAATTTGGTCGCTTTCTGGCGGGGGTGCTACAGGAGAACCGGGTCGATATCTCACACCTGCGCCTGAGCAACGAGGGGCGCACGCCCCTGGCCTTTGTCTCTTTGCGGGAAGATGGCGAGCGCGATTTCCTCTTTTATTGGGAGCACACCGCCGACAAGCTCCTGGCCCCCGAAGATATCGACCCCGCCTACATCGGTCGGGCGCGCATTTTTCACTTTGGCACGATCAGCCTGATCGATTCTCCTGCGCGTGAGGCCACCTGGCGGGCTGCCGCGCTGGCGCGCACTCAGGGCCTCATCGTTTCTTGCGACCCCAACCTGCGCCTGTCGCTGTGGCCTTCGGTCGAGGCGGCCTGTGATGCAGCCTGGCAGGCCATGCGTCGGGCGGATTTGATCAAGGTAAGTGGCGAGGAGCTGCAGCTCTTGACAGGGAAAAGAGATCTGTCGGCTGGGGCGCAGAAACTGCGCGCCGAGACCGGCGCCCCCGCCCTGGTGGTGACCCTGGGCCCGCAGGGTTGCTATTATGATTGGGGCGCTGTACAGGGCAGCCTGCCGGGCTTTGCGGTGCAGGCGGTCGATACGACCGGCGCGGGTGATGCCTTTCTGGCTGCACTCCTCGTGTGGCTGGTGGACCATACCCCCCGGGGCATCGACCTCGCCGGCCTGCCGCAGGCGGCGGTGGAAACGGCCCTGCAGCGCGCCAATGCCTGCGGCGCCCTCACCTGTACGCAGCGCGGCGCGATCCCGGCCCTGCCCACCCGTGAAGAGCTGGAGGCGTTTTTGCAGCGGTAAGCGTTTTGTCAAGGAGGCAAGGTATGAGCACAGAACCCCTACAGATCGGTGTCTTTGCCGACAATCTCAAGCTGCCCTTGCGCGACGGCATTCGCCAGGCGGCCGAGTGGGGCGTGGCATCATTTCAGATGTACACCACCAGCGGCGAGGTGTTGCCAGAGAACATGACGCCGGCCGCGCGCGCCGAGTTCCGCCGCTTCTATGAGGGGCTCGGCCTCAAGCTCTCGGCCACCTGCGCCGATTTCGGCCACGGCTTTGTCGATGCACAGCGCAATGAGGAGCTGGTGCCGCGCATCTTCGCCCAGGTGGATCTGGCAGTGGACCTGGGCACGAACATCATCACCACCCATATCGGCACCGTGCCGCGGGAGCGCAACGCCGTGTGGGAGACGCTGCGCGTGGCCCTGAACCGTATCGGCGAATATGCGGCCAAGAAGGGGATCGTGCTCGCTACCGAGACGGGCCCCGAACCCGGCCCCGTGCTGCGTGACCTGCTGCAGGCGCTGGATACCGATGCCATCCGTGCCAATTTCGACCCGGCCAATATCATCATGTACGGCTTTGACTTTGACGAGGCGCTGGACGCCCTGCTGCCCTACATTGTCCATACCCACGCCAAGGACGGATTCCCCAGCCCCGGCGTCTTCCGCGAGGCGCCCCTGGGCCAGGGAGCGGTACCCTGGCCTCGCTATGTTGCCCGCCTGCGCGCCGCCGGCTATCGCGGCGCCTTTACTATCGAGCGAGAGCAGGGCCCCGACCCGATCGGCGATACAGCCAAGGCCATTGCCTTCCTGCGCCAGTTGTAGGTTCCTGGTCAAAAAGGAGGTACCTCCCTGTGGCTGCCCGTGGGCAGCCACAG
>DAOTVS010000150.1:0-30786 GCA_034436375.1 Anaerolineae bacterium | reverse complement strand
GACCCACCACACCCCTTCTGGATCAGGACCGGGTTTGTGCGGAGCATATCAGCAGGAGGGGAGCAAGAATCATGCCAGTTCTGGATAGGGCCACGCCAATTGCCGAGTTGCTGCGGCAGGGTTATACTATCCTGAGTTGTGATAGCTCACTGGCGGGTGCTTTTGCTGGGGGGGGGCCATGTCATCAATAACGGTCGAGGATGTCAGTGTAACCTTTGAGCGGGATGCATTGAGCAGTGTCTTTCGTCGCGGCGAGGAGAGACAGCCTGCCGGTAGGGGCTTGCCGGTTCCGGCGCCTGAGGAGGATGGAGCGCCCAGCGTTCAGACCGGCAGCCGCGTGGTTGCCCTCGATCACTGCAACCTCCAGGTCGCTGATGGCGAGACGATCTGCATCGTGGGGCCTTCTGGCTGCGGCAAATCGACACTGCTACGCGTGGTGGCGGGCCTGCAAGCGCCTGCCCGGGGGCGAGTGCTCTATGACGGGCAGGATATGATTAACGTCGCCCCCAAGGACCGGGGCATCGGCATGGTCTTTCAGAACTATGCCCTCTACCCCCATTGGGAATCGCGAGACAACCTGGGCTTCTTTTTCCGCCTGCACAAGCGCGAGTATGAGATCCCTGAACGGGTGCGCATTACCTCCGAGATCATGGGCATCGGCTTTGAGCGCCTCCTTTCCCGCAAGCCGCCCACTCTCTCGGGTGGCGAGCAGCAGCGTGTCGCCATTGCCCGCTGTATTGTGCGCGACCCCAGGCTCTTTCTCTTCGATGAGCCCCTCTCCAATCTCGATGCCAAGCTGCGCACACAGACGCGGATTGAGATCAAGCGCCTGCTGCGCCGCTTTGCCATTACGGCGCTCTATGTGACCCACGATCAGGCTGAGGCCATCTCTCTGGGCGACCGCCTGGCTATCATGCGTAACGGTCAGATAGACCAGGTGGGCACCTATACCGAGCTCTACCAGCGGCCCCGCAACGCCTATGTGGCCGGGTTCTTGGGCATTCCGCCCATGAACCTCTTCCCGGCCCGTTTGGATGAGGGGCGCTTGCAGGCAGCCGATGGTCTCTCGCTGCCCCTGCCGGCGCACTGGCGCGAGGCTGCTGTGGCCGGGCAATCTGTGCTGGTCGGCGTGCGGCCTGAGCATCTGCGCCTGGACCCACAGAGCGCCTTCCGGGCAACCATCGACCTGGTGGAGCCTATCTTTGCCCAGCGCCTCCAACTCGTCTACTTTATGCTCGGTAATCGCCGCCTGGTAGCCCAGGTGTCGGAGGATTTGCACGTCCAGCCCGGCGATACGTTGCCCCTGGCTATCAATGTGGAAGCCATCCACCTTTTCAGCCCCGATGGCGAATCGCGCCTGCCTGAGGGGTAGAGGATGAAAAAGGGGCGGACGAGATCTTTGCTCGCCCGCCCCCAAAGCAACTCAGTTCACTTATTCCTGGCTCTCAGGCCGACTGCTGTCGGCACAGCCAGCAGGAAAAGCGCAAGCAATGGTAGCCAGCCAACTACCCCACCCAGGCTCTTCTCTGAACCGGTAGTCGGCAGTACCGCTGGCGTGGCAGTGGCCACCACCGCAGGCACTGCTGTGGGCACAGTCGTTGCGGGCACTGCTGTTGCAGGCGCCCTTGTAGCAGTCGGCACGGCCGTTGTCACCCGCGTAGCGGTGCTTGTAGCCGCTCGCACTGTCGCCGTCCGCGTTGGAAGCGGCGTGGCCGTCACAGCGCCGGTAGTCGGCGTTGGAGTCTGCGCCAACGCTGCCCAGGGCACTGCCAGCAGCAGGAGTGCTACCACGAGGCCCACAGCAATCAGCTGCAGCAGACCTTTCCTCATCACTTCCTCCTCCAGAGACTTTTCCTCCCTTGCTGCATCTAGGCAAGTTCCGAGCGAGGGCGGGGCAAATGCGCTTTCCGCTCTCCCTGCCCCGCCAGCAACAATCGTGCCATCTAAAGTCCGAGAGACAAAGTGTTGCTTTTTCTCAGAAACCGGTGCGCGCTACCCGCCAGACGATACCCGTCTCCGCAGTCGCCAGCCAATCGCCCAGCTCTTGCCGGTACTCCACGATGCCGAAATCGACAATGTAAAGGTTGCCGTCGGGGCCGAACTTGGCTTCGATGGGCCGTTCCAGCCCACCGCTGTTGCCCCGCATGGAAGCCGGCATGCGGCTGCGATTGATACAAAAATCGCTGATCGAGCCCTGCTCCAGGTCAATACGCACAATCCGGTGCCCCAGAGGGAGGCAGGGTTCCGGGCTTGCGCTGGGGGGCAGCAGTGGCCCGAATTCGGCCACAAAGGCCTGGTGGGCAAAGCCAAATTCGGGGTGCAGGCAGAAATCCAGCTTGCCCACACCAACCTGGCCAAGGTCCATAACCGGGCGAGGTGGAGCCTTGCGGTTGCCCAGGAGCTCGGCATGGTTGGTCAGTAAGAACTCCAGGGGGGTATTATCCAGGTCGGTAACGGGCGTGCCGCCGTAGAAATCGGGCCAGCCATACCAGCCCCCCTCATCCACCACCCAGAGCGTATCGACATCACCGAAAATCGGCCGTGGGTCCAGGGGCTGGGCGCCCTGCTGGGTGACAAAGAGCCGCGACCCGGGTCCGAATACCAGGCCAAAGGGATTGCGGAATCCCCAGGCAAAGACCCGCAGGTCCGAGCCATCGGGGCGCGCGCTCATAATCGAGCCGCTCGCCGCCTGGCCAGGTCGCACGCCAGCAATACGCTGCCCTGGCTGCGAAGGGCTCCCCCAGGGCATAAAGGCCCCCGTCATCCGCGTTTGCCCTGTCTCCGGGTCGCGACTCGGCAGGTTCCTGCCGGCCAGGACTACGGTGGCCCCTGGCAGGTCGTGCGCTGCCAGCTGATGGGTGCGGTGTAACTGGGCCAACGCTGCGGAATCCACCACACCCGCATTGCTCACTGTACCCTGGCCAAAGTAAAGGCGCCCATCGGGGCCGAACACCAGGGCGTTGTTCTGGTGCAGACCCCCCGATGGCAGCCCCGTGATCAGGTCGCGGATGCGCCCATCCTCGACCAACGAAATTCTCCCCCGGTGAGAAACGTAGAGCAGACCGCCGGCAACCGTGATATCGTTGATGGGCGGCTCGAAACCGGCCGCTACCGTGCTCAGGGCGCCGCCTGGGTCACGACGCAGAATACGCACCTCGGTCTGCGCCCAACGGCCAGAGGTAAAACCACTCTCGGCGATGAGCATGTTCTGGTCCGCATCCCAGCTCACTGCTGAAGGATAGTTCAGGTTCTCCACTATCGGCTCGATTGTATAGCCCGCAGGGAGTTCTATGTTTTCTGGCCCGGCAAAGCGGGTCCCTGGCCTTACCCGCTCGAGGATGTGCATGGGTAAAGGGGCCCTCCTTTCAATGTAAAGGGGCTGAGTGGGGTGTACACCCCACTCAGCCCCTGGCCTTCTAGTGCCGTTTTCTGAGAGAGAGCAGACCAGGCAGAGCCAACAACAACAACGAGATCATCGGCATGGCCGATGTGATGCTCGAAGCCAGTGGCACCTCACCCGTGACCGGCAGCCGCGAGACGGCAAGGACTGCCGTCGGCACGACCGATGCCGTCACAGCGACCCTGGTCGTGGGCGTTGTCGTAGGGGTTACGGCCACGGCCAGCACTGCAGTAGCGACACTGGTGCTGGTTGCCGGCACCGAGGTTGGGGGCACGGGTGTGCTTGTGGCGGTAGCCGTTATAGTCAGAGTCCCTGTCGGCGTGGCCGTCGCCGCTGCTGCCGTCGCTGTCTGGGCGGCCGCTGTGGCCGTTCCACTGACGCCGGCGACAGCCGTCGCGGTCATGTTGGCGGCAGCAGTGGCCGTCGCATTAACCGTCGGTGTTTCGCTTGGGGGCAGAGTCTCGGTCGGCGTCACACTCAGGGTTCCCGTCGGTGTCGCCGTTTGGGTCTCGGTCGCCGTGGCCGTTGCCGCTGCTGCCGTCGCTGTCTGGGCGGCCGCTGTGGCCGTTCCACTGATGCCGGCGACAGCCGTCGCGGTCATGTTGGCGGCAGCGGTGGCTGTTTGACAGAGAATTGGCGTTTGTGTCGGTGGGCATACTTCAGGGGTGTTCGATGCGGTTGGGGTGACTGCAGCTTCGGCCGTAGCTGTCTGAGCGGCAGCCGTCGCTGTTCCACTGGCGCCAGCGGCGGCTGTTGCGGTCGTGGCTGCCTTGGCAGTGGCTGTCGCATTGGGCGTCTTGGTGCAGTAACGGGTATTTGTTGGTGTATTGGGTATACAGGCCCTGATCACGCCCCCTGTCGCCTCGTCCGAAACACGGCCCGACTCAGAGGTGGGCGGCTGTGTACTGACCGTGGAAGGCGTTGCAGCTTTGTTCTGTTCGCTGATGGCCAAGTCCGTCGAGGTGGTAGGCGCTGCTTGTTCCGATGTACCGACATCTCTGGGTATGGATAGTGTGGGCAGCACCACAGTGGGCCGAGCGACAGTGGGCAGTTCCTGCCCCTGGTCAGATTTGGATGCTTGCGGGGAAGCTGCCGGTGTTTGTGGTGAAGCGAAAACTGGCAGCGCTGTGGCCAGAACCATTAGCAGGACTGTCAGGGCTGCAAATGCCAAGGCAGCCCTTGCCTTATCCGTCCTCATGGTCTCATTCTCCTCTATAGAGTCGACCCCGGTCTAGATTGACATGGGAAAGGGGTACGAGAATCGGAGCAGCGAGACCAAAGCTGTGCCCAAGGGACCTCAAGCGGCGGGATCATGATTGACATGGCCAGCACAGCTCCAGCTTCGCTCCCTCCCGATTCGACAATGGGTCGGTAACGTCAGGAGAGGGAACCCGGGAACGGCCTTTTCCTCTTGCAGCAAGAAGCATGCCATCTGATATTGCCATGGCCGCACCGGCTACTCTTCGTTGCGCCGCCCAGGTTGCAGCCGGCTTTTCCGCCACACTGCCGCCCGACCTCAATCGGGGAAATGGGGTCAGGCATGTCCGGCCGCCCCCACGGGGGCGGCCGGACATGCCTGACCCCCAACAGGCCCTGTACCGGGGTAGCGCGAAGCGTAGGGCCCGGCTGCCAGGGCAGAGCGCCTCTGACGGCAGCCTGTTGGCCGTGAACTCGCTGGCGTATCTTGGATGCAAACCAGCGAGGGTGGCTCTCTTGCGAAGTAGCGATATTCTGTATATAATACAGAAGTGTGGTTGATCCGCAGTGCGCTATCAGCGGTGCAGGTTTACATCTTAGCCATCCATCCGCATGACGAGAAGACCTTGGTACCCCTGATTACCCTTCGGTAGTACTCGCGTGTGATCAAACCGAGTCGCAGGATACTGGCGGTCGCGCTCTCTGGGGATGACACTGTTGCATTCCCATCAGGCAAGAGGCGATCTTGTCCGTTCGCGAGTCTCCGCCTGTTTCCTCCGGCGCCATTGCACCCCGCAGAGGATAACCATGGGACAGACGGGCAAACCCAAGATTCTGATCATCGACGATGAACCTGCTCTGGTGGAGCTCATCCAAGAGTCCCTGCTCGACGACGGGATGGCGACTGTCGTAGCCTATGATGCCCAGGAAGGCTTGCGCCAGTTCTATCAGGCGCACCCCGATCTGGTGATTCTGGATATTATCATGCCTGGCTGCGATGGTTGGGAAGTCTGTCGCCGGCTACGCCAGGTCTCCAACCTCCCTATCCTGATGCTCACTGCCAAGTCCGATTCCTCCGATCTATTGCGTGGCCTGCAGATGGGGGCTGACGATTACGTGACCAAGCCTTTCAGTCTGGCCGTGCTCAAGGCCCGCATTGAAGCCCTTCTGCGGCGAGCAGCGCGCAACCCCACTGTACAGCACAATCGCCACTACCAGGCAGGAGATGTGTCGATCGATATGCTGGCGCGCAAGGCCACAATCGGCGGGAACCCTGTCGCGTTGACGCCCAAGGAGTTTGACCTTTTGGCCTACCTTGTGCGTCACGCTGGCCGCACTGTCCCTCATCAGGAGCTGCTGCAGCAGGTGTGGGGCCCCGAGTACGAGTCCGATACGCGCTACCTCAGCCTCTACATCTGGTATCTGCGCAACCGCATCGAGGAGAACCCGCGCCGGCCCAGGCGCATTTTGACCTGGCGCGGCCTGGGCTACCGCTTTGTGCCGAAACCTGAAGAATCGGTTGACAACTGATCTTGTGTCCTGTACAATGACCGTAGGGTTGGGCAACCCTGCGGTGCGTCGCAGGTCATGCTGCCGCCGCTTTTCGTCTTCTGTCGATTGGAGGTAGTCTACCTATGGCGTCTGAAAAGTTGTTGGCCATGCTCAATCAGGCTATCGCGCGGGAGCTGCAGGTTTCGATCCAGTATATGTGGCAACACGTGATGGTGGTTGGGCTCCACTCTGAGGCGATCGGCGGTGTTTTCAGAAGTGTGGCCATTGCGGAGATGAAGCACGCGGAAGTGATTGCCGAGCGTCTTGATTACCTGCAAGGCGTCCCCACGACCAAACCGGCGCCCATCCAGGTCGGCGGCACCGTCGAAGAGATGCTGGCCAAGGACGTCACAGCCGAGGAAGAGGCGATTGCCATGTACAAGGAGATTATCGCCCTGGCAACCGCCGAAAACGATCCCGTTACGCGCTTGCTCTTTGAAAAGATCCTCACCGATGAAGAGGATCATCATTACCAGTTTACCACTCTGCTCGGCAGATAGTGGTCTGGCACATGCAGACACAGCGAACCGGGGCACTCATAAGGCGCCCCGGTTCGCTGCTTTGGTGCCCCTGCTCGGGGCCAAGGCAGCAGCTGCCCCGCGTGCAAAGCCCACTAGATCTGACGCGCCACCTCGGCGCCTTCACGGATCGCTTCCACAGCCGAGCGAACCTGCACCGAATCGCCGATGTTGAACACCTGCGGCACGCGCCCCTGCAGCTCTTTGACCAGGCCCGCGTCGGGCTCGTATCCCAGCGCCAACACAATGTCATCATAGGGCCCAATGACCTCCTCGTGCCCCTCATGCAAAATGCGCACGCCGCCGTCCGTCACATCCTGGATGGTAGCGTCGGTCACGAGGCCTACATCGTGGTCGGCCAACTCCTCTAGCACCCAGTAGCGGCGGTCGGGCGTCATATCGGCCGCCACTGAGCTGGTCATCTCCACCACCGTGATCTCCTTGCCCATCAGCGAGAGCAGTTCTGCCGCCTCGAGGCCCACGGCGCCGCCGCCAGCCACCATCACGGTCTGGCCTGGCACGGCCTCGCCCATGAGCACATCGCGCGCCACTTTGGCCCTCTGGGCCTTGAGCCCGTGCACCTTGGGCACTTTGGGCTTGGCCCCGGTCGCTACAATCACGGCCTCGGGCTTGAGCGAGAGTACCATATCGGCCGTGGCGCGCTGCCCGAGGCGGATGTCGGCGCCCGATTTCATCACCTGGCGGATCATCCACCGCAGGGCATCGCTGAGCTCTTCCTTCCGCGGGGCCTGCCCTGCCACCACAAACTCGCCGCCCAGGCGCGCATCCTCCTCGAACAATGTCACATGATGCCCACGCTCGGCCAGCACCCGCGTGGCCTCCAGGCCCGCCGGTCCGCCGCCCACTACCACTACGTTCTTGGGCTGCTTCACCGGCTGGATGGCAAACTCACGCTCGCGCCCGCAGCCTGGGTTGACCAGGCAGCTGATAGGCATCTGCTGCATCAGATTGTTGATGCACGCTTCGTTGCAGGAGATGCAGGGCTTGATCTCATCCACCTCGCCCCGCTGCGCCTTTTCCACCCAACCCGGGTCGGTCAAGAGTGAGCGGCCTTCGGCCACCATATCGGCCTGGCCCAGAGCAATGACCTGGTCCGCGATGGCCGGGTCGTGCAGCCGCCCTACCGCAATCACGGGCACCGACACGACCTCCTTGATCGCCTGGGCCAGCGGCACAAAGATGGCTCGCTCCAGCTCCATAGGTGGGACGATCATCATGCCCGGCGAGGCATAGTTGCCGGCCGAGACGCTGATGGCATCGGCGCCCGCATCCTGCACCAGCCGAGAGATGGCCTGGGTCTGCGGCAGGTCGAGCCCACCCGACACATACTCGTCGCCACTGATGCGGAAAATGATGGGATAATCAGGGCCGACGGCCTGGCGGATCTTGCTCACGATCTCCATGGCAAAGCGCGCCCGCCCCTGCAGGTTGCCGCCATACTCGTCGGTACGGCGGTTCGAGAAAGGCGACAGGAACTCGGCGATCAGGTAGCCATGGGCGCCGTGCACATCCACCGCGTCGAAACCCGCATCCTTGGCCCGGAGTGCGGCCCGCACAAAGGCATCTTCCAGCTCGTGAATCTCCTCCAGCGTCAGCTCGTGCGGGGTCTCTCCACTCGACGGGTCCGCGAGCGGCGAAGGGGCCACGAGCGGCAGGCCCGAAACCTTACTGGAGCCCTGCCGGCCGGCGTGATAGATCTGCATGGCGATCTTGGCCTTGCCCTCGTGCACCAGGTTTGTCAGCTCGCGCAGGCCGGGAACCAGATCATCCTTGTGAATCCCCATTTCATTGGTAAACGCCTTGCCGTCCTCGCGCACATAGCTGGCCTCGGTCTCGATGAGGCCGACGCCGCCCCAGGCGCGCGCAACCATATAGTCGATCAGCCGCTGCGTGACGGCGCCCTCTGGCGTGCAATAATTGGCCACCATGGGCGCCATGACGACGCGGTTCTTGATCTCCAGGTTGCGGATCTTGATTGGCTGAAACAGGTGCGACAAATCGCCCATCTCAAGACTCCTTTCACAACTAGAGTGCTCTGGCCCTTGGCCAGCAAGAAACATGCCACATGAAGCTATTAGCTATCAGCCCTTAGCCTGCGCGCACCGGCATGCCTCGCTGCGTCGTTGTTCTTTCGTGCAGGGACCATTGTCACTTGGCATACAGATCTGCCGGCAGCAACATTCACCCCACACACCTACAAGGAGGCTGCCGGCTAGAGGCGAAGCAAGTTGACCGGCCTCTGGCCCTGGCAAGACCAGGCCAGACTTTTTACCAAGGACTGGCCTGGATTGCTCGCCAGGGAAATCGGTGTGCCAGCTAAAAGCTAACTGGCACGCATATTGCTGCCCTCTGGCAGCGAGCTTGCCTGCCGCAAGCAGTCTCGGAGGATAGGGATGGCTTTTAATCGCCCTTACGATACGCCCTACGCCCGCTACTACTATGGGACCTATGGTCCCTACTATGCACGCACGGTTCGCGACGATGAGGAGATCCGTAGTGATATCTACAATCGCCTGACTTGGGATTCCTGGGTCAATGCTGATGAGATCAATGTCGATGTGAAGAATGGTGTGGTGACCCTTACCGGCGATGTGGACTCGACGGTCGAAAAGCGCGCTGCCGGCGACGATGCCTGGGATACGGTCGGGGTGGTTGATGTCAATAATCTGCTGCACGTCCGGCAAATCGAAGCGCAGCATCTGATGAGAGAGTGAGGTCCAAGCCATGGAGCGAAACAACAACCCCCGATTGGCGCGTACCAACAACAACCCCAAGCTGACCGAGGAGGTGATCTCGGCGCTGGAAAGGGATGCTTTCCTCAGGCCGCAGACCCTGAGTATGCAGGTGCTTGCCGACAATGATGGCGTTGTCACCCTGGTGGGAAGCATCGAATCGGAGCTGGATCGCAAGACAGCGATCGACATCGCCAGCCGCGTGCCCGGGGTGAACAGTGTAGACAATCAACTCACCCTGATGGGCCGCGAGTCCAGCGTCCGCCCCGATGCCGATGTGCAGCAGGAGATTCTGGAGCAGATACGAGCCGACCCCACGCTAGAGCGGCCGGAGCGCTTCCATGTGCGCCTTCACTATGGGGTGGCCTATGTTGAGGGAACGGTCGAGTCGGAAGAGGAGCACGACTCGGTTTTGGCGGCGATCCATCGCGTGCCGGGCGTGCAGGGGATCGAGGATCGCCTGGAGCTCCACATACCCATGTACAAATCCCAGTCGCCGCAGCGGTGATCTGGCCCCGGGTTTGGGCATATCTCTGGCAAACGCAGGTCTTCAGGATGATGGAGGTGTTCCTTGGAAAGTGCATTGAGCGATCGCGATCGGGCCATTCTCATGGCGGAGATGCTCTTTCAGGAAAAGAAGGCTCAGGGCATCGATATGAGCACCGGCCCCTGCCTGGCCGAGGAGATCATCCCCGATTGGTGCGTCGATGTGGCCCATTCGCCGCGCCAGCCGGCGGATGATGCGCCGCAGAACCAGTGCCAGTCGTGGGTCAATGGGCGTGTGCATCACTTTGTTGAGCTTGATCCCGAGGGCAACCTGATCCGCGCGGGCTGAGCGCGCCGCAGGTAGAGCGGGGGAGCATCTCTGAGCGGTGCTCCCCCGCCGCATTTTCACACTGGCATGTTTTTTGCTATGCACTGCTGGCAACACGAATTTTGCACAGGAGCGCGAAGGGAATGCAGAGTCTGGAGTCGGGATCACATTCAACCCGCTCGGCTTTCATTGCCCTGGGCTTGCTTTCTGTTGTGCTGCCAGCAGTTGTGGCGGCGTTCTATGTTCTGCCGAGCCCGGTAGCGCTGGTTGGGCCAGGCCCGGTGCAACCCGTCGAGCCGCTGATCAAGGTGGAAGGAGCTTCCTATGAACCCGGAGGCCACCTTTACCTGACGGCGCTGCGTGTATCGCTCCAGCCGCGATTGGGCCAGTACATCCTGGCGCCGCTGCAACCCGATGTGAGTACCCTCCCCAAGAGCGAGGCGCTGCCCGTTGGGATGCCGGGCGAGGAGTTCCAGAAGCTCAGCCAACGCCTGCTGCAAGAGAGCCAAACCATTGCGCAGGTCGTCGCTCTGCGCCAGGCGGGCTATAGCATCAGGTCCAGCAATGCCGACGTTTCGGTGGTCAGCCTGCTGCCTGGCTCGCCCGCAGCCTCTCAACTGCAACCGGGTGATATCATCGAATCGGCCGATGGTGAGGATATCCATACCGTGGCCGAATTGGCGAGCATCACCCAGGGCCATCTGCAGGGTGAGCCCATGGCCCTGGGCATCCGGCGGAGCGGTCACCGCCAGACGGTTACCCTGCCTGCCCTTCCGGGGCCCGTCGACACTGAAGCGCCGGTGCTGGGCATCGTGGCGGTGACCGTAGGTTTCGAACACCACTTTCCCATCGATATCAAGCTCGAACCCGGACCTTTGAGCGGCGGCCCCTCAGGCGGCCTCATGTATGCCCTGGGCATTTACAATGCCCTGATCACCGAGGATATTACCCGCGGCCACAAGATTGCCGGCACGGGCACGCTGCGCCTCAACGGTAAGGTAGGGCCCGTTTGTGGCGTGCCGACCAAGGTGCGCGCGGCCGAAGCAGCGGGCGTCGAATACTTTCTGGTGCCTTTAGCGGATAGCGCTGCAGCCCGTGCGACGGCGCAAAACATGAAGATCATTCCGGTGCAGTCCTTCCAGGAGGCCGTGACTGCGCTCGAGCAGATTGACGCGGGCAGCAGCCGCGGCCCAGTCGTCCCGGCCCGCAGCGACACGATTCTGGCCTGCATGCCGTAGGGCTGAAGCATGCCGCCGTGCCCCAGGGTGCGCTCACATCCGTGGGGGCAGGGCGATATGCTTCAGCCCTACCGGTTGCGAGGCCATCTACAGAATCAGGCTTCCCGTTCCACCACAATCGTGCAGTCGGCCACCAGGGCAGCAATCGCCCCCACGGCGGCCAGGGTCGGCGCCAGCACCACGCCCACAATGCCCAGCGTAAGCGGGAACTCGAGCAGTACGTTATTGCCCTGACGGATGATCACCTTGCGGACATTGCCTTCGTGCACGAGTTGTTTGAACTTGTCCAGGATCTCACCGCCCGAGACGTGGTATTCTTCCTGGCGCACGTTGCCCTCCCCAGCCGGCTGGCTGGTTTCTTCTGCTGCTCCGCCAGGCTGGGCCGCAGCCCCGGCCTCACGCCGGCGCTCGCCAAAAATGTCACTCAGCCCGGCGCGCACCTGGCTTTCCAGATGCTGGCCGATAGTGCGCCAGTCGGCGCCCGGCTCAGCGCCCACCGAACGGGCCAGGCCGGCGCGGATGCGGCTCTCGGACTGCCGGGCGATGGTATCCCAGTCGGCCTCCTGGCCGGCCTCCACACCGCTCCAGCGGGCGGCACGCTCGCGGATGCGTCCTTCGATCTTGCGGCCGATTGTATCCCAGTCGTCCTGCGCGGTCGCCCCGGCCCAGCGCCCCAGCGACTCTTTGGTTTTTGCCTCGAGCCCCTGGCCCACCTCTGCCCAGGTAGCATTGGGCCGCGCCCCTGCAATGCCGCCCAACTCACCACGGATTTTGGCTTCGATGCGGCGTGCGATCTCTTCCCAGCTTCCGCCCTGCGCGACCCCGGCGCCCTGGGCCATCTCCGCCTGCACCCGGCCCTCGATCCCGGCTTCGATCCGTTCTTCCTTCGATTCCGGTGTCTGATCCACCATAGTCTCTGCTCCTTTACCCTCTTGCTGCGAGGCATACCGTTCCCTCAAGTGATGAAGGGGGTGCGTCAGGCCCACTGATTATACGCGGAGTGGGCTATCTCGGTTTCAACGGCGGTTTCCTGATGTCTGAAACGTGATACGTGACGCGTGATCCGTAATAAGTAAAACGTAATAAGTAAAACGTAACAAGTAAGGTTAGCATTCCGAGGAGTCCTATGCTTCTCGCTAGCCACACTGAGGCTAAGGCTACGAAAAGCAGTATACGCTGCGAAATGGTGGCCTTACGCATTACGGATTACTTATTACGAGTCACGGCGACCTCACGCATCACGTATCACATTTCGCACCCTACCGCCGGCGATCTTTGCGCAGGGCCTTGACGAGAGCTGCGACGCCTTGCCACAGGGCCGCGGTGCTGGTGATGCCCGAAAGCGCCAGCCGGTTGGCGTCGATGATGGGCTTGACCCTGACGCCCTCGGGGCTGATCACAATGGCCGCGACTGGGCGAGTGTTGGCAGCGCCTCCGCCGCCGGCGCCGGCGCGTATGATCCGCTGCTGCATTTGGCCGTGCTCATCGGGAAAGTAGGACACACCTACCCCGCCCCCCATGCTGCTTTCGGATACGGGGATCACGACCTGATTGCCGGCTGTGACCGGATCGCCGAAAACTGTGTCCACGCCGACCACGCTGGCCATCGATTCGAAGAACAGCCTCACAGCATCGGTCTCGTACTGGGGGCCCTGCATTTCCGCTGGAGTTGGCGCCTGAGCCTGGGGTTGTGTCATGGGTTCGTTCATGCCCGCCTCCTTAAGCGTGTGTTGCGCTTGCGCGAGATACTGGCCGTCGCCAGAAGCAGCAGTATCGAGATGACCAAAGGAATAGCGAGGACGAGACGGGTCGCGTCATAGATGGGAATGCGCCGCACCCGGCCCTGCCAGGTCTCAAGCACCGCAATCGGCCGGGCCCATACCCATCCCAGAGCCAGAGGACCGTGCGGCACGCCTACCGTGAGGCAGACCGAGCGCGCGATCGGGGTGATCTGGCGCTCGCCCACCATCAGCGGCTGGCCCTGGAGCGTGCGCACCGACAACGCAGGCCGGAGGGCCCGCGCGATCCGCAAAAGATCAGCCATCGAACAGGCCTCCTTCAGTAAACCACTATACCTTTGCTGCTTTCCCTGGTCAAGCCGAAGAGCAAGCCGAGGCCGCAGCGCCCTTCACCTGTGAGGATGATGCGCGCATGCCCGAGTTCGGCCTGGGTCTGACCGACCTGGTCAAGCGCGCCAGCGACCGTGCGGACCAGGTAGCGCATAGGGACGCACAACAAAGCAGGGGTAGGAAGAAGATCCTACCCCTGCTTCTTCAGGGCTTGTGTGGCTGGAGGAAGGGAGATGGGTGGCGTCTCCCCCCGCACCGCGTGTTCCGGCAGCTTACTTGCCGGCGACCGCTTCGCTCGTGACAGCCTCGGCGACGGGCTTTTTGCGGAACTCACCCAGGATCTCGCGGAAGTTGAGCACCACGTTCATGGCAATCCCCAGCAGGGCGACGGCAACGAGGGCCGGGATCTCCGAGTTGCCAATGCGCAGGCTGTGGCAAAGGAACTGCAGGCTCTTGACCGCTGTGGCGACCGAAGCCGGCGACGAGGCCAGGTCCTCAGGCGTGATGCCGGCCAGCGCCGTGCGCAGGTAATCGACAGTTGTGCCGACAACCATCATGGTACCCATGGCAGCGACGATGACCTGGTTCTTGCGGTCGCTCAAATCGATTCTGCCCTCACCCTCCACTGTAAACAGCCGGAACCCTGCCCAGGCGATCATACCGAACAGGAGGAAGGTGGCCCCGCCCAGCACGCCGGACGGTATGGAGGAGATCAGCGGGGAAAGCTTGCCCAGAAAGCCAGCGAGGACCGCAATGCCGCCGGCCAGGTACATGACCTTGAGGCTGAACACGCGCGTGATCGCGAACACGCCCATGTTCTCGCCATAGGTCACGCTGGGCGTGCCGGCCCAGGACAGGGCATTGGACACACCGTCAAAGAAGAGGCTCTTGGCCATCCGCTCGTCGTAATTCTCGGTGCCCACAATACTGCTCATGCCCTTGAGGTGGCCGATGTGTTCCATGATCACCGCGGTCAGCGTTACCAGGGCCATCGGCAGGCAGACGCGTACGTCGAACACGGGCACGACAAAGCGGGGGAGAGTGAACCAAGGCGCGGCTTCCACTGGGGCGAGGTTCACCTGACCCATGAACAACGCCACGGCGTAGGAAGCGATCATGGCCAGCAGGATGGGCAGGGCGCTGAAGAGACTATCCTTCTTGAACATGGTGGCGAAAATCACGCCCAGGACAAAGGTCACAATCGCCAGGGTGGGCTGCTGGATCGCGGAGCCAAAGGCGGTTGGGCCCAATATGAGCCCAATGGCGATGACGACCATGGCCCAAACGGCCGGCCGAATCAGGACGTTGACCCAACGGTAGCCGACGAGCTTGACGATCACCCCCACAAGCATCGTGGTCAGGCCGGCGACAATGATGCCGCCCGCCACCATATTCTGGCTTCCCCAGGGGGAGGTCATTACATAAGCAATGACGGCGATATAGGAAAACGAAGTGCCCATGTAGGCTGGAACGCCGACAAAGCGGTTGTAGATCAGCGTTCCGATGCCGGAGGTGAACAGCGCCATGCCGGGGTCCAGATGCATCAAGATGGGGCCCAGGATATTGGCGCCGGCGGCAGTCAGCAGGTGTTGCAGCGCCTGCCACAGCGACCGCCAGAAACCCATGGTTTGATGGGGCATGACCCCAACGATCAGATCGGTATCTTTGCCCCAAACCTTGCTCAACCAGCTCACGGAGATCTCCTTTCCAGATAATACCATGGTAACCCACTCACTGCCCGCTTGGCCCTCCACCCAAGAGCAGGGGCAGCCTGGGGCTGAAAAAAAGAGCCTATCCGAGAGTGCGGTGAATCAACTCTACGGATAGGCTCTTGCTGCTCCCGGCTGGGAGACAATTTCGGGCAGATAGCCCGGTAGGGCCGGTTTGTTCACGGCGGGGCCTCCTTTGGGCAGTCGTAAAGGGTGAATATCGCCGGCACGCGTAAAAAGAGGGCCCAGGAATGGGATCTTCCCCTCCTGGCACCCTCATCGTGCACCATGAACTGAAAACAGAGGTGCGGAGCCACCAAGAGCGCAAAGAACGCGCAAGGATCTCTTTCTCCCGCTCTTCGCAGCGCCTCTTGGCTCAAGGCAGGCTCTTTGCCGTGAGATCCGTTTTCGTCCTGCGTTGTGCCCTACCGGGCACAAACGGGCATTCTATCACAACGCCACGATTCTGGCAAAAACCGAATCGTGCGCGCGCCCTCTCAGATCAGGATCCACACATCCTTCGGGCCGAGGGTCGCGGCGCCATGCAGCACCTGGCCGCTGAGGAGGTCCCTGTGCTCAGCTGGCAGGGTGACCGTCTGTGGGCTGTCGGTATGGTTAAGGACAAAGAGCATCCTCTGTGTGCCCTGCCAGCGGGCCATCGCCTCCACGCCGGCTGGGGTCTCCAGCAGGGGGCGCACGTCTACCATCTCGAGCAGCCATCCGAGCAGGCGCTCGTAAAAGGCGGCGTCGCCCACCGTGCCCACATAGACGGCGCGCCCACGCCCGTGCGTGTTGATGGCCACCGCGGGCCGGCAGGCATAGTACTGCCCGCCGTAGCGCGCGACCACTTTGGCCCCCTGCAGAGCCAGCACATCACACCAGACCTGCCCCTCTGGCGCAGCGGCCGTGCTGGGGTCAGCATCAATCAGCAGCGGCACCCGCAGGCCGCGGGGGAGCGAGTCGTACTCTGCCACCGTCACGCCGCACAGGTCGGCTACCAGCCCGGGCAGCGGCATGTCGACCGCCTGGTTGCACGCTTCTTTGACGCCCGTGCGCACATCAAAGAGGATCGTGCCCCCTTTGTCAACATACTTTTCAAAGTGGGCCGCAGCCTCGGGCGGCAGGACGTGGAACATGGGCGCCAGCACCAGCTTATAGTGCCGCAGGTCAGCGTTCCAGGGGATGATATCTACCGACACATTCCGGCGGTGCAGTTCGGTGAAATAGCGCCGCAGGTGATCGATATAGTTCAGGTCGGGGTTGTTCGGCTGCACCTGCAGAGCAAAAGCCGCATCCCAATCAAAGACGATGGCGACCTGTGAGCGCACTTCCGCACCGACGATCTCGTCGCCCACCCGCTCCAACTCGCGGCCCATCTGCTGCACTTCACAGTAGCGGCGACGCGGCTTGCCGTCGTGATCGAGGATACCGTGCCAGTACTCCTCGGCGCCAAAGCGGCAGGTGCGCCAGCGAAAGTAAACAATCGCATCGGCCCCGTGGGCGATGGCCTGATAGCTCCACAGGCGGATGTCGCCGGGCCGTGGCGACGGCCCGATGACCGTATTGCCCGGGGGGCCGGCTTCCTCCTCCATGACCCAGAAGCTCTGGCCCTTCCAGCCGCGGATGCAGGTGTGGTTAAAGGCCAGTTGCGCCGGGTCGCTGCGCCGCAGGTCGGGATAGTTATCCCACGAGACGAAATCCAGGTCTCGCGCCAGGTCGAAATAGTTCAGCTCCTGGAACTGGCCGGCCATAAAGTTGTGGGTCACAAAATGGCCCGGGCACAGGCGGCGCAGGATCTCTACCTGCAAACGCTGATAGGCCACATTGGCGTCGGAGGCAAAACGGCGGTAATCCAGCGCCAGGCCTGGGTTGGGCTGCTCTACATCCGCATAGGGAAGGGGGATATCCTCCCACCCGGTATAGGTCTGGCTCCAAAAGACTGTACCCCAGGCGCGATTGAGCGCCTCGAGGCTGCCATAGCGTTCACGCAACCACGCCTGGAAAGCTCGCCGACACTCGTCACAATAGCAGCGCGCCGAATCGTGGCAGCCGAACTCGTTATCGATCTGCCAGCCGACGACCGCCGGGTTGTCGCGATAGTGCTCGGCCATGGCCTGCACAATGCGCTGCGAATGGGCGCGGTAGGTCTCGGAAACCAGGCAGACACTGCGCCGAAAGCCGAAATGCACGCGCCTTCCATCGGCGCGTACCCGCAGCACCTCCGGGTTTTCTCGCACCAACCAGGCCGGCGGCGCAGCCGTAGGCGTACCCAGCACTACGTGGATGTCGCGCGCGGCCAGGGCGGCGATCGCCCGGTCCAGCCAATCGAAATCAAAACGGCCGCGCTCCGGCTCCAGCTTGGCCCAGGCGAACTCGGCCAGGCGCACAATGTTGAGCCCCGCCTCCGCCATCATCTCGGCGTCCAGGGGCCAACGCTCCTCAGGCCAATGCTCGGGATAGTAGTCGGCACCGTAGTACATGTGAGGGTTTCCTTTCTGACCAGAGCCACGCTGCGAGGAAAGAGGTATGGATGAATTATACCACAAGTGCGATGATACGTACTCTGTGATACCCAATGTTTTGAAGCGAATCTCCTCTTCCGGCGCGCCGGGCAGGCCTGAAAGGCGCGAGGCGAAATGGGTCAGCTCCTGGCAGAGGCCAATGGTGCGGATAGACGTCTCGCGCACAGCGGCGTGATAGAGCCCGGTAAGGGGGGGCAAGTTGAGCAGCCAGGACGAGTGTAGCACGGTGGGAAGAAGACGTCAAAGGCCCTACCCCCCAAGGCCGCAATTCTATTGCCTCTGCGGTCTATTGTTGGTATAATCGGAAGGAGCAGAGTGGGCGCTCATTCTCCGCTGCATGAAAGGGGACAACGATGGACGGTAAGCGAGACTCTGATCGCAATCCCAGGCAGGATGCTGACCGCCGGCAGCACCGCCGGAGGCAGTTGCACTTTAGCGTGACCTACCTGATCGCCAGCCTGATCCTGCTGTGGATCTTTCAGGAGTTTGTGTTAGCTCCCCTCGCCAAGAGCGCCATGGAGATTCCCTACAGCGACTTTAAAGCCAAACTCAAAGCTGGCCAGGTGAGCCAGGTGACGCTGGGCGACGGCCAGATCCACGGCCTGCTCAAAAGCACGGGCGACACGCCGACGCCATTCTACACCGTATCGCCAGCTAATAATGGGGATCCCAAGTTGATCGATGAGCTCGATGCAGCGGGTGTGCAATACAGCATTCAGCCTCCCGCCAGCCCTCTGGGCGCCATCCTGCTCTCCTATGTATTGCCCATGGGGCTGCTGGCAGGGTTCTGGTATTTTGCCTATCGCCGGATGGGTAGCGGAGTTGGTGGCCTGAGCGGTGTCCTCGGTGTGGGCAAGAGCACGGCTACCAAAGTCAAACCGGAGGATGTGGGGGTCACTTTTAAGGATGTGGGCGGCGCCGATGAGGCCATTGCCGAGCTACAGGAAGTGATCCAGTTTCTCAAGGCGCCACAGAGCTTTGCCCGGCTGGGCGGACGCATCCCCAAAGGCGTGCTGCTGGTGGGCCCTCCCGGCACCGGCAAGACTCTGCTGGCCAAGGCCTGCGCTGGTGAGGCCCAGGTGCCCTTTTTCGAGACGAGCGGCTCCGAGTTTGTGGAGATGTTTGTGGGCGTTGGTGCGGCCCGTGTGCGCGACCTCTTTGAGCAGGCGCGCCAGGTGGCCCCCGCAATCATCTTTATTGATGAGATCGATGCCATCGGTCAGAGCCGGGCCGGCGCTGTGCGCCTGAACGCCAATGACGAGCGCGAACAGACCCTGAACCAGCTTCTGGCCGAGATCGACGGTTTCAAGGCCGATGTCCAGAACCCGGTGATCATCATGGCGGCCACCAACCGGCCGGAGGTGTTGGACCCGGCCCTGCTGCGCGCCGGCCGCTTTGACCGCCAGATCGCCGTCGATAACCCTGATCTGATCGGGCGTATTCAGATCCTCAAGATCCACACCCGCCACATCAAGCTGAGTGATGATTTCGACCTCGAGCGGGCGGCGCGTATCACCCCCGGGTTCAGCGGCGCCGACCTGGCCAACGTGGTGAATGAGGCGGCGCTTTTGGCGGCGCGACGCAACGCGCCAGCCGTGACCGTTGCCGATTTCGAGGCGGCCATCGAGCGCGTGGTGGCCGGCCTGGAGCGCAAGACGCGCGTGATGAACGAGCAGGAGCGGCGGTCTGTGGCCTACCACGAATCGGGCCATGCCCTGGTCGCCCATCTGGCGCCCCATGCCGACCCGGTGGCCAAGATCAGCATCATCCCGCGCGGCCGCGGCGCCCTGGGTTATACCCTGCAGATGCCGACGGAGGATCGCTATCTGCTCACTGAGGCCGAGCTGGAGGACCGCATCGCCGTCATGCTGGGCGGCCGCGCCGCCGAACAGGTGGTGTTGGGCACCATCAGCACCGGCGCCTCCGACGACATCGAGCACGCCAGCGATCTGGCCCGCCGCATGGTCACCGAGTTCGGCATGAGCCGGAAGCTGGGCTCCGTCCGCTATGCCGGGCAGCAGTACCAATACCTGGGCGGCGCCATGCAAGATAACAGCTTCCTCAGCCCCGAGACCCTGCAAGTCATCGATGCCGAGGTGCAGCGCATCATCACCGAGCAGTACGAACGGGCGCAGGCGCTGCTCAGCGAGCACCGGGGCGCCCTGGATAGCCTGGCGCACGAGCTGTTGGAGCACGAATCGCTCGATGGCAGCGCCGTCCTGCAGGCCCTGCAAAGCGAGGGAGCGGCCACGGCATGAGCCCTTGCTTCGAGATCCCGCCCCGGCAGACGCCCGCATCCGACGTGGGCTCTCTGGAGGTCCTGATGAAGCCCAGCTTTCAGGTTGGGTCCAGCTGGGAGGAAAAGAATGTGTGGAGGCGGCATATGGCTGCAGCACGGATGACCCATCTGAGAAGCAATCTGGAGGCCCCATGCTGTCTGTTCTTCGAGCATCGAGAGTTGATCCTGCATTCGTCTCATCAAGTGGCGATTTACTTCAGTCTGCTGCGCGCACGCTTATCTTGCTTGAGACGGGTGTCTGCATCGGCTGGTATGTGGTAGCTACGGAGGTTCTCCCGGATAAGCTCATTGTCAGCTTTTTCCCGATCGTAGCGGGGCTGACGGCGCTCTCCATATTTGTCCTTTGGCTTCTCCAGAGATCATTCATTGGGGCTCAGACAGTGTGGCAAGTCGGATTGGCGATGGCCATTACGCTGTCCGTGTATCTGGCTCGTGAGCCGGATATAGTCTTTCTTTACGCAGTGCTTCCGCTTACCGCTACGATCACCCTGGGTTGGCAAGCCGGTCTCATCGCAGAAGGCGCGATCATCGCTCTGGTATGGTGGGTATCCCGGAACCCGATTGCGCCAACCTTACCTCCCGCCCTGAGTATGGTCGTCACTGGCGCTGGGGCATTTATGGGCATAATGGGCTGGGTATCCACATCATCGCTTCTCACAGTCACGCAATGGTCGCTCTTCAGCTTCCATCAGGCCCAGCAGAAAGTGGAGGAGGCCCGAGATCAACGCTTGGAGATCAAGCAGATTCAACAGGATTTGATCCTGGCCAACCGCGGGCTGGCCCGCTTATCTGACCGGCTCCGAGCCATGTATCAGGTGGCCGAGGAAGCGCGCCAGACCAAGGAAGAGTTTGTGGCCAATGTAAGCCATGAGCTCCGGACGCCCCTGAACATGATCATCGGCTTTAGCGAGATGATCACGGAATCACCTCAGGTCTATGGCGTCAAGCTGCCGCCAGCTCTCCTGGCGGATATCGCAGCTATCCAACGCAACAGCCAACACCTGGCCAAGCTCGTGGATGACGTGCTCGACCTGAGTCAGGTGGAAGCGGGCCGCATGGCGCTGAGCAAGGAATGGGTGTCGGTGCAGGCTATCATAGACGAAGCCGTGGTGGCCACGCAGGCACTCTTCAGGTCAAAGGGGTTATACCTCGAAACCAAGATCCCACGAGACCTGCCCCAGGTTTTCTGCGATGGCACGCGGGTCCGCCAGGTTGTGCTGAACCTGCTAAGCAATGCGGGGCGACTAACGCAACGCGGCGGAGTGCACGTTCAGGTCCGGCAGGATGGCAACAGCGTCGTCGTCAGCGTCGCCGATACCGGGCCAGGCATCTCTGAAGAGGAGCAGAAGAGGCTGTTTCAGCCTTTCCAGCAGCTGGGAAATGCCGAGGGGCGCCAGGGAGGAAGTGGTTTGGGGTTGGCCATCAGCAGACAGTTTGTGGAAATGCACGGGGGCAAGATGTGGTTGGAGAGCAAGGTCGGCCTGGGCACGGTTTTCCACTTCAGCCTGCCGCTGACGACCCCCCCGCCCGTTGCGGGGGATGATGTGTCGCGCTGGTTCAGCCCCTATCAAGAGTACGAGGCGCGTACCCGGCGCTCCAAAGCACCTGTGCCTGTTCTAGTTCCCCGCTTTGTTATCTTGGAGCAGGGAGATGCACTGCAGCGGCTCTTTGGCCGCTATCTCGATGGTGTCGAAGTTATTGCGGTACGGAGCGGTGAAGATGCCCTCCGTGAGTTGGGCCGCTCCCCGGCCCGAGCGCTCATCGTGAACGCCCCCAATGGGGAGATACCCCTTGCGTTGCGGCATCTATCGCGCTTGCCCTATGATGCGCCGGCTATCAGTTGTTGGGTGCCGGGACCTGAGGAGGCCGCCAAGCGCCTTGGCGTGGTGCAGTACCTGGTCAAGCCGGTTGCCCGTGACACGCTGCTTTCGGCCCTGGCGAAGCTGCCGGGAGGCGCGAAGACCGTGCTGCTGGTCGATGACGAGCCAGAAATCCTGCAACTCTTTGCTCGCATGATCTCCGCCGCACCGTGTGGTTATCGCATCCTGCAGGCGACCAATGGGCAGCGCGCGCTTGACCTGCTGCGGGAACGCCGGCCCGACGTGATGTTGCTCGACCTGATCATGCCAGAAATGGATGGCTTTCAGATACTGCGGGAAAAGGCCGCGGATGCCGCCATCCAGGGCATCCCGGTCATTGTAATCTCGTCGCGGGATCCGGCGGGAGAGCTCATCCTCGGCGGGGCGCTTGCCGTCTCTCATGCGGGTGCACCCTCTGCGCAACAACTTCTGAACTGTATTCAGGCGATCAGCGAGGCCCTGTCGCCATCCGTGCGACCTGGCCATCGAGGGCAGCCAACAGCGACTGCCGGGTGATCGGTTTGCGCACAAAGCCATCGGCTCCCAAAGAGAGAGCTAGCGCCTCCTGCGGCAAGATGGTGCAGACGATCAGGGGGATGTGCCCTGTGTGCGGGTGTTGGCGAAGGCGCCCCAGAACCTTCCACCCATCGACCTGAGGCATCATCACGTCCAGCACGATGATTTTGGGATGCAGACTCGCTGCCAGTTCCAGGGCATGCTCTGGATCCCGTGTGACAATGGGTCGGTAGCGTGTGCCCGCAGCAAAGCGTTGCATGAGCTGCAGGGCATCTGCATTGTCATCAATGATGAGCACGGGCAGGCTGCCAAGGGCCGGCAGGGTTGCTGCCGCTCTGAAGAATGCCTCATCTTCTTCCGAGACGCTTATCTTGCCCGCACAGATCTCGGCGATTTGGCAGGCCATCTCCAGACTGGCCAGGTCATCATCAACGAGGGCCTGTCGACGGGCGGTTTGACGCTGGCCCAGCAAGTCGATCTGCACTGCCCACTCGACGGCCCTGGCAGAGATCAGAAGCTGGCAGTCGTGTACCTGGGGGATAGCCAGGCTCAGCAGGTTGAGCAGTATCTGGCTCAGGGCTACCGGGTGCACGGCCAGTTTCGGGAGCCCCTCAGGGGTCTGGATATCCAGGCAGACTCGGTGCTGAGCAAGCAAGGGCTGCACCAGGTCGACGACTGAGGGCATGGTCTCAGCCAAATCCGTAGGCTTTTCGGGCAGCACATCCTTCAGCCAAGCCAGATCCTCACCTGAAAGCGAGAGCGCTGCAGCAGGGGCTGTCGGCCCAGGTTTTGTGCCGCCGGCCCAGCCTCCTTGCAGTTGGCTGGCCAGCTCGAACTGCTGGCAGAGATGATCCGCCAGCACCTCCAGGGCGACGCGCTGCTCACGCCTCAGTTGGCGCGGGCTCACAGCCAATTGGTCAGCGACGATGCGCTGACTCAACCGCTGCACATAACAGCAGTAAAGGGCATCGTGCATCTGCCAGGCACACGAGGAAGACGATTCATCACCCCTGGGCTTGAGGGACTCGATGGCGTCGATCAGGATGTTGCGCAGGGCCAAAGAGGTATCCAGCCGGTTGGCGACGCCTAAGAGGATCGCCAACCGGCTGCGCCGCAGACGACCGGGATCATGGAGATGGCTCAGCCCCTCGTGCAGATACTTGATGAACTCTTCGCGTGTCAGCTCACTCACTTCCTGGCCGCTTTCTGTCCTCATCTCGCCCCACCTGACCCAGATTCCATGCTATTATTCTATTATAGGAGTAGGAGTGGTTGCTGACAACAGCGTCCCAATGGATACACCATGAGCCTCGGCACCCGCCATGCTTCAGTGTTCTCCTGTTGCGCCTGGTGCGAGCAAGTGCACCATGATCCGCTGACCGAAGGAGGTGGTGAGCAGATCACTGTAGTGTAGTGGGAGCGGCAGGTACAGGTCATCCAGCATAGCATGAAGGAGGTCAACAGTATGTCAGGTACAGATGAGCTGCAAGCCCCACACAAGGTCTCCAGACGGCAGTTTCTGAGAGGCGCGGCTTTGGCCGGCACCGGGCTGGTGTTGGCCGCCTGCGCGCCGCAGGCAGCTCCAACCAGCCCGGCAGCCACAGGGGCCAATGCTGAGCCGACGGCCACGCCCCAGGTCATCAAGGAGGTCGTGACCGCCACGCCCGGCCCGAAGGGCAGAACCAAAGTCCACTACACCGCATCCGGCGATCTGGAGCCTATGCAGAAAGTCCTGGTACCACTTGTCCAGCAGAAGCTGCCGGATATCGATCTGACCGTGGACCTGACCCCGTTCGGCAGCGGGTGGGATACGTTTGCGGATAACGTCATTACCCGCATTGCTGGCGGCGAGGGCATCGACTTGATCCACATCGCCATCGAAGGTGTGGCCCTGCTGACCGAGAAGAAGATCTTGCGGCCCTTGGATCCCTTCCTTGAGAAGGATTCTGCCTACAAGGCCGATATCGACAAAGATATCCATCCGACGTTGATGAAGGCCTTGAACTGGAAGGGCCAGCAGATGGAGCTCCCCAGCGACTGGAACAACATGGTCATGTGGTACAACTATAAGATCTTTGCCAGTCAGGGGGTGCCGGAGCCCGGCAAGGATTGGACCTGGGATGACTTTGTCGCCGACTGCAAGGCGCTGGCCGACGTCCAGGGCACGGCCAACGACCGCTATGCCTTCTCTTTCTGGTATACGCAGTTTGGCATGGCCCCCTGGTTCTTTAACAACAACACTTCGACCCTGAAGAACAACTGGACCGATTCCAACATGGATGATCCCAAGGTGGCGGAGACGTTGCAGTTCCTGCAGGATCTCATCCTCAAGTACAAGGTCTCTCCGAACCCCGATGGCTGGGACGAAGAGGGCAATTTCGAGTCGGGCCACCTGGTCATGAGAGGGTGCGGCGGTTGGTGCATCGCTTCCGGCAACAACAACAAATTCTACGACTATAAGCTCCAGTACTACCCGCATAAGGCCGGCCCCCTCAAGACAGTGGTGGGCGTCGGCGGCGATGGCATTGCGACTATGGCGCGCGATCCGGATGCGTCATGGGAAGTGCTCAAACTGATCAATGGGCCTGAGTACATGGCCGCATATGCCCTGGAGAATGGCTCCCCGATGGCCCGGCGCTCAATCGAGACCTCGGCCAAGGAGATGGACCGGGCCAAGCCATCACCGGCCGACCTGAGCATCTACTACCAGTCGCTGGATTATGCCGACTTTGTCCCTTCGCCGCCCAACTTTAACGTGATCGATCCCCTGTTGCAGCGTTGGTACTCGCAGATCTGGACTGGCAAAATCACCGTGGCGGAAGCCTGCGCCGGTGCCCACAAGGAGCTGCAGGCCGAAATGGACAAGCTCAAAAAGTCGTGATAAGCTGAGCATGGCGTCTATGCGCGGTCTCCTGGAGGGTAAGACCTCCAGGAGACCGCGCATAGACGGTGAACGTTCCCTTTCGCGTTACATCGTGTGAATCCAGGAGGAACGCCCAGATGTCCCAATCCGGCACGGCTAATGTGCGCGTCAGAGTGTCTTCGCGCCTGCAGGAGAGCCTCAGCGGTTACTTGTTCTCGCTGCCTGCCGTCCTCTGCTTGGTCATCTTTATGATCATCCCCATTATCGGCGCCCTAGCCCTGCTCTTTACCGAGTATCCGGCCCTGGAGCCACCGAAGTGGATCGGTCTGGCCAACTTGACGCACCTGTTCTCCGACAATCGGCTGTGGACCTGTTACTCCAACTCGGTCCTGATCACTGTTGGGGCCGTGGCAGGCAATAACGTCATTGGCCTACTCCTGGCTATGGGGGTCAACCGCAGCATCGGCAAAATACTCCAGTACATCTTTAGGACGGTCTACTTCTTCCCGGTAATGACGACTACCGCCTCCCTGGCCATGGTGTGGCACTTTATCCTGACCAGGGATCGCGGTATCATGAACTGGCTGCTGGCCCAACTGGGCATTGCCCCCATCTCGTTTCTGAGCGACCCGCAATGGGCGATCCGCTCGGTGATCATGTACGATGTCTGGAAGAGCTGTGGCTACCTGATGGTCCTCTACTTGGCGGGCCTGCAGAGCATCCCCGACACGCTGTACGAGGCAGCCAAGATCGATGGGGCCAGTCGCTGGCAACTGGTGCGCCACATCACCCTGCCGCTCATCACCCCGACAGCCTTTTTTTGTCTGATCATTAGCTCCATCGGCGCCTTCCAGATCTTTGACAATGCCTATGTCCTCACCAGCGGCGGCCCGGGCGATGCCTCGCGCACGATCGCCATGTACATCTACGAGGTGGGCTTCAAGGCCTTTGAGTTTGGTTATGCCGCCACGATATCCTTGTCGTTGCTCATCATCCTGGTCACTCTGACGCTCATCCAATTCTGGGCTGGCCGGAAATGGGTCTACTACGATTGACGTACAGGGGAGGTTGCTTGTAATGGCCAGTGCTGCACAAACCGATCGCGCGCCGGTAAAGACGCGCCACAGCGCTCTGCGCGGGCTTTCGTTGTTGGGGCTTGTGGGGCAGAGCATCATCTGGATTCTGATGGTCCTCATAGCCGTGTGGGAGATTTTACCTATCCTGTGGATGTTCTCGACCTCGCTGCGTTTGCCGAGCCAGTCGTTCGAACTGCCACCCAGCTTCCTGCCGACCTCCTGGGATTGGCAGAATTACCTGGCAGTGCTGCGTTCGCCGCAGATTAACTTTCCTCTCTTTTTCATCAATAGCCTGAAGATCGGGCTGCTGGCGACCGTGGGTCAACTGCTGACCTGCTCAATGGCTGCTTTCGCCTTCGCCCGGCTGCGGTTCCGTGGGCGTGATGTGCTGTTCTTCCTCTTTCTGGCCTCCATGATGGTGCCGGGCCAGGTGACAGTGATCCCCCTCTTTATCATCATCCGGCAGCTCGGCCTGATCGATTCTCACTGGTCGCTGATCCTGCCTGCTCTGACCAGCGGCTTTGGTGTCTTTCTGCTGCGTCAATACTTCTTGACCCTGCCCGGCGAGTTGATCGATGCCGCCAAGATTGACGGGGCGGGCTTTTTCCGCATCTATTGGGGTATCCTGCTTCCCCTGGTAGGGCCTGGGCTATCAGCGCTCGGCATTTTCACCTTTATGGGCCAGTGGAACAACTTTTTCGGGCCGTTGCTCTTCCTGCGCTCGTGGGACAAGTTGACCCTGCCGATCGCTTTGGTGACCCTGGCCGGCTATATGGGGTCCGGTAGTCGGGCCGAGATTTTGGCCGCCGTCATGCTCTCGATCCTGCCGGTGCTGGTGGCGTTCCTTTTCGGCCAACGCTACGTCTTGAAGGGGATCGCCCTGACCGGCCTCAAGGTTTAGGAGGGGCTATGGATGGGGCCTTTCCGGCGGATCGCTCGACTCCCGGTCCGAACACCTATGTGCGGTTGACCCTTTCACAACTGTGGGATAGCCTACCGCTGATTCTGCTGGCTGCTGGCGTATTCAGCCTGCTCTGCGCGCCGGCGGTCCTTTTGTTCTACGTCGGCCTGTTCGCTCCGGCAGTGATCGTTGGCGCGCTGACCATCACCCCTTCCTGGGTCGCCTTGTTGGCGTTGGAGGGCGCCATTGTGTGCGAGAAGAGGGCGGGCATCGGCACCATGTTGCAGGCCTGGCCACGTTTCTGGCGCCGAAGTGTAGGGTTGGGGCTGCTTGCCAGCTTCCCGCTCCTGGCGGGGCTTCTCACCCTGCCCAATTTGGCCCGTCCTGAAGTGCCGGCTATTATCTGGGGCGGACTCGCTGCCGATGGGCTGGGCATTCTAGTTGTGCTGGCTTTGTCGCTGTATGCCATCCCGCTGTTGGTGTTGCACGATATGAGCCTGGGCATGGCGCTGCACAATGCGCTGCTCCTGGCTGGCCGCTACGTCGTTAACACCATTGGCCTGCTGAGTATGATCATCGCCCTGGCCTTTGCCGCCTATTACGTCAGCCTGTCGCTGGTCTTTATCTTGCCAGCGATGTGGGGCGTCTTTGTTGTGAACAACTGCCGGATGGTGGTAGCCGAGGAGTTGGCGACCACGGCGTCGGAACGCGTTCAGCGCTGACGATCTGCATGATGGCTGCCTCAGGGGCAGTTTGCATGGCCTGTGGCCATGTTAGTCACATGGAGGTGAATCACTGATGTCCGACTCTCGCATTCCGTACACCCACGATGAGCTTTACGCCCTGGGCCCCCAGCGCGTCTACACGGGCGACTCGCTCCGTCAGGTGGCCTTTCCCCTTGGCGGCATCGGCACGGGGAGCGTGTCGTTGGCGGGTTCGGGGGCACTGGTTGACTGGGAGATCTTTAACCGCCCCAACAAGGGCTGTACCCTGCCCTATACTTTCTTTATGATATGGGCGCAGCGCGCGGGCGAGCCGCCGGTGACGCGGGTGCTGCAGGGCCCACCGGCAACGCCCTTTGACGGCTCGGGCAAGGCCGAGTTTGCCGGCATGGGCTTTGGCGTGCGCCGCGACACGGGCGCTGGCCTGCCGCATATGCAGAGCGTCACCTTCCGGGGCGAATACCCCTTTGCCTGGCTCGATTTTGCTGATCGCCGCCTGCCCTTGCAGGTCTCACTGGAAGCTTATAACCCCTTTATCCCCCTCAACGCCGACGACTCGAGCCTGCCGGTGGCCATCTTCCACTTTCGCCTGCATAACCCCGGCGACCGGCCGGTGCAGGCTACCCTGGCCGCCAACCTCTTCAACCCGGTAGGCTATCAAAGCGGCCCCCTCGATGGCACAGGATTGGGCCAGAACGTCAACACTTTTGTGCGTGAGGAGGGGCTGAGCGGCCTCGTCATGACCTCGCAGCGCTATGCCGAGAGCGACCCGCGCTACGGTTCCCTGGCCCTCACGACCCCCTGGCCCGACCTCACCTGGCAGAGCTGCTGGCTGCGCGCCGGCTGGTTCGACTCGCTGCAGAGCTTTTGGGACGAGTTCTCAGCCCGCGGCGTGCTGACTGAGCGCACTTACGGCCCCTCCGCCGACCGCCAGAGCGATGTGGGCACCCTGGGCCTGCGCGTGACCCTGGCCCCGGGCGAGAGCCGGACCCTGCCCCTCTATATCAGCTGGCACTGGCCCAATTTCGTGAAATACTGGGGCCGCGAGGGCGGGCCGGGCTCCGAATCGGCCCGCACCGGGGCCGGGTTGCCCGCCTGGAAGAACCACTATGCCACCCGCTTCGACTCGGCCCTCGCCGTAGCGCGCTATACAGCACACGAGGAGGAGCGGCTGCGCCGGGAGTCACTGCGCTTCCACGACGCGCTGCACGCCTCGACCCTGCCGCCCTATGTGCTCGACGCCCTGTCTACTCAGGCCTCGATCCTCAAATCCACCACCTGCCTGCGCCTGACCGATGGCACCTTTTACGCCTTTGAGGGCTGCCATGCCGAATCCGGCTGCTGCGAGGGCTCGTGCACCCACGTCTGGAACTATGCGCAGACGCTGGCCTTTCTCTTCCCGGCGCTTGAGCGCTCGCAGCGCGATGCCGACTACATCTACAACATCCTGCCCGATGGCCGCATGGGCTTTCGCCTGCAGCTGCCCCTGGGCAGCCCACCCTCCAGCTTTCACCCGGCCGCTGACGGTCAGATGGGCGGCATCGTCAAGACCTACCGCGATTGGAAGCTCTGCGGCGATACCGAGTGGCTGCGCCGCCTGTGGCCCAAAGTCAAGCGTGCCCTGGCCTACGCCTGGCGGGTGTGGGATGTGGACCGCGACGGGGTGATGGAGGGCATCCAGCACAACACCTACGACATCGAGTTCTGGGGCCCCAATACGATGATGGGCTCCTTCTACCTGGCCGCCCTGCGCGCCGCCGAGGAGATGGCCCGCGCCCTGGGCGAGGTGGAACAGGCGCAGGAGTATCGCGCCGTGTACGAGCGCGGCCGCGCCAAGATGGAGGCGGAGCTCTTCAATGGCGAGTATTACGTGCAGCGGGTCAACCCGCAGGCGCACCAGGTGGCGCCGGTTGACCTCTCCATCAGCATGGGCGGGCAGACACCGGGCGACCCCAAGTACCAGTATGGCGCCGGCTGCCTCTCCGACCAGTTGATCGGCCAGTGGCTGGCGCGGCTGGCCGGCCTGGGCGACCTTTTCGACCCTGCGCGTGTGCGTGCAGCGCTGGCAAGCGTCTTCCGCTACAACTGGAAGAGCGATTTCAGCGAGCACGCCAACTGCCAGCGCATCTATGCCCTGAATGATGAAAAGGGCCTCCTCCTCTGCTCGTGGCCCCATGGCGGCCGGCCCACCTTCCCCTTCCCCTACTCCGATGAGGTTTGGTGTGGTATCGAGTACCAGGTGGCCGCACACATGATCTATGAGGGTCTGTTGGATGAGGGGCTGGCCATCGTGCGCGGCCTGCGCGAGCGCCACGACGGCGTGCGCCGCAACCCCTGGAACGAGTTCGAGTGCGGCAGCCACTATGCCCGGTCGCTGGCCTCATGGTCGCTCTTGACGGCCCTCTCTGGGTTCAGTTTTGACCTCACCCGGGGCTACATCGGCTTTTCCCCGCGGCTCGCAGGCGATGTTTTCCAGACCTTCTGGTCAGTCAATTCCGGCTGGGGCGTCTATCGCCAGGAGAAGGGGCGCTTGCAGCTGCGCCTGGAGTATGGCTCCCTCCACCTGCAGGAGCTGGGCGCAGACACGGCCGGGGCGCAGGGGGTCAGCGCCCGCCTCAACGGCCGGGAGGCGTCGGCGGCGCTGGTGCAGGATGGTATCGCCTTCGGCCCCGGCCTCGACCTGGCCGCAGGCGATGTGCTGGAGATCACGCTGGTCCGGTAGCAATCGGGTTTCACGCGGAGGCGCGGAGAACGCGGAGAGAGCTCTCTCCGCGTTCTC
>DAOTVS010000149.1:0-4789 GCA_034436375.1 Anaerolineae bacterium | reverse complement strand
GGGAGTGGGCGTTGCTGCGCCGCATGGATCTGCAGCCCCACCATCATGATCAGCGGGCCGCACATGCCCAGGCAGTGGCCCAGGCTGCCTACCAGCCCGCTCAGAAAGAGGGCGCCAAGGAGGCTCTCTTGTGGCGGCATGGTCTCTCTTATCCCTCGGCCGGGCGGTTGGGTTGAGTGCTCTCTGCAGCCGGTTGGTCTGCAGACGGGGCTGCATCGCCGGCCGGCTCCTGCATTTGGGCGGCGACAATCACCCCCAGGCTGGTGGTCGACACTAGGCCGCCCAGCAGGATCAGGCTGGGTTTCATGATCAGGTTACAGGAAGCCTGGGCCGCAGAGCAAGTGCCGATGAGTTTGGTGGGCAGGGCGATTACCGATAGCCCCAGCAGGGCGCCCACCAGCCCCAGGAAACGCCGGCTTCCTCTACGTCGGCTGACGCCTACGGCAAGGGCCAGGCCGAAGAGCGGGATAGCCAGGGCGATCTCACCCTGGGCCGTCCAATAGCAGCGCGGCGGGGTCGACTGGCCGTTGGCCAGGACCAACGCCTGGCCTTCGTACTGGCAGTTGTTATAGTGGGGGACGCCTGCGATCAGCAGGGCCGACAGGGCGAGCACGATGGCTGCAACCCTCATAATGGGCCGACTCCTTCCTTGGTCAAGCTATCTTCTGGCATCAGCAACATATGTGCCATGGCACAATTATCTGGTACGAGCCTACAAAACACTTGACAACCGCTCGATTGTGTTGTATACTATAGCTGAAAGTAACAGATAGCGATATATGAAAGGGGGCACGATGCCCGGACCCAGAGGCAGACATGGTTGGGGCTGCGGTCGCGGCGTGCAGCGCGGGCAGATCGCTCGCCTGGTAGAGCCTTGCCTGCTCACCCTCTTGCAGGAGGGTAACCGGCACGGCTATGACCTGATCGCCGCCCTGGACCGCTTTGGCCTCGACCCGGCGCTGCTGGACTCGGGGCTGGTCTATCGCATGTTGCGGCAGATGGAGGAGGCTGGCTGGGTTGTATCCAGCTGGGATACGAGCGGCTCGGGGCCGGCGCGTCGCGTGTACAGCCTGACCGAGGCAGGGCGCGGGGCGTTGGAGGCCTGGCGCCGGGAGCTCGGGCGCACCCATGATGTGGTGCACAGGTTGATTGACCCCGACCCATAACGTGTGGGTCGGGAGATGAAGGGATGTTCTGCGCGGATCGCGCAGCATAGTGCCGGCGGCAGATGACATAACTTGCTGGCGGCGAAAGGAGAGGGAGATGCCTAGAGGTGATGGCACAGGGCCCGCGGGGATGGGCCCAGGGACGGGAAGGGGCCTTGGCCCCTGCGCCGGCTACCCGACGCCCGGATACACCAATGCGGGCGGTGGCCGGTTCTTGAGGCTCGGCGCATTCGGGCGCTGGGCGGGTAGTGTGCTGCCGCGCCTGGGGCTGGGGCGTGGGCAGCGGTTGGGCGGCGGCCGCGGCCGCCGCTGGTAGCTTGATGAGGAGGGTGAATATGCCACGCGGTGATGGAACGGGACCCAATGGTATGGGCCCTATGACAGGAAGAGCCGCCGGCTATTGCGCCGGCTATGCGACGCCGGGCTATGCCAACCCGGCAGGGGGCCGTGGGTGCTGGGGCGGCCGGGGCGCCGGGCGCGGCTGGCGCAACATGTTCTATGCTACCGGCCTGCCCGGCTGGATGCGCTTTGGGGCCTATCGGGTCCCGGGCGTTGCCCCTGCGCCGGCGCAGGAGGCTGACTTGCTCCAGGCGCAGGCGGAGAATCTCAAGGCGACGCTCGCGAATATCGAGAAGCGCCTCGAGGAAATCAAGGGCGAAGCCAAGTAGCCTGAGAGCAGAGAGGGCCGCAGTTTCCGTTGGGAAAACTGCGGCCCTGCTGTGTCACGCCGCTGGCAGTGGCGGCTTGAGTGCAATACCCTATCGCCGCCTACGCATCGCCTTGGTCTACTCTTGCGCCGCCGGTCCGTAACTCTGTCCATTGGCCTGAGGCGGCAGCGGCTCTAGGAGGATGCGGAGACCGAGGAGATCGATGCTCTTGATGGAACCGGCCACGATCCTTGGCCTATCCAGAATCGTGGCCAGGCGCACGCCACCCTCCACTTTTTCCACCCAGATCACTTCCCTGGCGATCTCACGCTCTCCCAGGTATACCGTTACCGGGCACATGCTGGCCTCCTCATATAGAACCTGTGCCCCTCAAAGTCGATCTCAACGAGTTGGCCCTTGGCCAGGAGTCCGCGCACGGTAGCCCAATCGGCCCCGGCCCGCGCCAGGAATTGGCTGACCGCCTCTTCACGCATAGGGTGCACGGCAGTGATGCTCAGCAGATCCTCCTCGACGTCGCCGGTCTGCGCAAATGCGTTGCCCTCATACCCGATCAGATACTCGACATGAGTAACCTTATTGCTGAGGATCTGATAGGCGCGATGGATGGCTTGCTCTCTGGGTGCATGCGCCCACTCCTCCGCAGGCGGCCTGGTGGGAAGCGACAAGTAGGCTCTCGCAGGCTTGAGGCTGGCCAGGAAATCGGCGACCTGACCGATTTGCTCGACGCTGTCGTTTACTCCCTCGACAAGCATGGTCTCGGTAGTCAGCTCTCCTTGATAGCCACGGGCAAACTCGATCATCCCGTCGAGGATTGGGCCCAAGCGTAGGGCCCCGTGAGGCCGGTCCAGTTTGCGCCACACCGCCTCCTGTGTGGAGTCTACCTTGAGCGACACCCAATCTGCTTCCAGCAGGTCTTCGCGCACATCGGCCATCCAGATGAGAGAGGCATTGCTGATGACTGCGATTGGGATCCCCAGACCGTGCAGTAGCCCAATCTCGCGGCCAAGATTGGCGTCCAGCGTAGGCTCGCCATCCGGCACGAAAGTGAGATAGTCGATGGCTTCCCCTTGATCTCGCGCCTGGCTCACCTTCGCCTGGACAGCCTGCAGTATCTCCTGCGGCTGGTAGAATGCAGAGCGTGCAGCCTGCATCTTAGGGGTGCGTCCCAACTGACAATAGGCACAGGCGTAGGTACATATCTTGGGCGGGATGTTATTGATGCCCAGGCTGCGCCCGAGGCGCCTGGAGGGCACGGGCCCGAAAGTGATCACGCTATCGCCTCCGCGGATGCGATCCGGCTATTTCTGGGGGCACCGGCACTCGGTGGCATCGTGGCCCCCTGGGCGTTGCTGGCCAGCGCCTTCTAAAGGCTTTTTCCCTCTTCTTGTCTCGCTGCTTGCAGCTCGCTCGCCTGCCACAGGCGTGTTGGAGCGGTGAGGCGCGCGATGAAGAGGATGCCGTCGAGGTGATCCATTTCGTGCTGCAGGACGCGGGCCAGGAGGTTCTCGCCCTCCACCGTGATCGCCTGCCCATGGCGGTCAAGGCCGCGCACCACGACGTGCGCAGCCCGCGCCACCTCGCCGAACAGGCCGGGCAGGCTGAGGCAGCCTTCCAGCCCGACCTGCTCGCCTTCCGCAGCACAGAGCTCGGGGTTCACCAGCACGATAGGGCCCTGCCCGATGTCGATGACGATGACCCTTTGCCCCGCGCCCACCTGCGGCGCAGCCAGCCCGATGCCCGTTTCGTCATTATGCAGCGTCTCGACCATATCACGGATGAGGCGCTGCACGCGCCGGTCGATGCGCGGCACGGCGCGCGCAGTGCGCAGCAATATCGGGGCTGCCGGATAGGTGACGATCTGCGGAACGGCCATGTCGGCTCGAGCCGCTACAAGGGCGCCGCTACGGCCGCGCCGAGGCGGACCGGCCGCCGTGGCCACCGCCCTGCGGGCCATTCGCCACGTTCGTTTTCTGGAGCCGGCCTTCCAGGAAGGCCTCTACCGCCTGGCGCACAGTTGCTCCATTGGGGAGGGTATAGACGCTCACCTGGGCGGCCTGAAGCACGTCAAAGGCGTTGGGGCCTACCTGGCCCGTCAGCACGGCCTGCGCCCCCTGCTCAACGATGAACTGGGCCGCCTGGATACCGGCGCCGTGGGCGCTGCCGATGGCCGGGTTCTCGGCGGCTTCAAAGGCCATCGTGTCGGTATCCACAAACATGAATAGCTCGCAACGCCCAAAGAGCGGGTTGACGGGCGCTTCCAGATCAGGATCATTGGCGGTCACAACGATTCGCATCCCTTTACCTCTTTCCAGAGTTCTCAACGGGTCAAACATGCCGCCCGGCATGTCGATCGGGACCCTGCTCCGTTTCCGCTTCCAGCCACGGTTCCAGGTCGCGCCAGAGCGCTTGCAGGGCGACGGCCGCCGGGCTCGAGCGGTATTGGGTCACCGGCTGGCGGTGCACCATGGCCTCGACCACCGTCGTGTCGAAGGGGATGGCGCCCACCAGCGGCACCTGCTGCGTGGCGCAGAGGGCTTTTACCTGCGCCGTCTGTGCCGGGTTGATATCGGCCTTGTTCACACAGACGACCGCCGGCACGCCGAAATGGCGTGTCGTGCTGAGAATACGCTCCAGGTCATGGACCCCCGAGACGCTGGGCTCGGCGACCAGGATCGCCAGGTTCGCCCCGCTCGTGGCTGCGATCACCGGGCAGCCGATGCCCGGCGGGCCGTCGATCAGGAGGAGATCGGCGCCGACCTCTGTGGCCAGCAAGCGGGCGTTCTGTTTGACCTGGGTCACCAGCCTGCCCGAGCTCTCCTGGCCGGCGTAGAGGCGGGCATGGAACAGCGGGCCCAGTTTGGTCTCGGAGCGGAACCAGCGCCCCGTGGGGGAATCGACCATCGAGATTGCTTTGGCCGGGCAGTGATAACGACAGGCTGCGCAGCCCCCGCAGGC